>JAFYBM010000231.1 GCA_017540225.1 Oscillospiraceae bacterium | reverse complement strand
GCGTGCTCATGATCGGAAAAATGCTTTCCCGTTTCGAGCAGCCGGAGGAAGGTGTCCTGCACAATATCCTCTGCCTCGGCGCGGTTTCCGGTGTGCTGCACGGCAATGCGCAGCAGGGTGTTATAATGCTCCGTGACAATTTCTTCAAAGCTGATCTGCTCCATCTGCCGGATCACCTCCTGTTTGGTATTCAGCGCGCTGCGGAGAGCGTGTTCTGTATCGCCCTTCACCTATAAAACGATTGAACAGGGCATTTTCGTGCAGGATAACGTTTTTTTCATGCGCAGAAAGCTGAAGCACCGCACAATAGTCTGTGCGGTGCTTCAGCATATTGAATTGGATTCGGAGTAAGCAGATTATTCCTTGACCGCAGCCTTGCCGAAGCGGAACTGCCACGGCTGGATCGAATCCGCAGCTTTGACCTGATATTCGTATACATTTTCATCTGCATACGATCCGCCGTCCGGCGTGAGCGCAAACAGCAGGCCGTTTTTGATGCACAGCGCATTCAGATAAAGCTGAATATTGAGCGTTCTCCAGTCAACGGTCTGCACGCTCTGTTCGCCTGCGGAGTAATATTCTCCGTTTTCGTTCAGTGTTTCTTTCATGCAGCGCGGGTCAAGTCCAAGATGCATATGGAAGCTGCCGTCCGTGTATTGCAGATCGGTATAGTACCACATTGCGCCCTGCTGGCATTCGTCAAAGTGCATTTCATAGCGGTTGCCTTCCTCGTCATAGCCGACCGGCGTGACGCGCACAGCAAGCACTTTGCCGTCCTCAAGATTGATGGAATCGAATGCGCCGTTCGGATAGATGCCGATGTCGATCATCGGATTGCCGTCCTGATCGGTCGAATAGCCGTCCACGATTACCGTACCGAATTCAAATTCGCGTGCCGAAAGGTCAAGGGATTCGGCTATGTCGTCAATCGTCGGGTACGGCTCGGAGGGATCATTCGGTTCAGGCTTTTTGTCGTCTGCCGTGGAATAATCCTTCAGGCGCACCTTAAAGAGCGATGCGTTCTCCTGCTCGCCGATGCATTCCTTTTTAACATTTCCGTCAGCGTCCAGAACGGCCAGTCTTCCGAGCGAAAGCTCATAGAGCATATAGTCCGGCAGCGGCTGCTTTTCGAGGAAATCATCGTTTTCATGTGTCGAGTAGCCGCCGTCCTCATCGCGTGTCATGAAGGGTACATTGCCCTCCGGCGCTGCGAAGATGATGCGGTATTCCGTGGAATGCGGGTCAGAAAGCTGCATTTCCGTGATCTCGAACTGGTTGTAGATCATATGCTCCATATCGGCGGAGTAAACCGTTGTGTCCAGACCGATGGCAAATGTGTCGCCCTCGCTGACCTCAATATCGTCATTGAGTACCACGCGGATGAAGCATTCCATGTGTTTGCCGTCCTCGGAGAGTGCCAGATCATCGAGATGCACCAGACCCCAGCTGAATTTGCGGGTGCGCTGGCCACCGGTCATGGCATCATACAGCGGGAACTCTCTGTCATCGGAAGTCACGGCGACCGGAACCGGCTTTCCTTCTCCCTCCGCCTGCATATTGACCTCTGCGCAGGCTGCAATTTCATTTTCCGCGAGGGATTCCGGCGTATAAAGCTGGAGGAACATCACATCATCGAGCGGCTGCGGCTCGGTGAACGGGAGCCAGCAGGTGCAGCGCACATTGCTTTCATCGGAAGCATCCGTCCATGGGGAATTCTGCCATGTGGAATAGAGCGCATAATCACCGACAGCAGCGAATTCGCTGTTCATATCCGGATAGGTGATCTCTGCGGGCTGCGGCTCGGATTCGCCGTGAATGGCTTTCATGACCGTGACTGCATCTGCCTGCACGGAGCTGCCGCCGCCGGATCCATCGGTGTAATCGATCTCATTGGTATCATAGTTTGTCAGGATAACGCCCAGCGGTGTGACAACGGAATGTGTAAAGGTAAAGGTCTGGCCGTCCAGTCCGATTGCGGCGGTAAAGGTGCCGCCGTTGCCTGAATTTGCCAGCGGGCGGCATTCTGCCTGTTCCGCGGGAAGATTGAACGAAATGGGGTGATCGGTGTTTGCGAAGTTGTTGCCGGTCGTGTGCTCAAAGCAGTTGACATAATAATTCACCTCGCCGGAAAGCGGCGCCGTGAGGCCGTCACTGATGCGGACAGTTCCGAGACACAGCAGCGAACCGTCCTCGCGCAGCTCTTTGTCGATCAGTGCGCTGTTGCAGTCATTGTCCGCGCAGGCGTTGGGGTGACCGCTGACTCCGTCCGCGCTGATCGCAACCATCGGAAGCAGATTGATATTGTTCGCCGTGCATTCCCATTCGCCCTTCGGTGTCACAGTATAAAGATAATTAAGAGTCCAGCCGTCTGTGATTGCGGCAACCAGATGCACCGCTGCGGTGTCGAATTCCCATGTTTCGTCAAGATCGGTTCCGGTGAGTGTTGTAAAGTCAAAATCAACCGGATGTCCTGCGCGTGCTTCATAGTATTCGCGGAAATATTCCGGATACTGCGCAGCGACCTGTTCTTCAAGCTGCGCGGCGGGATCCTGCTTCATATCCGTTTTCATGTTGTGCAGCATCATGCCGAAGCCGCCTGTAATGCCCAGAACCGCAGCCGCCGCGGCAATGCCCGTTGCCACGCGGATCATCGGTGTTCTGGATTTCGGTTCCGTATTCTTTGTCATGTTCATGACCTCCTGTCTGCAATGCTCGGCGATGTGGACGCGGTCGGCAGCATGACGGTAATCATCCATTTTCATGGTTCAATCTCCTCTCCGAGTGTTTGTTTCAGCAGCTTTCGTGCCCGGTAAAGCTGCGTCTGAACGGCGGTTTCGCTCCGGCCGGTGATTTTTCCGATCTCGCTGACGGAATAGCCCTCGTAATAATAAAGATGTATCACCAAGCGGTATCTGGCAGGCAGCGCATTGACGGCATCCCAGATCTCATGCTCGGGCTGCGTCACGCAGACCTGCGCGGCATCCTCCAGCGGAACGGTAAATTTTCGGCGGAACGATTTGAGCAGATTTTTGCACCGGTTGACGGTCACGCGCAGCATCCATGCCTTTTCGGATTCGTCGTCAGGAAACGGCTCCTCGTGCCGGAAGCGGGCGAGGAACACATCGTGGGTGATGTCCTCGGCGTCCTGCACATTGCGGCAGTAGGAGAGCGCAACGCGGTAGACGGTGTCCTTCATGCGGTCATAGACCGCGGCCATTTGTGCGGTATCCATGGATTCTCCTTTGGGGTTTGTTTTGAAGCCTTCACTCATAAAACAACTGAACACGGCAAAATATCACACGGTTTTCAAAAAAATTTTTCAGTACAGAAAAAACGCAATGGGAGAGGCAGAAAAACCGCACCCGTTGCAGGTGCGGCTGCTCTGATCATCAAAGCCGGCTCATAAAATAGTCCGAACCGTTGCGGGCATCAAATTTCGCAGCGATCTCCGCTGCTGACTGTTTCGTACTTTCCGCCTTTTCAGCAAGCTGCGCCGCTGACATTTCTGCCCCCGTTTTCGTCCGGAGCGTGCATCCGGCATCTGCCGCCGCCGCAAGCAGTCTTGCCGCTCCGCGGTCAAACCAATAGCACAGGAAGGGGTTGCGGGAGCCGGTTCGCAGCGGCAGATTCTGCGCATAAAACTGTAAGCCTGCTGCCGGATCCCGCACGGCATCGTAGCAAAGCATCATTCCGATCGGCTCCAGCTGAAAGCGCGCACCATTGCAAAGCGGCCGCAGCAGTCTTGCATATTGATCTGCGGCAGCATCATCACTGTTTGCAAGCGCATCCCCCAGCAAATAATAATATGTTTTGCAGGGAACCTCCTCTGTCCGCAGCTTTCCCTCAAAGATCTGATTCGCGGCTTTTCCGGCGCGTTCGCGGTTTCCGGTTTCCAGCTCAAAGCGCACCTGCGAATTCAGCTCGCTCGCCGTTCCGTCGCTCATATCATCCTTCGGCGCAGAGAGAAAGCTGTCGTAATCCATCCGCATTTTTGCACGGTCACAGTAGCTGAAAAAGATCGCACGCTTTTCATACCATGTCCGCAGCGAATAGCCGTTTGCGGCAAGCTCCCGCCGGAATTCTGAAAACCATCGCAGCACCTGCACTTTTTCAATCTGATAGAATTCCGTGGATGCCTCAACGATCCATTTGAACATCCAGAGTGTATCCCAGAGATTTTCCGCTTTCAGCTCCGGATTGCGTTCCGTGATTGCCAGATACTGCGGGAAATCGACCAGTGCCTGATAGCGGTCGCCGGAAAACACCGATTCCTTGATGAGATCGTGATGAAACCGCAGCGCAGCGGTATCGTCATGCGCCTGCTCTGCCGCTGTGATCGCCTGCCGCATGGCACGCATCCGCGGATCTCCCGCCTCTGCGGCAAGATACTGCCGGCGCAGTGCTGCCGGATCAAATTGTGTCATGTTATTTTCCTCCTGTTTTGCGGTAAAAAGATCAGCAGAAGCAGCATAATGACCAGTACGCCCGTTGCGGCAAGGCCGGATTCCGGCCCGAATGCGCCGCCGCCGAGCCAGCCGGCACGGTCTGTCTGCGAAAACAAAAGCACCGAATCGCCCGCCGCAATCCCGCTGACAGGCAATCCGAAAAAGCTCCCCTGTGCCCAGTTCCATGTGCTGTGCAGTCCGGCCGCTGTCCAGACAGAATCGGTGCGGAGCATGACCAGCGACATCACCGCGCCGAACAGCAGCACATTACAGAATGCAAGCACCGAAATCCCGTTATTCTGAAGATGCGCCGCAGCAAAGCTCAGTGCGCTGACAATGACCGCTGTCAGCGGTCTGCTGCGCGTACCCGCCGACATCATCAGCCAGCCGCGGAATGTGATCTCCTCGGAAAAGCCCTGCATCATCCAGCCGGCTGCCAGCAGAAAATAGAGCAGTCTGCCCGAAATACCGCCTGTCCCGCAGAAGCGGAATGCACCGCCGGCCCAGCCGGTCAGCATGACCGCACCGAACATCAAGAGTCCGAGCAGGATGCCTCTGCCGTAATCGCGCAGCCCATGCCGCCCTGTCAGTCCCATTGTCCGGAGCGGACGCCGCTCAATAAAGCGGCAGAAAAGAATTGACATCACGCTCATGATATTCGTGCGGAACAGAAAAACAAGCAGTTGTTCCGTTTGCGGGAGCGCCGGATGCTGTCTGAAAATCAGCCATGATACCAAACGTTCGGCTGAAAATGCACAGAGCATCACGATCCAGAACAGCAGCAGAACCAGCAGCGGGTTTTCCGGCACACGCTGTGCAGGATGCTGCCGGATCCGCGCAAACTGCGCGTCCGATTCTGCAAAAAATCGTTCAAGCACGTTTATAAGCTCCTTTGCAAGAGTGTGTTCATTTCCGGACGCAGCGGCGAGTTCAGCAGGATGCTTTCACCGGTGAGCGGCTCCGGAAACTGCACCGTGCCGCAATGCAGCGCCTGCGCATCCAGCTTGCTGCAATCGCCGCCGTAAAGCGCATCGCCCAGCAGCGGATAACCGAGATACGCAAGATGCACTCTGATCTGATGTGTTCTTCCGGTTTCCAGCGTCAGCTCCAGCAGTGTGCAGAACGGTGTTTCCTGTATGACACGGTAATGCGTGACAGCGCGTTTTCCGTCTGCACGGACACAGCGCGTAATGACAGAGGCCTGCTCGCGTGCGATCGGCGCATCGACCGTTCCGGCGCCGTGCAGCCCGTTGGGGATCAGTGCATAATACCGCTTCTGCACCTGCCCGCGCAGCCGGTGTGCGGCATAAACCGTTTTTGCGATGATGCAGAGTCCGGAGGTATTGCGGTCAAGGCGGTTGATGAGGTGAAAGCCGCATTCCGGATGCTGTGCAGCATACCAGTTCGCAAGGGTATCGTCCCGATGCAGCATGGAAGGGTGTACCGGCATTCCCGCCGGTTTATCACAGACCAGAATCTGCTCGGATTCATATACAACCGGCACGGTCAGCGAGAAATTCGGCGTGTGACTGCACTGCTCCGGCAGATGCAGCAGAACAATATCGCCGGAACGGACAGGATCGACAGTCCGGATATGCTGTCCGCCGCAGGTCATGCCGTCCGGCACGGCCTTGAGCCGCTTGACAGTCTGCGCGGAAATGCCCGCGTGAAAACGCAGATATTCCCCCAGCGGCATTTCTCCGCTGCACTGTACGGCAATCCGCAGCAGGCTCATGGGTTCTGTACCGGTCTGCCGGATTCCCGCAGCGCCGCCAGCAGGTCATCCGGAATGCCGCGCGGTCCGCGTACCGACAGGACACCGTAATCCTGCAGACGCACGAGCGGAAACTGCGTTTGTTCATAGACTGCAAGCAGCCTGAGCTGCACGACTGTATCCATATGCAGCCCGCCCTGATTGAAATGATACGGGATATTGACCGCCGTGACTTCACAGGCGTATGTCACCGCGCCGATCGGCTTTCCCTCATAAATATACAGCGTATCTCCGACAATAAATTTTCCGCTCTGTTTCCAGTAGATTTCATGCGTCACGGCCAGCGATTCCGAGAGGTTCTCATATTTCGGGTTTGCCGGAACCAGCCATGCCTTCGGCTGTGTCCGCGGATGCTTTCCGGAGCCGCCTGCCGTCAGTGCATAGCTCATCTGCACAGCCTCCATGACCCGCTCTGCCGGTACACTTCCGTCCAGCAGAATGCTAACCCAGTGCTGTTTGTTCATGTGATATGCCGGAAAAAAGCCCTTTTGCAGCAGCATGGAGCCGAGCATCATCGGATCGCATTTGACATTGAGCACATCGCTGACCGCATCCTCCGGCAGACCCAGTTTGCTGCGGTGTACCGGAATAATAATCCCGAACCATTTGCCGCTTTCGCGGCGGAAAACCGCGATTTCCGGCGCATTCTGAAACAGTGCGGCAGGCCGGATGCCGTATTGCTCCGCGATTGCCTGAAGAATGGTCTGTCTGGTTGCAG
The DNA here is from genome assembly GCA_017540225.1 of Oscillospiraceae bacterium. Taxonomy (GTDB): domain Bacteria; phylum Bacillota; class Clostridia; order Oscillospirales; family Ruminococcaceae; genus Firm-04. The sequence goes on along the minus strand of JAFYBM010000231.1, from coordinate 45,006 downwards.
ATTTCTGATTTCCGGCCATATTCCGCTCCTTTTTGCAGGACAGAACCCGTCCTGCTTTGTAGTTTTTTATCCGGTTTCATTATATCATGCCCGCCGCATGAAAGTCAAGCGCGAAACAGCCGGCGAAAATATCAGGTGAATCTGTCAATGCCGAGGAGCAGATTGCCCTTGCGGGTTGTCCCCTCCTCGCCGCAGAAGCAGAATTTTCCGCTTCCGCGCACGGAGACTTTATCACCTGCGCGAAGCAGCAGACTGTTATTCGTAACCGCTGCACCGTTGACAAAGACTTTGCCTGTGCGGAACAGCTGATTGCAGTCATTGCGCGAAAAGCGGTATACCTTTGCAATTACGCCGTCAATGCGCACAGATGCGCACTGCACGGTCATATGCTCCGTATGGACAGCGCTTTCCGCAGGCAGCGATTCGGTCACCTGACAGCGCACGCTCGTATGCCGGATCCGTTCGATATTGGAGCAGATATATTCGGCCATCGTATCGCGGCAAAAAAGGTAGGCTTGTTTCCCGTGCACGAGAATATCTCCGATCTCACTGCGCGAAATGCCGAGATGCATGACCGCGCCGAGAAAATCGCGGTGTGTCAGTGCATCCGCAAATTTATCCTGTAACGGTGCAATATGGATGCAGACGATCGGGAACGGCGTTTCATAGCCGAGCTGTGCGGCATCCCCGAAGCGCAGCATCAGACGCTCGGCGTTTTCGTATCCGCCGAAGGCCGCAGCGGGTGCCGCAAGCTGTTGCCGCACCGTGCAGTACTGTGCAAATTCTGCCTCCGAAAGAAAATCGGAGAAGGTATAGCATCCGGTGCGGTCGGCCTGTGCGGCCAGATCGGCAAACCGGCGAATGATTGCATCCTCCATGCTTCTCGCTCCTATCAATAAACTATTTTGAAAAATATGTTTCTGTTCTTCTGCGGAGCCAGAGGGATAAACGAAAAGGCTCTGGCGCAACGCCGGAGCCTTTTGCATTATGATTTTCTGCTGCGGGATCCGCTGCGGCGTTCGCTGCCGCGCTTGAGATCGCAGATCTTTTCCTCGCTGGTCTGCTTGAAATGCAGCAGCTTATCCTCAAAGCTCATTTCCGACTGCGGAATCGAGCGCTTTGGCTCGTAAATACGCGGCTTCTGCTTTTCCTTCTGATCCGGCCGCGACTTTTGCATTTCTGTCTGCTCCGCAGCCTGCTTGATCGACATACTGACCTTTCCCTGCGGATTGATACTGATGACCTTCACGCGCACTTTGTCATTTTCATGCAGGTAATCATGAATATCCCGCACAAAGGCATCGGCGACCTCCGAAATATGCACCATGCCGGAAAGACGCTTTCCGTCCTCCGCAGCAACATCCACAAATGCGCCGTACTGCGTGATATTTCTGACAACGCCGTCATAAATCTGTCCGATTTCGAGCTGCATACAAACCCTTTCCTTCAATTCCTTGATGTATCGTAAAACCGGCGCTCATTCGGATAGGCATAGCCGAGATCCTCGATTGCCGCTTTTTCCATATATCCGTCCAGATCGTCCGCATCGACGAACTTTTCCAGCTCCAGATATTCATCCCGTGCCTGTTCGATCGCAGCTTCCAGCTCCGCCTGCTCCTGCCGCTTTTCATTGAGCGTTGCCTGCGTTGAAACGAATGCAATGATACAGGCAATAATGAGGATCAGCGCGACAAACCGGTTCACCAGCCAGTCAAACACGGCACGCCTCCGCACTCTGGCATTTTGCCGGCGCGTACCCGTATTGCGTTCCATGATTGTGTCTCCGTTCTGTTTTTCTGCGTATCCGCATGATCGGATACGGATACAGTTTTATTATACTGCAAAGCAACCGATCCGTCAAGGGCTTTTTCAAATTTTGTCGGAAGATTCCTGCTGTTTCTGTTTTCCGGCAGAAAAAAGCCTGAGCCGCCGTCCGAGACGCTCCCGAAATCCGCAGAGCCGCCGCAGGATCCTTGCCCAGACCGCGCCTGCTGTCAGGAGCCAGACCGCGACTCCGCCTAGCATTCCGAGGGCATACTGCCAGCGCAGCACTCCGCCGCAGAATGACCAGGCATAGCATTGCAGAATGAAGCAGCACAGGAACGAAAACAGCGTATCCTCTAAGAAAACAGCGAACGGATGATGCGGGAGCAGTGCGCGCAGCGTCCGGAAGCACTCCAGCAGCAGTCCGCAGAACATTCCCGGCAGCAGGCTGTATCCAAAACGCAGCAGCTCGGTGTGTACGGTCAGTTGTGTCTGCATCAGCGCAGCAGCCTCCTGAGAAAGCCCTCCGGCTGACTGCGGTCACGGTCGCCGTAGCGCAGCGCCTGCACCTCGCCTTCGACCGTCACCTCGCCGGATTCGACACTGAGCTGCTGCATATGCAGTCCGCGCCCCAGAATCACAAGCTCCCCGAGCTGCGTATAAAGAATGACCGCACGGTCATCAAAGCTCTCGATTGCCGTGACACCCGAAAGCATCAGCTTTTCGCGGTTTTCAAGAATCGCGTGATGGGTGCGCTGCACGGTATTCTCAGCCATTTTTCCTGCCTCCCTGCTGCGTATTCTGAATTATTTTATGCAGCAGGCGTGAAAAGCAGAACCTCAGAGATCAATTTGCAGCTCCAGCGGACAGTGGTCGCTGCCGAGCGTGTCCTTATGGATGATGACATCCCCGATTTTCGGCGCAATCCGGTCGGACACGATCCAATAGTCGATCCGCCAGCCGACATTTCGCTCCCGTGCCCGCCCCATATAGCTCCACCAAGTGTATGCATCGGTGCGGTCGGGATATTTGCAGCGGAAGGCGTCGGAAAAGCCGGCTGCGAGCAGCTCTGTCATTTTCGCCCGTTCCTCCGGCGTATAGCCTGCGTTCCCCTCATTGGATTTTGCATTTTTCAGGTCGATCGGCTGATGCGCAACATTGAGATCACCGCAATAAAGCACGGGCTTTTTCTCATTCAGCGCAAGCAGATGCGCACGCAGCGCATCCTCCCACTCCATTCGCAGCGGGATGCGTTCCAGATCGCGCCGGACATTCGGCACATAGGCATTGACAAGATAATAATCCGGATATTCGAGCGTCAGCACTCTGCCCTCATTCGCAACACCGCCGGTCGTCATTTCCTTTGTGACGGAAAGCGGTGCCGTTTTTGCAAAGACAGCCGTGCCGGAATAGCCTTTTTTTTCGGCGCTGTTCCAGAAGGCATGATACCCCTCCGGCTTCCATGTCAGTGCGGAAAGCTGATCCTCCTGCATTTTTGTCTCCTGAATACAGAAAAAATCGGCATCCATCGCGGAAAAGAAGTCTGCAAATCCTTTTTTCTCACAGGCTCTCAGCCCGTTGACATTCCATGTTACCGCTCGCATATGTTTTCCCTTTCATCATTCAGCCGGTATAATATTTTGCATCTGCGAACTGCACCTGTCCGCTGAACGGGTTGAACACCACATCCGAAACACCGTTCTTACAGATCAGATAGCGCTGCTTATAGAACAGCGGAATAAAGCAGTAATCCGAGAGAATCGCCTCCTCCGCCTGCCGGTAAAGCTCCACGCAGTCGCTGAGATTCGGTGCGGAAACTGCTCTGTCCAGCAGACTGCGGACGGTTTCGCGTTCTGTGCAGTGCAGATTTTCGTCAGTCAGAAAACGCTCCAGTACCGCCGCAGCATCGTGGTAGGCACCGCTGACTGCATACAGCGCCAGCGAATAATCTCCGTTTGCAAGCCGCGCTTCATATTCGCTCTCCGGCACCTCCTCAATCGAAAGATGCAGATCAAGCTCCGAGCGCCACAGCTCCAGCACCTCACGCAGCAGCGAATAATCCATCATGCCCGCGCAGACCATGATGCGTCCTTCCTCAAGCTCGGAAATATGCAGCTTGCGCAGTGCCTTATGATAGAGGCGGTCTGCTTCAGGCGGGTCATAGCGCGGATATACGCTGTCGGAGATCAGCTCGCGGCAGCTCTTGTTCAGCAGCCGGACTGCCGGCGGCAGAATGCCGGAGGCCGGTTTCAGATCGGGTGTGCCGTCCGGAAATGCATTGCGGTCAAGCGTCAGCGCCATTGCGCCGAGTACGTTTTCATTTGCAAAATGCGAATCCGGATTCGCAATCAGGCCGAGCGTCAGGCTGTAATCACCGACAGCATGATAATCCGCACGGCCGAGCAGACTGTTCTGTGTGCTGACATAGCATTCCGCATTTCCTGCCGTAAAGATCCTTGCGGCATCTGCGTCGGTTTTCTCAATATAGAGATTGAGATCAGTCGGCATCACGCGGCGCACCTCGTGATTGAGCGGGTTGCGCGTCAGCTGGATGACATTGTATTTTCCGTATTCGTCATAGAGCCAGCGTAGCATGGAAAAGCTGCCGTTTCCGATAATCGCCTGTTCATCAAGGCCGTAGCGTCCCTTTGTGCTCTCAAAATAAGTCTGGTTGCACGGCATGGCCGCACAGGATGTCAGCAGCAGCAGAAATCCCGTGTTCGGATAATCCAGTGTAAATTCCAGTTCGTCATCGGCCAGCGCACGCACACCGATCTCGGAGGGCGCAAGCCTGTGTGCCATGATCTCCCGTGCATTCCGGATACAGGCGAACGCCGCGGCATTATCGGTGTATGTCTCAAAGTCGAACAGCCGCTGAAATGCAAAAACAAAATCCTGAGCCGTAACGGCAACAGCCGCCTCCTCATTAAAGGCGCTGTTTTCACCGATTGCCTGATACCAGTAGGAATCCTTCCGCAGCTTGAAGGTGTAGCGAAGCTGATCCTCGGATACCTCATAGGATTCTGCTACGCCGTTTTGCAGATTGCCGTCCGCATCAAGCGTCAGCAGTCCCTCAAATAAATTGCATAATACCGTCATGGCAGATGCATTTTCGGCAAGCTGCGGATCCAGCGTGTCCGGATTGCCGACCAGTGTATAAGAAAAAGAATGCCCTGCACCCTTGATGACGTTTTCGTCCTCGCCGCAGCCGCAGCAAAGCGCTGTCATAATCAGTGCAAGCATCAGTGCAAGTGCTTTTCGCATCCCTGTTACCGCCTTTCGATTTGTATTCCCGCTCCTGTGCGCAGGTGTAAGAGGTGCCTCCGGCGGATTGATATTGGGGCAGATTCCCCACATAACTTCGTCAGCGGCACTTCATACGCCCGCACGCGGGGCGGGATTATAATTCAAAGCTATGGGGCAGGAGGCTGCCGAGGGAGTAGACGCCGTCCGAGAGAATGACGGGGAACTCCGGCGGACAGAATTCAGCCATGACCTGCCGGCAGATGCCGCAGGGATAGCACGGTGCATCGTCATCGCTGCCGATAATCGCAATTGCAGAAAATTCCCGTTCTCCTGCGGTAATTGCGGCAGCAAAAGCGGCGCGCTCGGCGCACAGCCCTGCCGGATAGGATGCGTTTTCCATATTGACACCCGGATAGACCTGTCCGGAGGCAGCAACAAGCACTGCCCCGACATGAAATCCGGAATATTTTGCATATGCTTTATCGCGCACGGCCTTTGCGATTTCCAGCAATGCGCGGGATTCGTCATCGAGCGGCAGAACCTCTGTCTGCTGCGGAGAGCCGGTAGGCGAACCCTGTCCGGCACTGCGCGTTTTGAAGCTGTGTTCGACCGCTCTGACGGTACCGATCGGACGAATGAGCTTGCCGCTTTCGTCAAGCGGCAGCTCGAAATCGTCATCATCATCTGTGACTGCGAAAAAATCTGACAGATGCTTTATAAATCTGGACATTGAAATTGTCTCCGTTCTTTTTCTTCTGTAATCTTGCGCGTGTGTCAAAAATCAACACTCATTTTTGGTAAAAACAGCGAAGCCGAATCACTTGCGTTTGCTCGTGCATTGTGATATAATAGTAATATGATTAGCGGCTTATTTGGAGATCAGAGCAAGTGTATCGCGTGCGATCAGCAGCTCTTCGTTGGTCGGGACGACCCAGACTTCTGTTTTGGCGCCCGGCTTGGAGATCTTATGGAGCTTGCCGCGGGTCTGCTTATTCAGCTCCTCGTCAATCTCAATGCCGAAATAGGTCATGTTTTTGCAGACACGCTCACGTACTTCCCATGAGTTTTCGCCGATACCGCCGGTAAACAGGACAGCATCCACGCCGTTCATGGCTGCGGTGTAGGCGCCGATATAGCGCTGAATCTCATATGCGAGCATCTCGCTTGCGAGAATCGCTCTCTTATTGCCCTTTTCGGCTGCTGCGGTAATCTCGCGGTTATCGGAGGAGATGCCGGAAATGCCGAGGAAGCCGGACTTTTTGTTCATGTACTGGCTCATTTCATCCGGTGTGAAGTGATGCTTGTCTGCCACGAATGTGACGGCGGAGGGGTCAACTGCACCGGTACGGGTTCCCATCAGGATACCGTCGAGCGGGGTGAAGCCCATCGAGGTGTCGATGCACTTGCCGCCCTCAACTGCGGTGATCGAGGAACCGTTGCCGAGATGGCAGGAAACGATCTTGAGATCCTTGATGTCTCTGCCCATTGCCTCTGCAAGCGCTGCGGAAACGAAGCGGTGCGATGTGCCGTGGAAGCCGTATTTGCGGACATGATATTTCTCATAATCCTCATAGGGCAGTGCGAACATAAATGCTTTCGGCGGCATGGTCTGGTGGAATGCCGTATCAAAGACAACGACCTGCGGGGTGGTCTTCGGGATGACAGCGGTGCAGGCACGGAGCGCAAGTGCATGCGCATGGTTGTGAACCGGTGCCAGCTCGCGCAGCTCGTCGATCTTGTCGATGACCTCCGGCGTCACGAGGCAGGGCTTGTCAAAGACCTCGGCGCCCTGAACGATCCGGTGACCGACTGCGGAGATCTCATCCATAGATTTGATGACGGCAGCATCGCCGGTTGTCAGAACTTCAACGAGCTTTTCAAAAGCCTCGGTATGCGTCGGGAAATTGCAGTCTGCATCAACGGAGCGGCCGTCTGCGGTCTTGTGCGAAACATGGCCGTCGATGCCGATGCGGTCACAGTTGCCTTTGGCAAGCACGCTCTCATCCTTCATATCAATGAGCTGATACTTGAGGGAGGAGCTTCCGGCGTTGACTACGAGAATTAACATAAACTGATCTTCCTTTCAAAATGATGATTCTTTCCATAGATTTCCTGCTGCACTGAGAAAAAAAGTGCGGCTTGTATCTATCGCACTCTATATTATACACGATATTCCCGCAACTTTCAAGAGGAAATGCAAAAAAAATGCGGAAGACACCGTTCTGTGTTCCGCATTGCATTTTTTGCAGTGATTTTTACCAATGACACAGGGAGGCACAGCATCATGAAAATCAGCGGCATCATTTGTGAATACAATCCGTTCCACAACGGACATCTGTACCATATCGAGCAGACGCGCAAAAACGGCGCGACTCATATCGTTGCCGTCATGAGCGGTAATTTTGTCCAGCGCGGCGATGTTGCGGTCATCAATAAGTTTGAGCGTGCAAAGGCTGCCGTGCAGTGCGGTGTCGATCTGGTCATTGAACTGCCGGTTGCTTACAGCCTGAGTGCCGCTGAAACCTTTGCAAAAGGTGCGATGTTTATTCTGAAAGGGCTGGGCTGTGTCGATGAGCTTTCCTTCGGCAGCGAGTGCGGCGATCTTTCCCTGCTGACTGCGGCGGTGAAGGCAAGCTATGCCTGCGCCAAAATGCCGGAGCTGGAAGATCTGCTGAAGCTCGGCAATTCTTACCCGAAAGCACTGCAAATCCTTGTGCGGCAGAATTACGGCGATGAGATCGGGCAGCTTTTCAGTTATCCGAACAATACGCTTGCGATCGAATATCTGAAGGCAATGATTTCTGTCAAGCTGAAAATTCAGCCCTTTACCGTTCAGCGCCGCGAGCCGCGTGAAGGCATCGCCAACATCGGCAGGCTGGCAAGTGCATCCCTGATCCGGCAGCTAATGGAGAATCAGAGCGATGATTTCGATGATTTCGTTCCGGATGCCTCTGCTGATGCAATCAGCGCCTGCGCCGCAACGGGCATGGTTGCCCGCTTTGAAAATCTGGAGCGCGTGATGCTTTATAAGCTGCGCACCTCGACGGTTGAGGAAATCGCGGCACTGCCTGAAGTTGCACAGGGACTTGAAAACAAGATCTACAACGCCCGCAATGAGACTTCTCTGGAATCCATGCTGCTGGCGATCAAGAGCAAACGCTATTCCATGGCGCGCATCCGGCGCATCCTGCTGGCCATGCTGATCGGGATCCGGCCGGAGGATACACAAACGCCGCCGCCTTACGGCAGAATCCTTGCACTCTCCGAGCGCGGCCGCGATATTCTTTCCGCAGCCAAGAGCGCCGGAACAACGCTGCCCTTTGCGACATCGCTTTCCAAGCTGGCGGAGATCAACGAAAGCTGCAGGGTCTGCTCCGATCTGGAGGCGCGTGCAACCGCAGTCTACGGGCTGGCACAGCGCTCCATCAAGCCGGCTGATGCCGACTATAAGGCACAGATCGGCATGGTGAAATGAACGCGGTATGAAAAAAAGGAAAAAAGGCTTTATGACAGCGCTGCTCTGTATTGTCGGCGGCGTGTTCTGCGTGATGCTTTTGCTGGAAATGCGCACATTTGTCACGCAGGATGCAGCGGATTATTCGGAAAACGGCGGTATCATCCAGTATCCGCTGCCCGCGGGCGCTTCCGACTGCCATTTTGCACTGCGGAAAACTCCGCTGGCACGGCGCTATTTCACACGCTTTGTGCTGAGCGAGCCGGATGCAGCCGCGTATATTGATTCGCTCATTACGGAATACAGGCTGGATTCTCAGGATGAAAATGACCTGAATTACGGCTATGCACACTGGTATCGGATGCCGGTCAGCGAATGCCGCGACGATGAACGGCTCAGCGCTTTTCCGGAGCATCTGCCCTTTGAGCTTGTGACCGGACAGAAGATCGGGGATGCTGTCATTCTCGTATACAGTCCTTATGAAGCAGGCGACCGCAGCTCCGGCATTGTGTATTTCCCTGAAAGCTGCGAGTTTATCAGTTATTTGTCCCTGTCGCACTGACCGGAAGGAGCGCCATTGAAGGATAAACGAAAAGGAAAGCTGCTGCGGCATTTTCCGGTGTATATCAACGGGAAGAAATGTCAGGTGATGCGGATTCGGATTGAGGGGGACGGCCTTGCGCTCCTGACAAAAATACACAACCCGAATCTGTATTACGCGAAGGGCGAATTTGCCGGGATCAGACATGAAACAGACGCAGGTACGACCGTTTACCGCGTGGAAGGCACCGGCAAGGCATACCACAGCCCGCAGTATTCCGCATATTATTACCGCCTCATTGCAACGGAGAACGAACCATGATCGAATATACAACAATTGCAGCGCCCTGTGAAGGCAGCATCACCGAAAAACGCTCGGAATTCATCGCGCAGCTCTTTCCCGCAGAAAGCGAGGCAAAGTGCCGCGAGATCATCGAGGCGGTGAAGGCAAAGCATCACAAGGCGCGTCATAATGTCTGGGCGTACCGTCTGCGTGAGGGCGGTGTATCCCGCTACAGTGATGACGGCGAACCGCAGGGCACAGGCGGCATTCCGGTTCTGAATGTGCTGCAAAAGAATGATCTGACCGATCTTTGCTGCGTCGTCACGCGCTATTTCGGCGGCGTGCTGCTCGGTGCGCCGGGACTGACAAGAGCATATTCCTCGTCCGCCGCGGAGAGTATCAAAAACGCGCAGCAGCTTCATTTCTGTGAAGCAAACCGCGTCCGGTACATCATCGACTATACCAATTATGGCAAGGTCAGCTTCATGCTTCCCGAATTTGAAACTGCCGATGCCGGCAGCGACTTCGGAGAGAAGGTCACACTGCTGTTTGACATCAAGACAGCGCTGTTTCCCGCACTCGAAGCCAGACTGACAGAGGCCTTCAACGGCAAGCCTGCGCTCGAAATACTGGAAACGCATTTTGTCGCATTCTGAAAAAACGGTCTGCTCCTGCTTCCGTTTTTCGGCTGATTTTTGCGGTAGCAAATGATAACTGAAAAGGCGCAGAAGAATTCATACAAAATCACAAAAATCAGAATGCTGATTGACTTTCCGCCCGAATTATGCTATACTGAAAAGGAACAAACGCCCCGCACCGCTGTGCGGGAGAAAGGTTGATTTTATGAATATCTGGCACAAAATTAACCCCAAGCGTATTACTCCGGATGATTTCGTCGCCGTGATCGAAATTCCGAAGGGCAGTAAAAATAAATATGAGCTGGACAAGGAGACAGGCCTTATCAAGCTGGACCGCATCCTGCATACCTCGACCCACTATCCCGCAAACTACGGCCTGATCCCGCGCACCTACGCGGATGACAACGACCCGCTGGATGTGCTTGTGCTCTGCTCCGAGACGCTCTTTCCCATGACGCTGGTTCGCTGTTATCCGATCGGCGTCATTCGTATGCTCGATCAGGGACACCGCGATGACAAAATCATCGCCATTCCCTTTGATGATCCCAATTACAACACTTATACCGATATTGCCGATCTGCCGCCGCATATCGTGGAGGAAATGATCCATTTCTTCTCTGTATACAAAGAGCTGGAGCAGAAATCGACCGCTGTCGATCAGTTCGGTGATGCCAATGCGGCAAGAGAAATTATCAGCGCAGATATTGAACGTTATATAGAGTGCTTCTGCAAATAATCAGATGCTTTCCGGTGTGTCAAACAGAAAGAAACAACAAACGAAAGAATGTAAATCTCTGAATGGGAAAGGAAGTACCGGATTATGACTGCTGCTGCCGCTACCGATGCACTTTATCACAACCGAAAGAGCGTTGCCCCGCTCGGAATCATTGCGATGCCGGGTGCCGAACAGCTCGCTGCTAAAATTGACAGCTATCTCGTCCGCTGGGCAAATGAAAACGGCTTTCCGGATGACAGCTATCTGATTGAATGTGAGTGCCCGCGCTTTGCTTCCGGAGACGGTAAAGGCCTCATCAAATCGACAGTCCGCGGACTGGATCTGTTCATCGTCATTGACGTCGGAAACTACAGCATCACCTATAAAATGTTTGACAAGGTCAACTGTATGTCACCGGATGACCACTATCAGGATCTCAAGCGTATCATTCAGGCGGCTTCCGGCAAGGCGCACCGCCTCAATATCATTATGCCCCTGCTCTACGGCGGCCGTCAGCACCGCAGAAATTACCGCGAATCCCTCGACTGTGCCTGCGCATTGCAGGAATTGCAGGCAATGGGCGTTGACAATATCATTACCTTTGACGCACATGATCCCCGCGTGAACAATGCCGTTCCGCTGATGGGCATTGACAACGTGATTCCCTCCTATCAGGTGCTGAAGACGATGCTCAAGACCTTCCCCGACCTCGATATGTCGCCGGAGAAGTTCATGGTCATCAGTCCGGATGAAGGTGCGCTCGGCCGGAATATGTATTATGCAACAATGCTCGGCGTCAACCTCGGTATGTTCTATAAGCGCCGCGATTATTCCCGCGTTGTGGACGGAAAGAATCCGATCGTTGCGCATGAATATCTCGGCAATCCCGTTGAGGGCAAGACCGTATTCGTAGCCGATGACATCATCGCTTCCGGCGGCTCGATGCTGGATCTCGGAGAAAATCTGAAATCCCGCGGCGCAGCGCGCATCATCGCATATGCGACCTATGCGCTTTTCACACACGGTCTGGAACAGTTTGACGAGGCCTATGCAAACGGCACGCTGAATGCGGTTTTCGGCACAAATCTCACCTACCGGATGCCGCAGCTGTTGGAACGGCCGTGGTTCCATGAGGTCGATGTGTCCAAGTATGCAGCATATTTTATTGCAGCAATCAATCATGATGTCTCGATCACAACGGTTATCAATCCGCATGATAAAATTGAGGCGCTGCTCGAAAAACAGCGCGCGCTGAAATAATAAAACGAGAGCCTTCCCATTTGGGAAGGCTCTGTTTGTCGGAATGCAGTCAGCGCCAGAATTCAAACAGTCTTGCAAATGCAAGCTCCATCGCCTGTCCGTCCGTGCTGCTGAGGTTTGTCGGGTTTACATAGGTATATGCCTGAATATAGTTCATCATCAGACTGACAAACGCTGCCGCAGTCATCAGTTTGACCAGATGCCGCTTTGTGTTTTCTGCACAGCGGTCATATACCGCAAAGCAGATCAGCAGTGCGCCGAAAATGATCTCCCATGCGAAATCCACACAGTATCGCGTGCCATAGCCGCTTTCCCAGATCGAAAAAATGATAATCAGCGGACAGATCACGCAGACAGAAGCCAGCAGAATCGCACGGAGCCGCTTATCCGGTGCCGCGGAAAGCCGGTATGCCTTTCCGGATTTCGCGTAAGCTGCAATCGGCAATGCACGCCAGATCAGGCCGAGTGCCGCACCGGTCGCAATGAAATAGTATCCCTGCGGATCGAAGGTTCTTGCTTCTCCGGCGCGCCAGAACGGGAACCGTTCAATAAATTCGGGCGGTGCAAGCAGATAGCTGTAGATGCCGAGAAGCGCCAGATGCGTGTGATACTGCGTATGCGTGAAATCATTGATTGTCAGCGAATACTGGATGCCGAAATCCAGCGGGTTGCCGAAGCGTGCCCAGTTATACCAGACCTGAATCGAGCCGATCAGCACAAAGGGCAGCAGCCCCCAGAGAAAATACGGCAGACAGTATCGCAGCAGCTTGCCGACGGATTTTTCGCCCTCATGCTGTGCATGGAATTCCTGCTGCTTTCTGCGGAAGCCGGCATAGATAAAAAGCAGTGCCGCGACGCAGTAGACAGCGAGTGTCGGGCGGCAGAGCACACCCATACTCAGACAGGCCGTGGATGCGGCGAGCTTTCCGCCCTTGATCGGTCCGCCGCCGAGTACATTGGAGGCGCTCATGAAGTAAGCGCCGGCCGTGAGACAGACAAAGCCGGAGGACTGTGCCAGCTCGTAAAATGACGCATTATAAAGCGTGAAGAAGCTGCCCGTCGAAAACTGCATGATCGCCAGTCCGCTGATCAGCAGCGAAACAGGCGTATCCTTCGGGATATATTTTTTCGCAAAATCAAGATAGAATTTTGTCAGGAAGATGATGCCGAGAACCGTGAACAGCCAGGCTGCCCAGACGGACGGAAAATAATAGCCGGTCAGCAGATAATACGGCAAAAACAGTACCAGAACCGGCCCGATGCCGTAATAGGAATAGTATTTTCCGTTGTAATAGAGATGATCCCACGGCACATAGCCGCTGATGCCGGCGCGCTGACTTCCGTCATAGGGATTGTCCAGCGCCATCAGCTCCTCATTGACATCCTCGCTCAGCCAGACACGGCCGTCCGCGAAGGCATCCACGATCTCCTGCGAGATCTGGTTTCCGCCCGTTGATTTCAGGTCGGTGAGGATGCTGTGCTCCGGATTGATAAAGCGGTACATATTGGTCTCGTAGGTCGCAAACAGCACCAGGCAGCAGGTCAGTCCGATTGCAAGCGCCGGCAAAGATCTGCGCGGGAGCCGTGCGGAATCGCTGAGGAACCAGACCGTGACGCAGCCGAAAAACAGGATCAGCAGCCGGATAAATGAAATATGAATGCCGATCGGCTTATTCACTTCGATGCCGCTGATTGTGACCGTTTCACCCTCATCGGAATTAAAAGTAATCCGGAGATCGGAGACACTGCCGGAAAAATTGCAGGGGATGGTTTTGCTTTTGGCATTGCCTCTGATTGCCTGCAAAGCGGCAATGCCGTAGCGATAGCCGTTCTGCTGTGTCTCGTCCATGATGTCGATTGAAAAATGCACAAGACTTTTCTGGTCGGATTCGCCGTAAACGGTCAGTGTTCCGACCGGCACATTGATATTGTGAAATTCCAGCACGGTCGTTCCGGCGCCGGTATTGCAGCCTGTATCTGCATCAAAATTTTCAGTATAGGCCGAATGCGGATCCAGTGTCTGCCGCGGATAGCTGTGTCCGAACAGATGCGTTGCATTGAAATTGAACACGAACATTTCAATCAGCAGGCAGACCGTAAAGCTGCGCAGCAGAAATGCAATGGCATCTGCGTATTTTTTGCCCGCAAGCCGGTCGGCGCGCGTATTCCGGAATATGAAAAACGCGGCTGCTCCTGCCGCTGCGAGCAGCAGAATATATAAGATGATACTTCCCATTCTGTGTCTCCCTGTCAGATCTGTAGTGCGCGTTCCTCACAGAATTCGCAGACTGTGCGGCCGCATTCCTCCGTGAACTGATGCGGCAGATAGTGCTCCTGTGCGGTGATGCACTTCTTATTGACGCAGCGCAGATCATTGCGGCATTCGCCACGCAGCAGCGGCACAGGCTTTTCGCTTTCCAGAAGCCGGAGGATCAGCGCCATACGGACATACATTCCGTACTGCGCCTGTTTGAAATAAAGTGCGCGCGGGTCGTCATCCACTGCAATCTCGATCTCATCGACACGCGGCAGCGGATGCAGCACGGCAAGATCCTTTTTCGCCCGCTTCATTTTTTCGGTCGTCAGGCGGTAAACATCCTTTTGTGCGAGATAATCCGCCTCGGAGAGAAAACGCTCCCGCTGAATGCGTGTCATGTAAAGCACATCCAGCTCACCGATCGCATCATCCAGCGAGGATTCCGTGCGGTATTCGCAGCCGGAATCGCGCAGCAGCTTTGTGATATAATCGGGAACCTGTAATTCCGGCGTGGAGATGAGAACAAATTTGTTGCCCTCATAGCAGGAGAGCGCCTTGCAGAGCGAATGCACCGTGCGGCCGTAGAGCAGATCGCCGCAAAGCCCGACCGTCAGATGATCGAGTCTGCCCTTTTCCATTCTGAGCGTCAGCAGATCGGTCAGCGTCTGTGTCGGGTGCAGGTGTCCGCCGTCGCCGGCATTGACAACCGGACACTCCGCTGTCAGCGCGGCTGCCTTTGCTGTTCCGGCAAGCGGATGCCTGATAATGAGAATATCGGAGTAAGTGCTGACGACCTTTGTGGTATCCTTGATGTTTTCGCCCTTGGAGACAGAGCTGCTCATCGGATTATCGAAGCCGATAATGCTGCCGCCCAGACGGATCATCGCAGACTGAAAGCTCATCTGCGTGCGGGTTGACGGCTCATAGAACAGCGTTGCCATGATCTTTCCGGCGCAGGCCTGCACATAGCGCTGCGGATGTGCATACATGGAAGCGCCGAGTGAAATGACCTTGTTCCACCATTCCACGGGATAGTCATTCAGGTCGATCAGATGCGAATAATTTTGTTCGCCCATAATTTTAACCTCCGTCTTGATTTTCAGGATAAGAAGATCGAAGCGACAATTGCCGCGAACAGCGGGCGCACAAAGATGCCCGTCATGAGCCGGCCAATATCAGGATTTCCCGCCGGCGTTCTTTATTCAGGTGAGATGTGTGCAGCCGCAGCGCTCATTCCGCATTGCTGAAATAGACCTTATACCAGACAAGGAACATATAGACAGTCCAGATTTTGCGGCTGTAATCGCCCTTGCCGCTTTTGTGCGCGTCCAGCAGCGCAACGAGCTTTTCCGTATGGAAGAACTGTTCCGCAGCCGGCGAGACAAAGGCCGTGCGAACGGTGCTGTAGCAGTCATCCTGTTTCAGCCAGACACGGATCGGCACCGGAAAACCGAGCTTTTTCTTTGCGGAGGTATCGGCAGTTTCGGGCGGCGTATCCCGTTTTGCCGCAAGACGCATTGCATATTTTGTTGTATACGGTGTCTGATCGTCAGTCGGAACACTGTGCGTCACGCGGAATCTTGTCGGGATCTGCTCGGCAACGTGCATCAGCTCTTTATCAAGGAACGGCACGCGCAGCTCCAGCGAATGTGCCATACTCATCTTATCCGCTTTCAGCAGAATATCGCCCGTCATCCAGAGATGCAGGTCAAGATACTGCATTTTTGTAACGGCATCCGCTCCGCTGACCTTTTCATAAAACGGCTTTGTCACAGCGGTCGGATCAGGCGCATCCGTTTTGATTTTGAGCAGCGCCTTGCGCTCGGCCGGCGTGAACATATATGCATTGCCGATGAAGCGTTCTTCCAGTGTTCTGCCCTTGCGCACAAGGAAATTCACACCGCGCTTGGCCGGCAGAATGCTTGCTGCATTTGCAACGCCGCGCCGCAGTCCCATCGGCAGACGGTCATACCATGTACCGTTCGGCTCACTGTAGACATTATAGCCGCCGAAAATCTCATCTGCGCCCTCGCCGGAAAGCACGACCTTGACCTGTTCCGCAGCCAGCTTGCAGACAAAATACAGCGCGATGCAGGACGGGTCTGCCAGCGGTTCATCCATCTGATACTGGATCTTCGGCAGCACCTCCCAGTATTCCTGCTGCGTGATGACATGGCTGTAGTTTTCCTTGCCGATCGCACGCGAAAAGCGCTTTGCCCAGCCGATTTCGTTATACTTTTCATCGCTGCCGAAGCCGACCGTAAAGGTTTTGTCAACATTGGCAACCGCCGCAACATAACTTGAATCGACACCGGAAGAAAGAAAGCTGCCGACCTCGACATCCGCGATCTTATGTGCGGCAACAGAATCGCTGAAGGTCTCGGAAATGGTTTTGACCCAGTCACCGAGCAGCGGCTGGTCATCCGCCTCAAAATGCACATCCCAGTAGCGTGCAACAGTCAGTTTTCCGTCCTTCCAGAGGAAATAATGCGCGGCGGGCAGCTTTTTGACGCCCTTGAAGAAGGTGTCCTCCGTCGGGGAATACTGGAAGGTAAGATACTGCTCCAGTGCGGCGGTATTCAGCTCCTTGTTGAAATCGGGATGCGGCAGAAAGGATTTGATCTCGCTGCCGAACATGAATGTATCGCCCATCTGCGCATAATACATCGGCTTGATGCCGAAGAAATCTCTTGCGCCGAAAAGCTCCTTTTTCTTTGTATCCCAGATCACAAAGGAGAACATTCCGCGCAGCTTATTGAGCAGCTCCGTGCCGTATTCCTCGTAGCCGTGGATCAGGACTTCGGAATCTGTCTCCGTTTTGAAGCTGTGGCCTGCGGCAATCAGCTCTCTGCGGATGTCCTGATAATTGTAGATCTCGCCGTTGAAGATGAGAACCATTGAGCGGTCCTCATTAAAAATAGGCTGGTCGCCTTGTTCTGTAATGTCTATGATTGAAAGGCGGCGGTGTCCGAGCGCAATGTCGTCATCAAGATAGCTGCCGCCTGCATCAGGGCCGCGGTGACGGATCTTTTCCATCATTTCCGCTAAAACAGCCTTTGCATCAGCTTTGCAGCCTGTAAATCCTACAATTCCACACATATTCTTATATTTGCCTCCTGCGGGCATACCCGCGTTCAAAATCGCTTCCCGAGCCGGGCGGACTGTCAGAATTTCAGTCCGCTGCTTCCTCCTGCCGTTTAATCACAAAGCCGACGACATCGGGGCCGGCATTGCAGCAGATTGCTGCGCCGATGCTCCAATAGGCCTCCGGCGGATAGCCGAGCGCCTTTGTCAGTGCGGCGCCCAGATCCTGTGCGAGCTTCGGATTGCTGCCCTGCATCACGATATACGGCGAATGCGGCTGCATATCGGCCTTGACCGTCTCAACCATTTTCGGAATGATATTCTGTTCTCCGCGGATCTTCTGAAGCACACTGGATGTGCAGTTGCAGATGCGGCAGAAGGGCTTTAAGCCGAGCAGCTCACCGGCAAATGCCGCTGCTGCGCTCACTCTGCCGGAGCGCTTGACATATTTCAGCGTCATCGGCACAAAATAAAGTCCCGCATGGCGTGCCCAGTCGTCCAGATAGCTGACAATTTCCTTGACACCGGCACCGCGTGCCAGCTTTTTTGCCGCTTCAACCACGGCATAGCCGTAGGTTGCGGTATAATTGCGGCCGTCAACCAGATGGATTTTCAGGCTGCTGTCCGGATGCTCCTCAAAATACTGCGTCTTGGCCATTTCCGCATTGGCATATGTACCGGAGCCGCCCGCGCCGATTGTCATATAGATGAGATCGGTGCAGCCCTCGGCGGCAATCTGCTCATAAGCCTCCTGAATCTCAAAGGGCGTGATCTGCGCAGTCGAAGGATATTCCTGCGCCTTTTCGATCATTTCGTAAAATTCTTCCTTTGTGAAGTCAAGTTCCTCGCGCAGCGGCTTGCCCTCGACTGTGATCGGGATATAGAGCATATGAATGCCGAGCGCCTCTGCCTGTTCCTTGGAGATGTCGCTGACCGAATCGGTCATCAGCTTGATTTTTTGTTTCAGCATAGGGTTCATTCCTTTCTCAGATTTGACTGATGTCGTATTCTCTCGGGGCATCCGGCTCCCAGTCGGATTTTGCCCAGCGGCCGTCACGGGTCAGTCCCGCGAAATCATGCTGCCGCAGAACTTCATAGGCAGCAATCGCAACAGAATTGGAAAGATTGAGACAGCGCAGCGTCTCCCGCATCGGAATACGCACGCAGCGTTCCGGATGCGCCTGCAGCAGCGCATCATCCAGACCGGTATCCTCTCTGCCGAAGAATAAAAATGTTTCCTCCGGATATGATACATCGGTATAGAGCGTGCCTGTTTTTGCCGTGAAATAGAAATAGGGATTCTGTTCCGTCGCGGCAGGGTGCTGCGCAAAAAAAGCGTCGAGATTCTCATAGTGAAAAATATCGAGCTTATCCCAGTAGTCAAGGCCGGCGCGCTTTAATTTTGCGTCGTCGATTTTGAAGCCGAGCGGGTGGATCAGATGCAGCGCAGCGCCCGTGACCGCACAGGTGCGTGCGATGCTGCCGGTATTCTGCGGAATCCGCGG
This sequence comes from Oscillospiraceae bacterium, assembly GCA_017540225.1. GTDB lineage: Bacteria > Bacillota > Clostridia > Oscillospirales > Ruminococcaceae > Firm-04. The sequence goes on along the minus strand of JAFYBM010000231.1, from coordinate 26,260 downwards.
CTCAACCAGAACAAAATGCAGTTTATGCAAAATCATACATCCTTTATCTCAGAATAAGGCTTGCATATGCAGCAAACGGCGCGGCATGATAACAGTATCAAGCAAGAAAGGAGCCGTTTTGATATGCAGTTTCAGGCAATCGCAAAAGGTATGGCTGTCGGCGCGGCCGCCGGAATGGTCGGCTATCTTGTCAGCAGCGCCTCCAAAAGCGAGAAATCAAAATTCAAGCGCCGCACCGTCAAGGCCGCCCATGCCCTCGGCGCCGTCATGGACAGCGTTGCCGACCTCATGAGATAGAGGTGCCTCCGGCGGATTTGTAGTGAAGGGTACGCCCCCGCTACAAATCCATCGGAGATACCTCTGCCTCACGGATTGGCACCTTTATTCTTGCGGTAGGCAAGATAGCTTTCGAGAATAATGGTCGCGGCAACGGCATCCACGACAGCCTTGCGCTTTTTGCCGCGCGTATTTGTTACATTGAGGAAATTATGCGCAGAAACCGTTGTGCAGCGCTCATCCCAGAGAATGACCGGCAAACCGGTTTTTTCTTCGAGCATATGTGCAAAATCCTCGCATTTCTGTGCCCGTTCGCCGCAGCTTCCATCCATGTTTTTCGGATGCCCGACAACGATCATCTCTGCGTGCGCATTCAATGCCGCCTCTGCGGTTTTTTCGGCGCAGTGCAGGAAATTTTTTTCTGTCAGCACCCCTGCCGGAGATGCCATCATCTCCGAGCGGTCACAGACTGCCCAGCCCGTGCGGGTATCCCCGAAATCAACACCGAAAATAATCATGTGTCCTCCTCGTCATCGGGTGACCATGCAGGATTGGGTGCGGCGCGCAGTTCCTTCGGCAAATGGGAGGCGCTGTTCTTGAAAACAAGGCGCCATCCGGTTTCAGGATCATATTCTGCACAGGAAACAGCGGTATTATCCGCCCAGCCGACATCATTCAGACGGGTGATGTCACCGAATTCGGCATAGCAGAGAAAATTCCGCAGCGCACAGCCGTGCGAGCAGACTGCGATGGTTTTGTCCGGATTTTCCTGCGCAATGCGTGTCACGGCCTCGGACATACGCTGAAAAACGGAAGTCATTGCTTCGCCGTTCGGCGCCTGAAAATCCCAGATATGATTTGTCCATACCCCGAATTCCGCAGGGAACCGGTCTGCCAGCTCCGCAACCGGTACACCCTCAAAGTCACCGCCGCAGATTTCACGCAGTGCGCGGTCGGGGATCATTTGCAGTCCGTGAAACCGGTTGACGGCCTCGGCTGTTTCCTGCGCACGCTTCCATGGACTGTAATAGATCGCATCCAGCGGAACCGTGCGAAAGCGCTCCGCCAGATATTTCAGCTGTTCGCGCCCTCTTTCGGTCAGTGAGGTATCGGATGTGCCCTGAAAATACGGCAGTACATTGCCCTCAGCCTCACCGTGCCGTATAAGATACACCGTTGTTACCACGGCTTCACGCTTCCTGTCAGCTCGGCAGCGGAATCGACGCCGTTCTTATCGAGCCAGTCATTCAGCTCGTCAATGATGCGCAGCGGCGCGTAAGGATCCTGCACAATCGCGGTGCCGACCTGCACCGCCGATGCACCTGCCATCATCATTTCTGCGGCGTCCTCGCCGGACGAAATGCCGCCCATGCCGATGATTGGCAGCTTCACAGCGTTTGCGGCCTGCCAGACCATCCGCACCGCAACCGGAAAGATCGCCGGACCGGAAAATCCGCCCATATTGTTATGCAGGATCGGCCGTCTGGTGCGCAGATCAATGCGCATTCCGAGCAGCGTGTTGATCAGTGAGATCGCATCTGCGCCCTCGGACTCCACGGCCTTTGCTATTTCAGCAATGCTTGTGACATTCGGGGAGAGCTTGACGCAGAGCGGCTTTTTCGTTGCCGCACGGACTGCCTTTGTCACCTGCGCTGCCGCCGTGCAGGAGGTTCCGAACGCGGCGCCGCCCTGCCGGACATTCGGGCAGGAAATATTCAGCTCGATCATGTGGACATCGGTCTTGTCGAGCTTTGCCGCGACCTCCGCGCATTCCTCGGGTGTCGAGCCGGCGATATTTGCGAGGATCACCGTATCACAGGCAAGCAGATGCGGCAGCTCATTTGCGATAAACGCATCAATGCCGGGATTCTGCAAGCCGACCGAATTGAGCATTCCCATCGGTGTTTCCGCGACACGCGGCGGCAGATTGCCGGTACGCTTTGTGCCGGTCGTACCCTTTGTGGAAATGCCGCCGAGCCGCGACAGATCGTAATATTGCTCATATTCGCGGCCGTAGCCGAACACGCCGGATGCCGGAATGACCGGATTCTTGAACGGAATGCCGCAGATTTTGACAGACAGATCAGCCATTACCAGATCACCTCTTTCGCATTGAACACCGGACCGTTTTTGCAGACATGGGTGTACTGCTCATCGCCGTTTGCGTCCTTGGTGCGGCAGGCGCAGACCAGACACGCACCGATGCCGCAGCCCATACGCTCCTCCAGTGAAACCTGACACGGAATCTCATATGCCTCGGCAAGCGCCGCCGTCGCTCTGAGCATCGGAAGCGGGCCGCAGGCACAGATCAGCGCAGGTTTTTCCGCCTTGATCTCCTCCTCCAGCGGCAGCGTTACAAGGCCGAATCTGCCGGCAGAGCCGTCATCGGTGCAGAGAATCGTCTTTGCACCGGCAGCAGCGAAATCATCCTGCAAAATCACGGCATCCCGATTGCGGAAACCGGAGATCACAACGGCATTTTTACCGAAATATTCTGCAAGCGGGAGCATGGGCGGTGTGCCGATGCCGCCGCCGACCAGAATCACACGCGAATCCGGCGCGGGCAGCGTAAAGCCGTGACCGAGCGGTGCAAGCATATTGACGGTATCGCCGGCGCGCAGCTCCGAGAGCGCCTTTGTGCCCTTGCCGCGCACCTCAAAGACAATGCGCAGTGTGCCCTGCTTTTTGTCAATGCCGCAGATCGAGATCGGGCGGCGCAGGGTGAATGCCCCGTCCGGCAGGATGTTCACAAACTGTCCGGGCTGTGCTTTTGCAGCGGCTTCCGGACATTCGATCACCATGCTCCATGCAGCCGCCGTGAGCTGCTCCATCGCGCGGATACGGTATGTCAGTTTTTCGGTATATTTGTCTTGTTTCATGATACATCACCATTATTTGTATTTTCATCTGTTGCCGAATCCGGCCGCAGCCATTGCATAGAGCAGCAGGAGGGCAAGCGCGATCAGCGGCAGAACATATGCATTCTTTTTCCGGCTGCCCCTGCGTTTATCCCGCAGACTCAGCAGCAGCGCCGTAATGCTGACGGCCAGAGCAGGTCCGGCCGGAAAGATCCCCAGAATCAGTCCGACTTCAAAGGCATCCATGCCGTATACATATCCGCCGTCCGTGGGACTGTGAAAGCCGAAAATCAGGCAAGAAAGCCCGCCGATCACCGGAATCAGCAGCGAACCGATCACGGCAAAAATGCTGAGCATCAGCGGCGTAAATATCCGCAGAGAATGCAGAACAAGGTTTTCGCGGTTCAGCATTGCCTGAAACCGTGCATCCTCCGCCAGAATCCCGTGATCCTCCGTTTTGTTTGCCGTCAGCGCCTGTCTGCGGGAGATCTCTTTCAGCAGAAAGCGGCCTTCTCCGTCCGGTGCCGCAGCGGAATGCGTGCCGCTGACCTTGCAGCCGTAATAGAAATGCGCCTGTGTTCCGCTGTCTTCGGGATGATACATCACATTGCAGCAGGGACGGATGCTTTCGGGCAGAACGGAAAGCCCTGTCTGAGCAGAGACAATGCGGCAGAGCGCCTGCTCCGGTGTTTCGCCGGTTTCCGTCTGTCCGTGCGGGAATTTATAATAGCCGTATTTCCCGCTGTAAAGCATGAGGATCTTTCCGCTTTGCCGGATTACCGCATGAACATGGCAGCTCTGCGGCTGGGATGTGTCCGTCATCCGATGCTGATATACGAGGTCAGATCCTCTCTCATGCGGACGGCCTCTCTGCGGGCAGCCTCAGCGAAATCGCGCTCATCGCAGCCCTCTTTTTTATAGGCGCACATGATCGCACGGGAGCTGTTGACAATCGCGCCGAGACCGTTTTCGTCAAATGCACCGGCAATGCCTGCTGCGCCGCCGCCCTGTGCGCCGTAGCCCGGCACGAGGAACATTGTATGCGGCAGACGCTTGCGAAGCTCCGTGAGCTGCTCCGGATAGGTTGCGCCGACGACCGCGCCGACGCCGCTGTAGCCGTAAGTACCGCGTGTCTCCTCGCCCCATTTCTCGCACTGATCGCCCATGTGCGCATAGAGCGGCACGCCGTCGATCAGAAGATCCTGAAATTCGCCGGAGGAGGGATTGGAGGTCTTGCAGAGGACGAAAATGCCTTTTTCACGCTCTTTGCAAACACCGAGAAGCGGGGAAATGCCGTCTGTACCGAGATAGCCGTTGACAGTCAGTGCATCCGCGCCGAACGGTTCATATTCGCACTCGCCGATCCTGACGGAACCGAGATGCGCAGCGGTATAGGCTTCCATTGTTGCACCGATGTCATTGCGCTTGCCGTCAGTGATGACATACATTCCCTTGAGCTTTGCATAGCGGATGGTACGCTCCATTGTTTTGACGCCGTGATGCCCGTACATTTCATAATAAGCGGCCTGCAGTTTGACGGCCGGCACGATGTCGCAGAGCGCGTCAATCAGGAGCTGGTTATAGCGATAAATCGCTTTGGCAGCGGCCTTGAGGGTTTCGCCGTCCTCCTCAAGGAAGCCCTTGCGAATGAACGCAGGAACATAATCGAGCTTCGGATCAAGGCCGGCTACGGTCGGGTTTTTCATACTGATGATTTTGGAAATCAGACGATCGAAAGACATAATTTGTATCCCCTTTTTTATATAGTTGGTCTTACAAGGCATACAGACCCATAGTATGCAATCATATTATAGCACATCAAGATGGGATTCGTCAAGGGCAAGAAGGGATTTCGTCTTATTTCTGCCGCACAAAGCCTGTTCCCGAAAAAGACCGTGCATCCGGCGGCAGCACCGCCGGCCGTTTTGCTCTGCCTGTATATTTGAAGCCGGCTGCACAGTTTTCAGCGCTCCCGATCGGGACGGCTTTTCACCATCGCCTGATAGTCTATCTATCAAAAATAAGCGGGATGCCGGCTGGAAAATGTTGTTATAATGCACAAATCACATGGCTGTTTTTCGTGAAAACGTAGAAAATGAAATTCACACTTGAAAGGTTTTTTCACACATGGTATAATAAGAATGTTAAATACGTTTGCGCAGAGTGCCGTGCTCACAGAAAAAGAACGCGCTTCCGAAATTTTTGATCGGATTAGTACTCCATCGCGCACGCGGCAGTAAGGAGAGTTTCACACATGAAAAACCTGGATACCTCGAAAATCAAAAACATCGTACTCACCGGCCACAGCGGCTGCGGAAAAACTGCTCTGGCAGAAGCACTGCTCTACCGCGCCGGCATCCTCGACCGCATGGGAAAGGCCGTTGACGGCAATACCGTCTGCGACTTTGATCCGGAGGAGATCAAGCGCAAGTATTCAATCAATCTTTCACTTGCCAGCTTTGAATACAGCGATTTCAAGATCAATCTGCTGGATGCGCCGGGTCTGATCGACTTTGCTGCTGCGACCAATGAGGGCCTTTTCGCAGGCGATACCGTTATTATCTGCGTATCTGCAAAGTCCGGTGTCCATGTCGGTACAATCAAGGCATTTCAGGCTGCAAAGAAGCTCGGAAAGCATATCCTCTTTGTTGTGACAAAGATCGACGATCCGAATCAGGATTTCTATTCGGTGCTCAATTCCCTGAAAGAGAATTTCGGCGCTTCCGTCTGCCCGGTTATTGTTCCGGAGATCGCAAACAATCAGTTCAAATCTCTTGTTCACCTCGGCAGAATGAAGTCCTATACCTATGATAAAAAGGGCGTTTCCGTTGCAGCAGATGCTTCCGGCATCGTGCTCAATGATAAAGAAGGCGTTACCGCGGATTCCCTCATGGACGGACTCAGTGAGGCCGTTGCAGAGACCAGCGATGAGCTGATGGAAAAATTCTTCGAGGGCGAGGCTTTCACGCAGGAGGAGATCAGCCACGGTATTCACGAGGCAATGCGTACCGGCCGTGCAATGCCGGTGTTCACTGTTTCCTGCACCAATCCTGCCGGCTGCGATCTGCTGCTTGAGTTCCTCAAGTATATGCCGGATCCCTCTGCGGCAGGCGCACGCAAGGCAACCGGTAAGGACGGCAAGGAGATCGAGGTCAAGGTCGATGCTTCCGCACCGCTTTCCGCATTCGTATTCCGCACGGTCGCTGACCCGTTCGTCGGCAAGATGAGCTTCATCAAGGTCATCACCGGTACGCTGACGCCGGATAAGGATCTAGTCAATGCGACAACCGGCAGCTCCGAGCGCGTCGGCAAGCTCTATACCATGCTGGGCAAAAAGCAGACAGAGGTTGCCTCTGCGGTTGCCGGTGATATTGTTATCGCAACCAAGATTTCCGCAAATACCGGCGACACGCTTTGTGATCCGGATCGCGTGATTGCCTATGAAAAGGTTGAATATCCGCACCCGACATACCGTATGGCGGTCAAGGCCAGCAAGCAGGGCGATGAGGCAAAGATTTCCGGCGGTCTCCAGAGACTGCTTGAGGAGGATCAGGCACTCAGCTTCGGACTTGATACCACAACAAAGGAGCAGATCCTTGCAGGTCTCGGTGACCAGCATCTGGATGTCGTCAAGGCAAAGATGAAGAGCAAATTCGGCGTGGATATTGTTCTTGAAGAACCGAAGATCGCTTACCGTGAGACCATCCGCAAGAAGACCGACAAGGTGCAGGGACGCCATAAGAAGCAGTCCGGCGGCCACGGCCAGTTCGGTGATGTGTGGATCGAATTTGAGCCGACCGACAGCGATACCCTCGTCTTTGAGGAAAAGATCTTCGGCGGTTCCGTTCCGAAAAACTTTTTCCCTGCAATCGAAAAAAGCTTGCAGGAGAGCGTCAAGAAGGGCGTTCTGGCAGGCTGCCCTGTTGTCGGCATCAAGGCAACACTGATCGACGGTTCCTATCATCCTGTCGATTCCTCTGAAATGGCCTTCAAGACCGCTGCACAGCTCGCTTTCAAGGAAGGCATGAAGCAGGCGAATCCGATCATGCTGGAGCCGATCGGTGCGCTGAGCGTATCCATTCCGGATGCGAAGACCGGCGACATCATGGGCGATCTGAACAAGCGCCGCGGCCGTGTGCTCGGCATGGAGCCGGCCGGTGACGGCATTACCGTCATTCAGGCGGAGGTTCCGGTGCGCGAGATGCATGACTTCACAATGTATCTGCGTCAGGTTGCAAAGGGCATGGGCGAATTCACGTTTGAATTCCTGCGCTATGAGCCGCTGCCGGCAAACCTGCTCGATGAGGTTGTTGCAAGCGTCAAAAAGGATGACGAAGAAGAATAAGCATTTCGGAAAGAGCCTTGATGACGGGCTCTTTCCGTGTATTAAAAGGAGGCCTTTTATGAGATTCAAAAAGTATTTGAGCATTCTGCTCAGCGGCGCGATGCTCTGCACGCTCTCACCGCTGACCGCATTCGCCGGAGAAAGCGAGAAACCGCCCGCAGCGAATCAGATCGACGAGGCGACCGGACTGCCGGCACCTGTTGCGGAGAAGGTATATGCGCTGTTCCACGATGAGGCAAACCGCCATATCGCCGCAAATCCCGATCAGCCGCTGCGTTATGTGCTCTGGGCGGCGTATTATAAAGAAAGCTGGGACGGCTCCGGATTATACGTCAGCCTGACATCCTGCCTTGAAACAGAGGGCACACCGGATGAAACGATGACCGAAAACATCGATTACTGCAATTACGATGCGGAATCGCAGACCTATTATCAGATTTTACGTCCTTATGAAATGATTTTGCAGCAGGATTGGGATGGCAACCTCCAGCCTTTGCGCTGCAATGCGTCGGATGAAACCGCCGATCCCGATTATTTCTGGCCGTCCGACCGTTATGTCGTCGGAGACAAACTGTATGTGCGTGATTTTAATGAGGACGGCAGCATTTATATGACCACGACCTATGTTCCGGTTACTGTCCTGACGAAAACCCCGAATCCGCTGATGGGTAAAGATACGCTCGGCGTACCCTTTATCGGCGAAGATCAGGAGCCGAACGAAAACGATCAGTATGTAGGAAACGGAAAATTCAATCTTTCCGGCAGCTACGGAACACTGGTCACGCTCAGCGGTGATGGGCTGTCTCTGCGGATGGTCAATGACAGGATCTGGAAGCCCGAAGCCGGCGATTTGCTGATTAAGAAGAATCCGGAAGCAACCGAAGAATTCACGCTCTCCTATGAAACCGCCAAAAGCTCCGGTGAGGTAACTGGTGACAGAATCAGCTCCGAAGGCCCTCTGACGCTGACACTGACATATACGCGGGATGCAGAAACAGCCAAGCTTGATGAGCTCAGCAGTCTGTTTGGCGAAATGTATCAATTCAGCAACTGCTTCAGCGCAGATGAGCCGGCCGATGACGGATTTGTCGCAGATATGGTCGCAAGGCATTTCTATACGAAAGCCAGCATTGAAAACCTCTGGAAGACAGAATATATCAACGAAAAACGGATCGGCGTGGCATACACGATCCCCTATGCGGATTTCATTGCATATGCCGATGAAATCTTTGCAAATCACACCGATCTCAAGGATTTCTTCCTGGAGGACGGCTCCGGCGAGACACCGGGTATGAGTTATCAGTATGACAAGGATGCAGGTACTGTTCAGATGATTAAGTTTGCCGGCGGCGCCGGCGGCTGGGATATGTTCGGCAAGATGCTGAATTACTGGCAGGACGGCGACATGATCTATGTGCGCGGAGTCAGTTCAATGGGCGAGGGCGGCATGGCCGGCTGGACTGTCGAAGAAGGCATGGTTGAATATTTTGATTATTTCACCGAACAAACAGAATACGGCCCCTGCCGCTACTTCCTCGGCGGCCCTTGTGATGTCGTGCTGCGGCTGACAGAAAACGGTTATCAGATCGTGAGCCATGAGCTAATTAACTTCTATCTGCTGGACAACGGACGGAATATGGAACTCTACGAGCGCAACTACAAGCAGGAAGACGAATACACCAGAACCTACGATAAAACAACCGTCTATGAACCGCTGACCGTAGAGGTGCGGTCAACCCAGCTTGTACCGCTGAAATATGCAGCTGTCGGAGAAAACGAATGCTGCTATGAGACAGCCGGCGGCATGAAGATTTCCGTGACGAACGATACCGGTGCATTCAAGACGGTCAACGGAAAGTTCTGGTACGAGAAGGGCTCGAAGCTGACCTGGAAGATCACAGCCGGTGAAGGTGAGATCATCTTCAAAGACAGCAAGAAAGAAGGTACAATGTCGGAGGGTTCGATGACACCGGACGGTGCGCTGACGCTGACCCTGGAATCCGCGGGTGCAGCGGCATCTGCCGCGGGCGACCTCGACGGCGACGGCAATGTCACCGTTTCGGATGCGGTTCTGATCGCACGCGTACTGGCGGAGCTGCCGGATACCGAGCACCCTGACCTCAACTACGCAGACGCCGATGCGGACGGCGACGGTCTGCTGACCGTTCTGGACGTCAGAACCGTGCCGCGTGCCCTGAAAGCATAACATGAAATGATCCGGTCATCCCCGCTGCGGGAGGACCGGATTATTTTTTCTCCCCGTCATGAACGAAAAATCACGGTTTCTGTGTCCGGAATTTATTGCAAAAAGCACTTGCCTTTTTTCCGGAAATAGAGTATAATGAATATGTATGTAACAATCAAGGAGGGAATCTTCATGTATAGCACACCCGTCATTCTGGCGGATAAGGTTCTGCACGGCACGGAGAAGCTCAACGGTACCGAGATATTATCCATGACACTGATCGGACTTTCGGTTGTTTTCTTTGCGCTGATTATTCTTGTTGTCTATCTGAGCTGCTCCGGCGTTTTCTTCAAAAAAGGCGGAAACAAGCCCGCAGCTCCGAAAAAGACGGCACCGCAGCCCGCTGCCAAATCAACTGCGCCGGCGAAAGCCGCAGTACCGGCAAAACCGGCTGCATCCGGCGAGGACGAGGAGGTCATCGCGGTTATTATGGCGGCAATCGCCGCAATGGGCGCTGCGGACGGAAAGCAGTATCAGCTCCGCTCCGTGAAGCAGGTCACCCGCGGCGGCTCCGGACGGAATATCTGGGCACAGGCCGGCGTTCTCGACGCCACTCGCCCGTTTTAAGAAAAAACAGCTTGGAGGATTGAAATCATGAGCGGTGTACTGGATTTCTTTACCAACACCCTCGGCGGCCTCTGGTCGGACAGCGGAATGCACGCGCTGTTTGCGGAAGGCGGCTGGAAGAATCTGATCATGATTCTGGTGTCATTTGTATTTATGTATCTTGCGATAGCCAAAGGCTTTGAGCCGCTGCTGCTGCTGCCGATCTCTTTCGGTATGCTGCTGACGAATCTGCCGATGGCTGGACTCTATCACCCCGATCTCTGGGTGCTGGTTGACGGCCATGTGAATTACGGAGAGGTGCTGAAAGAGGGCGGATTACTGGATATACTATATCTCGGCGTCAAGCTGCAAATATATCCGCCGCTGATCTTCCTCGGCATCGGCTGTATGACCGATTTCTCCCCGCTGATCGCAAATCCCAAGAGCTTCCTGCTGGGTGCTGCGGCGCAGGGCGGCATCTTCTTTACATTCGTTGTGGCAGGTCTGCTGGGCTTTACCGCGGCGGAGGCCGGCTCCATTGCGATTATCGGCGGCGCGGACGGCCCGACCGCAATTTATGTTTCGACCCGTCTGCTGACAGGCGGCGGCGCAATTACAACGGGTAATATCGCGCTGGCTGCATATACTTATATGGCACTGGTGCCGATCATTCAGCCGCCGATCATGAAGGCGCTGACCTCGAAAAAAGAGCGTTCCGTCAAGATGGAACAGCTCCGTACCGTTTCCAAGACCGAGCGCATCATTTTCCCGATCGCGGTTACGATCATTGTTTCGCTGCTGGTTCCCTCCGCAGCACCGCTTGTCGGTATGCTGATGTTCGGCAACCTGCTCAAGGAATCCGGTGTGGCTGCGCGTCTGATTGACACCGCGCAGAATGCGCTGATGAACATCATTACGATCTTCCTCGGCATTTCCGTCGGCGCGACCACGAAGGCGGATCAGATCATCAACATCAAGTTCGGCGGCGTCATGCTGCTGGGTGTCATTGCATTCTCGCTCGGCACGGCCTGCGGCCTGATCTTCGGCAAGATCATGTATAAGGTCACGGGCGGCAAGGTCAATCCGCTGATCGGCTCCGCGGGTGTTTCCGCAGTTCCGATGGCAGCGCGAATTTCCCAGAAGGTCGGTGCGGAGACCGATCCGACCAACTTCCTGCTGATGCACGCAATGGGCCCGAATGTGGCCGGCGTTATCGGTTCGGCAGTTGCAGCGGGCGTTCTGCTTTCTGTGATCGGCTGAACAGCGGCAGGCTGGTAAATAAATATGGAAAAAAGGCGGCAGAGTGTCTCCGATTCCGGTTTTCGGAGCGCGGAGGACGTTCTGCCGCCTGATGTTACCCCGGCAAATCAGAAATCGGAGGTTTATCATGAAAGAATATCCGGTCATTGACAATGTTGAGGCGCTGCGCGGGCTGATTAACAGCGTCCGGAAGGCGCAGGCAGAGTTTGCGAAATTCCCGTAGGAAAAGGTTGACGAGATTTTCCGTGCGGCGGCGATTGCCGCGAATCAGGCAAGAATCCCACTGGCAAAAATGGCAGTTGAGGAAACCGGCATGGGCGTGGTGGAGGATAAGGTCATCAAAAATCACTTTGCCTCCGAGTATATCTACAACGCCTACCGTGATACCAAAACCTGCGGCGTGATCGAGCGCAATCCCGCAATGGGCACGATGCGCATAGCCGAGCCGATCGGTGTCATTGCGGCGGTCATTCCGACCACAAACCCGACCTCGACTGCAATCTTCAAAACGCTGATTACCCTGAAAACGCGCAACGGCATCATCATTTCGCCGCATCCCCGCGCAAAGGAATCGACCATTGCGGCGGCAAGGATTGTTGCAGAGGCCGCATATAAAGCCGGCGCACCGGAAGGCATCATCGGCTGGATCGACAAGCCTTCGCTCGATATGACCAATACGGTCATGCGTTATTCTGACATCATTCTCGCAACCGGCGGCCCCGGCATGGTCAATGCCGCCTATTCAAGCGGCAAACCGGCAGTCGGTGTCGGTGCGGGCAATACTCCTGCGATTATCGACGACTCTGCTGACATTACGCTCGCCGTCAACTCCATTATCCACTCCAAAACCTTTGACAACGGCATGATCTGTGCCTCGGAGCAGTCCACGATCGTGCTGGATAAGATCTATGATAAGGTGAAAAAGGAATTCACTGCCCGCGGCTGCTATTTCCTGCAGGGTGAGGAGCTTGACAAGGTGCGCCGTACCATTATCATCAACGGCTCGCTGAATGCAAAGATCGTCGGTCAGAAGGCGCATACCATCGCAGCGCTCGCCGGCGTCGAAGTGCCGGAAACAACGAAGATCCTGATCGGTGAGGTCGAGGATGTCAGCATTGACGAGGAATTTGCACACGAAAAGCTCTCGCCGGTGCTTGCAATGTACCGCGCAAAGAATTTTGAAGAAGCAATGCAGAAGGCGGAGCGTCTGATTGCGGACGGCGGCTTCGGCCACACCTCCTCTGTCTATCTCAATGCTGTGACTGAGCGTGCCAAGATCGACGAAATGGCCGCACGCATGAAAACCTGCCGCATTCTCGTCAATACCCCGTCCTCGCACGGCGGCATCGGCGATCTCTATAACTTTGATCTGCGTCCGTCGCTGACGCTGGGATGCGGCTCGTGGGGCGGCAATTCCGTCAGTGAAAATGTCGGCGTCAAGCATCTGCTCAATATCAAAACCGTTGCGGAGAGGAGAGAGAATATGCTGTGGTTCCGTGCGCCGGAAAAGGTCTATATCAAGCAGGGCTGTCTGCCCGTTGCACTCGATGAGCTGAAAATGATGGGCAAAAAGCGCGCATTTCTCGTGACCGACAGCTTCCTTTTCAAGAACGGCTATACCAAATGCATCACCGACAAGCTGGAAAAGCTCGGCATCACCTACAGCACCTTCTTTGAGGTTGAGCCGGATCCGACGCTTGACTCTGCACAGAAGGGTGCTGCGGCCATGACAGCATTCCAGCCAGATGTGATTATTGCACTCGGCGGCGGCTCGGCAATGGATGCCGGCAAGATCATGTGGGTGCTCTATGAGCATCCGGAGGCAGATTTCATGGATATGGCAATGCGTTTTGTCGATATTCGCAAGCGTATTTACACCTTCCCGCATATGGGTGACAAAGCATATTTCATCGCGGTTCCGACCTCTGCCGGCACCGGCTCCGAGGTCACGCCGTTCGCTGTCATTACCGATCAGGACAGCGGTGTGAAGTATCCGCTGGCAGACTATGAGCTGATGCCGAAAATGGCAATTGTCGATCCGGATATGATGAAAACCGCGCCGAAGGGTCTGACCTCGGCATCCGGCATTGACGTTGCAACACACGCGCTCGAAGCCTATGCTTCGATGCTGGCAACCGACTACACCGACGGCCTTGCGATCCGCTCTTTGAAGCTCGTATTTGAAAATCTGCCGCGCACCTATAAAAACGGCGCAAAGGACGAAGAAGCATGGGGCAATATGGCGAATGCAGCAACACTCGCAGGCATGGCCTTTGCAAATGCGTTCCTCGGTGTCTGCCACTCAATGGCGCACAAGCTCGGTGCATTCCACCACATTCCGCACGGCGTAGCCAATGCGCTGATGCTGGAACAGGTCATCCGCTTCAATTCCGCAGAGGTGCCGCCGAAAATGGGCACCTTCCCGCAGTACGGCTATCCGCACACACTGGCACGCTATGCAGAAATGGCGGCGGCCGTCGGCATTAAGGGCAGGAACGACCGCGAAAAGGTCGAGAATCTGATCAAGGCGCTCAATGATCTCAAAAAGACGATCGGCATTCCGGACAGCATCAAGGAATGGGGCATCGACGAAAAAGACTTCCTCGACCGCCTCGATGCAATGTGCGAGCAGGCGTTCGATGACCAGTGCACCGGTGCGAACCCGCGCTATCCGCTCATCAGCGAGATCAGGCAGATGTATCTGAATGCATACTACGGAAACAACAGCGAACAGGTCTGAATAAAGGGGGCAAATTCAAATGCTGTATCAGAAAGATCAGGTCATTGCGACCCGTCCGAAAAAAGTCATTTACCGCGAAGGCGATACAGTTGTCAAGCTGTTCAGTCCGGATTATTCCAAGGCATCCGTGCTGAATGAGGCGCTGAATCAGGCGCGTGTGGAGGAAACCGATCTTCATATTCCGAAGATCCATGAGGTTTTCAAGACCGCAGCAGGTGAATGGGCGATCCGCTCGGATTATATCGAGGGCAAGACCTTGCAGGAGCTCATGGACGAAAATCCGGACAAAAAAGACGAATATCTCAAACAGTTTGTCGCGCTGCAAATGGAGATCCACACCAAGCGCGCACCGCTGCTGACCAAGCTCAAGGACAAAATGCACCGCAAGATCAGCGACAGCAAATTCGAGGCGACGATCCGCTTTGAGCTGCATACGCGCTTAGAGGGTATGCCGAAGCACAAGAAGGTCTGCCACGGCGATTTCAACCCGACCAATATCATCATCACGCCGGACGGTACACCGTTTATTATCGACTGGGCGCACGTCACACAGGGCAATGCATCTGCGGATGTGGCAAGAACCTATCTCTGGATGGTGCTGAACGGGCAGGAGGAGCAGGCCAAGCAGTATCTCAAGCTCTTCTGCAAAATGAGCGATACTGCGATCCAGTATGTGCAGAACTGGATGCCGATTGTTGCGGCATCGCAGTCCGTGAAGGAAAACAGCGAGGATGATTTCGCACTGCTTTCCCGCTGGGTCAATGTTGTGGATTATGTCTGAAAGAAGGATTAACAAGGAATGAGTGCGGAAAAGAAGAAAAAGTGGCCGAAGGTTCTTCTGGTATTTCTGCTGCTGATCGCGCTGTTCGCGGGCTTTCTGACCTATCACGCAATGCAGAACAACCGCGTGATGTACGATACAATTGCCAACGGACTGCAAATCGCTGAGGAGCATTTCACCGTCAGGGAGCTGGACGCAGGCGAATACGCGGATCTTCGCTTCTACGGACTGATGAAGTTCCACACGGATCAGTATGAGATCGAGGGGCTGGGAAATCTGTCGGTCATGCGCGCAAATATGGGCTTTATGCAGATGGTTTCGTTCATGATTACGCCGTATGAGCGCGATGTGCCGCTTTGCACACTGGATTATATGTATATTCTCGGCAACCGGAAATCCTATGTGGAATACTACGATCTGGTCGGTGATACGCAGACTGCGGAATATCAGCAGGTACTCGGTCAGCTCCGTGAAATGACAGCGCGCTATGAACAGGTTTCCGATCTGGACGTTTCGGAAAACTGGTATGACAGTCTGCTCAGTGTGGTCATGCACAAGCAGCTCAAAAAGGCGGAGGATCCGCTGAATCAGGAGATGTTTTATGATGCACTCCGCACCTATCTGGATGCGGCAGCGGCACTGGAGCCGAGCTTACCGGAGCAGGCCGCAGCGCAGCTTGCTGCGACCAAGGCTTACAGTGACGGCCTGATCGAAAAGGGCGGCGTTTCAACGGATGTTTTCAAAAAGGCACTCGGAGAGGAAAAAACACGCGATTTCTTTGACCGTGTATTCTTCGGCTCGGCGCTTTACGGATAAAAACAGAGCAGGGGAAAGGTTCATCCTTTCCCCTGCTTTTTGTGTTATTCTGCATATTTTGAGTCGATGCCGAAGTATTCCTCCAGGCAAAGACCGCTTTCCGTAATCTTCTGCGCAAGCTCCTTGCCGACATACCGAATGTGCCATGACTCGTATTTGAAGCCGGTCGCTGCTTCCTTTCCCTGCGGGTAACGAATGATGAAACCGTATTTCCAGCAGTTGTCAGCAAGCCATTTTGCCTCCGGTGTGCTGTTGAATTCATCTCCCGCATAGTTCACGTCGATCGTCAGACCGGTCTGGTGCTCGGAATGGCCTGCGCGTGCAGAGAACGTATCGGCTTTCTCCTTGCCGTCCCGCGCAACATAATTGTTATAGAGCGTTTCCTGTGTCTCGTAGGACCGGAAATCCGATGCCGATGTCAGTGTGTAGCCGTCCGCTTTTGCGCCGGCCTGCATCTCTGCAAAGGCCGCCTGTGCCTCCGGCAGCAGTCCCTGCGGATTGTAGGACGCCGGAAGGGAATAGGTCTTGTTGACGATCATGACGCCCTGAATATAGGTGATGCCGTCCTTAACCTCCATGCCCGCAACGGTTCCGGCGGCTGCTGCATTTGCAGTGGTTTCCGCAGGTGCAGTGTCAGCCGGTTTGGTCTCAGCCGGCTTGCGCTTGGCCTGTGCTGAACCGTTCGGATCTGCAACAGAAACCTTGACCTCCGCAAATACGGCAGGATTATTGACCGATGTGACGCGGACAATGCAGCTTCCTGCGCCGACTGCTGTAATCCAGCCGATGCCATCGACCGTTGCAACCGCAGGATCGGTTGTTTCCCATTTCTCGGATTTATCCACAGCATCTTCCGGTGTCATAGTTACAAGCGGCATGACAGGTGTATCGCCGACCTTGAGCGCAGTCTCATAGAAAGAGAGCGTCAGACCGGTGACCGATCCGGGCGGCAGGGGTGCCGGCTCCGTTGTCACTTCTGCTGTGGTTTCAGATGTTTCAGCTGTCGTAACAGTCACCTCCGTGGTAATTTCGGGAAGCTCCTCAATCACATCCGCTGAATTTTCAGAAATATTGCTGCGCGGCGTGTGATCCGCAACGAGAACGGTCAGGATTGCCGCAAGACCGAAGGTCGTCAGAATCGCTGCCGGCAGCACAATATTGTTTTTTTGCTTTTTTTTCTGTTTCTGGGTAGCCATTTTCATGTTTCCTTTCTGTTTTTTGTTTCTGATTCCCTGAGCGGGCTTCCTATATATTATATCACAAAATGCAGAAAAACGCAATGGGAGAAGATGAAAAAGATAAAAATGGAACAATTATGGGAGCAAAAACGGAGGCCGGCACTGCCGGCTATATCACAAAATGCAGAAAAACGCAATGGGGCAGCAGAAAAAGATTCGTCAGGCGTTCAGCGATTCCTCATCCGGAAACAAAATTGTATACAGCACCGCCGCAAGCGGTACACCGAGGAGCAGCCCGGCCATGCCGAATAGTCCGCCGCCGGTTACAATTGCAGCGAGCACCCATGCAGGAGGCAGTCCGATCGAATGTCCGACAACACGCGGATAAATCAGGTTGCTTTCGATTTGCTGAAGCAGCAAAATAAACAGCAGAAACCAGATAACCGCACGCGGCTGCACCATCAGCAGAAGCAGCGCGCAGGGAACCGTTCCGGCAAGCGGGCCGATATACGGTACAATATTTGTGATGCCGATGACCGCACTGATCAGTACCGGATACGGGAAATGAAACATCTGCATCCCAAGCCAGCACATGACACCGAGGATCAGCGATTCTTTGCACTGCGAGCTGAGAAACCGCGCAAAGGTATTGCAGATGAGACGGCCGCGTTCCCAGATGCGCAGCAGGCGTGCTCTGGAAGGGAAACTGCCGCAGAGCTGCATCATCTGACGGAACAGACGGGGCTTGTCTGCAAGCAGATACAGCGAAAACACCGCCCCGATGCCGATGTCCAGCAAGGCCTCAAGCAATGCAGCTGTGCGGTCATAGGTCTTGCGAAGCAGCGCAGGCGCGTCATTCTGGAAAGCAGCGAGCCACGCTTCAAGCTGTTCCGGCGAAATGAGCTGTGCCAGCCGCGTTTCGGAATAGCGGCTGAACCATGTCCGCAGATTGTCGCTGTAAAGCGATAGATTGTCAGAGATCAGCCGGACAGAGTTCATGATCTGCGGGATGAGTATACAAATGATGCTGACCAGTACAAGCACAGGCGGCAGCATCGCGCCGAACAGTGAAATCGGCCGGATCCAGCCCCTTTTTTGTATTTTTCTCCGGTCTGCCGCACGGCCGAAATCTGCGCACAGCCGCTCATAGGCCGGTGACAGCATCGACGCAAACAGAATCCCCAGCAGCAGCGGCCGGAAAACGTGCAGCAGCTTCCCAAGCAGCAACGGAATAGCCTCAATATGCAGCAGTACCGCCGCAATTCCGAGCAGAATCGCCCCCGCTGTCACAATCCGCCGCACCGTTGCATCCATCATAAGCCCTCCTTCTCAATATGTAACCCGTCTGCACCGGGGGACAGAGGTATCTGCGATGCATTTATAATGAGGCTCCGCCCCCATTATCAATCCGCCGGAGGCACTCTCTCCCCTCAGTGCGGGCGGGTCAGATACCGAGGGGGAGGCTTGTGACAAGTGCAGCGAGGCGGTTCCATGTCGGGCGGTCGAGGGATCCGGTTTCGGGCAGGGCGGAGATGCGCTGCAAATTCCGGACGGCAGCGGCAGTTTCCGCATCATATTCGCCGGTAACGTCAACGGGCATGAGGTTCTGATAATGAGAGGCGGCGAGATTGAGCAGCGCCTGCACCAATTGAACGAGATCGCCGCTGTCGCGCTCCTGCAGGAGAAATGCGCCGGAGGGAAACAGCACAAGCGGCGCTGCTTCATCTATCAGCCGGTGATACGTTTCGACGATGGAATTCCATGTTGCATCGTCGATCTCGCCGGTGACGGGCAGATCATAGGCCTGCTGATACGCACGGACAGCGAGGGCGGCTTCATCGGTATATTCTTTGCCGGGCAGCACAATCGGGATCCGGCTGTCGCGCAGTGCGATCTGATACAGCAGGCCGAGAATCTCCTCGATATGCTCCTGCTTCTGAGCTTCGGTATATAACATAGCATTCCTCCAAATGCATCAAATATTTATCGGATAATGTAACCGGGCGCCTGATAGGGGCGTTTGCCGGAGCCGCAGCGCATTTCGGAATAGACACCGGTAATCGCATCCCATGTCACAACGCCGACCTGCCCGTTCACGGTCAGGCCGTATTCCCGCTGAAAGGCCTGCACGGCGGAGCGCGTCAGAGGGCCGAAATATCCGGTATCGGAAACCGGCTGGATATTGTCGTCAAACTGCGCGATATAGGTGAGATACTGCTGGAGGAGGCGGACATTTTCGCCGCGAACACCCTCACGCAGCACTTCATTCGGATAAAGGCGCACACATTCCTGTGCCGGCTCCGAGGTTAGTATGCCGGCGTAGGCGCGGTAAACATCATTCCATGTGCGGCGATCGACGATACCGGTCTGCGGCAGGCCGTAGGTCTGCTGGAAGGAGCGGACGGATGCCGCGGTTTCTGCATTGAAATCGCCGGTAATTTGCAGCGGCAGCACACTGACATAATATGCGCCGATGACCGCGAGATAATACTGAAATGCGCGGACGGCATCGCCGTAATCGCCCTCACGAAGCACATTCGGGTAATTCCGCTGTAATTCGGCATAGTCCAGTCCTTCGGATTGCAGCTCGGCAAGCCGTTTCACGCTGACGTAAATATACGACAGCCGGTACCATGTCGGTTCATTGACAATGCCGGTCTGTGTGAGATTGAATACCGACTGAAATACGCGCACGGATTCGGCTGTTCTTGCATCGAAAATGCCGTCTGCCTCCGGAATTTTCGGGATTGCGGGGAAATTCTGCGCAATCCGGTTGAGCTGAATCTGCACGGTCTGCACATCGTTGCTGACCATTCCCTCGGTCAGCGGCATACCGGGATAGCTCGGTGTTCGCGCACGGATCTCCTGCGCGCGCACGATGTCAATATCATTCCCGTAATAATACTGCAAGATTTCATAGGGGATCATTCCCTGATTGGCCAGTGCAACGGTTCCCCACTGCGAAAGGCCGGCACAGGTCGTGCGTGAGCCGTCACAAAATGCGGAAAAAAGCGGTTCAAAGCTGCCTTGTCTGCGGATATAGGAGCGCACCAGTTCCTCGCAGAGCTGTGCTATATTTTCAAACAGCTCACGGCCGTAGACAAATGCCTGATCGTACTGTGTGGTATTGGTAATATCAAACGGATAGCCGCGGGAGCGGTACCATTCGGTATAAATGCGGTTGAGCGCATAGGTATTGATGACATAAATATTGGCACGGAGCGAATTTTCCGGCCATGTCGGATAGATTTCGCTGCACGCGACATTTTTCAGATAACTGATGTAGGGAATCGTCACGTTTGCTGCATCGGAATCCGGCAGGCCGAGATGCACCGTGATCGTTTCGGGGATAAAGACCTCGCCTTCCAGCATTTCAACGCTCCTCTCAGTATTGCTGCATTTCGTTAAAGAAGGTGATGTCGCCGGCGGAGACCGGTTCTTCACTGCCGGCGGGCAGCGGGATCATGTCAAAATCCTGAATCGAGGTCACATTCGGGAACACGGGAACATCGGTACTGTGTTCGCGGTAATAGCCGGCAGCCTGTGCGGTGATGTCATAGAGGAATGACTGCGGATGCCGCTGATCTTCCGAAGGCGGCGGCGCGGGAACGGTCACTGCGGAGATATTACCGCTCTCATCGGTTGTTTGCAGGGAGATCAGCTCCGGCTCGCCGGTTGTAATATGCGTGATGATGACGGTTGCACCGGCGACCGGCCGTGCGCCGCGGCCGGTTGAAACATGAACACGGATGATACCGGTATATTCCCGCTTCGGCATTGCCGGCTCTCCGATTTCCGGCAGATTGTCAGATTCAGCTGCCGGCTGCGGAACGGGCGCCGGCCTGATTTCCGGTTCCGGCGGCTCCGGAACCGGCTGTAAATTCTGTGCCGGAACAGCGGCGGGCTGCGGCTTGGGCTGCGGCGTGATATTCTGGCTGGCGTACATCCGGAACAGCTCCTCGCGGTAGCGCTTGGCGGTATCCTCAAATTCCTGTCGATTCATGATAATACGCTCCTTTCAGCCGGCGATGCCGGCATTGCTGCGGGGGAAGGCTCTGTGGCATTCTATGCAAAGCAGCAGAAGTTTATGATGATCGGATAAAAACAGAGCGGAGACAGTATAATCTGTCTCCGCCCAGCCTGTCGATAAAGGCTGTTTTCTTCTTTTCTCGCTGCCGCAGAGAAGCGAAAGATAAAAATGGGGACGCGCTCTGCGCAATCGGTTGCTGCGTAAACTGAAGCGCCGGTATAAGAATACCGGCGCTTTTCCTTAAATCTGTGCCTTTTTGACCGACTGCAGTGCCGGTGCAACCCGTTTTGCAAGTGCCAGTGCAAGAACCAGCTTGCCGATGTCCGGCAGGATAAACGGCAGCACACACCATGAAAGCACCGCGCCGATGCTGACCGCACCCTTTGCCCGCGTGTAAACGACCGTGAACCACGCTGTACCGAATGCATAGCAAACGGCAAGTCCCAGCAGCAGCGCAGTAATCTGCACCGGCAGTCTGCTGCCGAAGAAATGCTCCGCCGTCATATAGATCAGCCCGATAAAAATGAAACCGATCATATAGCCGCCGGTATTTCCGAGCAGAACGCCCGCACCGGATGTAAATTCCGCGAAAACCGGCACGCCTGCCGCGCCGAGCAGCAGCCAGACCATGACTGAGGCTGTGCCGCGCCTGCCGCCGAGCAATACCAGAATAAAGAAGATGGCAAAGGTTTGCAGCGTAAAGGGTACAGTCATCGGAATGCTGATCCATGAGCAAATGCCGATCAGTGCCGCACCGACTGCGATATATACCAGATCAAGTGTGCGGATCGGTTGCTTTTTTTGTTCCATTTATGATTCCTCCTGTGGCTTTGCATAGTCCGTACCATTGACAGTCTGCACAGATTTTGTCAAACAGGTCTGTCGCAAGGATATTTCTGCCGGCAGCTTCCGCAAAAAGATGCCATGCCTGCGGTGAATCCGGCAGTCCGCCCTTTGCCAGTAAGGCAGCATCCAGTGCCGCGACCTTTTCCTGTGCATCACAGATCCCGCCGCGGCAATTCGGACAGGCTGCGCAAAGGGTATCCGCACCGGAAACAAGTCTCACCTGTGTATCCGGCGCACTGCGCAGCATCTCACAAAGTGCCGTCATATGTGCCGTAAATGCAGCATCATATCCGTGACCGGTGAATTTCTGAATGCAGAGTAAATGATGCGGGCGCAGAATCAAAGCGCTGTCTCTTTCGTTCATTCCGCAAAGAGCGGCGTCGAGAAATAACGCTCTGCGGTATCCGGCAGGATCGTGACAACCGTTTTGCCCTCACCGAGCTTTTCAGCGAGTTTCAGTGCTGCCGCAACGTTCGTTCCGCTCGAAATGCCGCACATGATGCCCTCCATAGAGGCGAGCTGCTGTGCTGTTCTGATGGCGTCGTCATCTGTTACGATATGGATGTGATCGTAGATGCTGCGGTTGAGAATTGTCGGGATAATGCCGTCACCGATGCCCATTTGCAGATGTGTGCCGACCGTTCCGCCGGCGAGAATAGCTGCGTGCTCCGGCTCAACCGCCCAGATTTCCATTTCGGGATTCTGGGATTTCAGCGTTTCACCGATGCCGGTGATCGTTCCGCCTGTACCGATGCCGGAGCAGAAGCCGTCGATCCGGCCGCCGACCTGCTCCAGAATCTCCAGTGCGGTCGCATATTTGTGTGCGCGGGTATTATCGGGATTTTCAAACTGCTGCGGAACAAACACACGCGGATCCTTCCGCGCCATATCAAGCGCGGTATCAAGGCACTGCTGGATACATTTTCCGATGTCGCCGTCATCGTGGATCAGGATGACCTCGGCGCCGTAATGCCGCACGAGCTTGCGGCGCTCCTCACTGACCGAATCCGGCATAATGATAACGGTCTGATAGCCGCGGACAGCGCCGACCAGCGCAAGCCCGATGCCCTGATTGCCGCTTGTCGGCTCCACAATGATCGTATCCGGCTTGATTTTTCCGGCTTTTTCTGCATTGAGGATCATATTGTAGGCCGTGCGGGTCTTGATCGAGCCGCCGACATTCAGGCCCTCGAATTTGACGAGGATTTCGGCATTGCCGGGTTTATTCATCTTGTTGAGGCGGATGATCGGCGTATGGCCGAGCGCCGCCAGAATATTGTCATAGATCATGGCTTGATTCTCCGTTTCTGCTGATGCGCAATTGTATCTGTATGATTATAATATGCAGGGAAGAACGGTTTTGCCGCTCCGGTTATTTATTTCGCAGCTTCATGAACAGCACAAGGCCGAGCAGCTCCGATTTTTTCTCCTCACTGAGGAAATCCAGCTTCAGCAGCAGTGTGCGCGCCTTGTCAAAATAGCCGTTCATTGTCTGCTCTGCATAGCTGAGTGCGCCGGACTGCCGGAAAATATCGCGTACAGCCTCCAGATCGGTTTCCGAAAGGTCTTTTTTTCCGTAATACTGCATCAGCGCATCAAAATGGGAGCCTGTTGTTTTGGTGTAAGCATACAGCAGTGTCTGCTTGTATTCCGAAATATCCGAGCCGACATCCTTGCCGGTTTCGGTATTGCCGTAGATGCCGATAATGTCATCCTTGATCTGGAAAGCGATGCCGAGCGCCTCCGCAAATTCCTCTGTCTGATGCATCTGCGCCTCACTGCATCCCGCAAGAAGCGCGCCCAGACACAGCGGCCCGATCAGCGTATACCAGGCGGTTTTCAGCCGGTAAATGTTCAGAATATCCGCCGTAATATCATGCTCTCCGCGGAAGCGGTGCATCTCATAAAACGGCAGTGCAACGTCGATGACCTCGCCGTACAGTGTTTTCAGTGCTGTGCGGAAAAAATAGGAGCTGATCCGGCCGAGCTGCGGCGAATCGGCATAAGCCTCCGCAATACGCAGATTTGCAAGATACATACCCATATCGCCGGCACAGATTGCCAGCGAGTGCGCTGTATCCGGACACGTTTCATCGTAAGCAAGACCGTCCTTTTTCCATTGCACAAGATAGTTTTCATGAATCGTGATCTGTCCGCGCCGGAGCCTTGCATGGTCGATAATGTCATCGTGAATCAGCACCGCAGTCTGGAACAGTTCAAAGGCCAGTGCCAGATCGTCACTGTATTCCGCAGACCGGTCGCTGAACAGGGAATAACCGATATTGACCAGTGCGCCGCGGATATATTTCCCTGCCTGATTCATGCGGACAAATTCCGACATGATCCGCTGGGCATCCGGTGCTTCCGGCGCCTCTCCGGCGAGTGTGCGGTTGAATTGCTCCATCTTGCTGCTGAGCCTTTTTTTTGCAGTCTGATACGCTTGCAGGAATGCAAGCAGATCGCGGCACTGCTTTGCTGCCTCCTCCGATTCCGGAGAGGCTGCCTGCACGGATACGGTACAGGCTCCGCTGCGGTAAGCGGTGCTCTGCATCAGAGTGTTATAAAAGTCAGAAACGGAATGGACAGAAACATTTGATTCGTTCTGTCCGAATGAGATAATCAGCCGAACCGGCGTCAGTTGCTTTTCTGGCATATTGCGGCTCCTTTCCTGTTTCATACCGAAAAAGCTGTCATGTCTAGTCTATTATAACATAGAATGCGGAAAAACGCAATGGGAGAGGCAGAAAAAGATACAAGAGAAACAGTATCGGTGCAAAAAAAGGATGCATCCGTCAGCCGCGGCGGCTTTGTGAAAATGAAAACTGAATCCTTTAACGCTGTTTTTTTTGATTTATCATATATTTTTCACACAAGAGCGTATAATAAAAGCATAGGCAGGACAAAAACGGAACCGGCAGACAAACCGTTCCGAATGATATTGAAAGAGGTGCTCAAAATGTTTGATGATCAGAATCGGAATCCGATGAACCGCGGGAATGACCCGTATATGAACAGCAGCGACCGGCTGGATCTGTTTTCTCAGGATCAGCAGAATGCAGGCGGCAGTTATTATTCTCCCCGCAGCGGCTATTCCGGAGGCAACGGCGGCGGCTACGGCAATTACGGCGGCGATGCACCGTCCGGCGATGAACCGCCGAAAAAGAAATCGCATAAGGGCCTGAAAGCACTGGCCGTTTTTGCAAGTGTCGCTTTTATTGCATATGCTTCGATCCAGTGCTATCAGTTTGCAACGGAAAATGCTTCCGTGCGTTCCTTCCTTGGCAAGCAGAATACCGAAATGAGCGAGGAAAGCGCAGCGCAGGAGCAGAAGGATTCTGCCGCAGGCAAAAGCAATGATGACAAAAACGGCAGTGATTCGGCTGCACAGGATCAAAACAGCCAGAACGGTTCCGGCAGCTCCGGCGCGGAGGCGATGAGCTTCATTGAGCTTGCAGCCCGCAAAAATGCCATGAGCATTCCGGATATTGTGGATAAGATCACGCCCGCAACAGTCGGTGTCGCATCGACATTTGTGTATCAGGGACAAAGCTATTCGATGTGGGGCTTCGGCTTCGGCACACCGCAGCAGACCGAGCAGGAGGTTCCTGCAACCGGCACCGGAATCATTATGTCGGATAACGGCAACGGCTCCTACTATATCATCACAAATGCCCACGTCATTTATGACAGCAGCGAGAAATATCATATGGGACAGGCAAAGGAAGTTAAAATCGTCCTGAATGAGGATTTCTATGAAGGTGATACGCAGTTTGCGGCAACAATCGTCGGCTATGATGTTGCAGAGGATATTGCGGTGCTGAAGGTAACAACCGATCAGAAGCTGACGGTCGCGGAATTCGGCAACAGCGATGATCTGCGTGTCGGTGAACTGGTTATTGCGATCGGCAACCCGCTGGGCTTTGAGCTGTTCGGTTCTGTGACGACCGGTATCGTTTCCGCGCTCGACCGCGAGGTCACGATCAACGATTCGACCATGAAGCTGATCCAGACGGATACCGCGATCAATTCCGGAAACTCCGGCGGCCCGCTGATTAACAGCTACGGACAGGTCATCGGCATCAATTCCTCGAAGATCAGCAGCAGCTATTACAGCGACAGCGCATCGGTCGAAGGTCTGTGCTTTGCAATCCCGATCTCTCATGCGCAGAAGGTCATCAATGACCTGATCAATTACGGCTATGTGACCGGCAAACCGATGATCGGTATTACCGGCAAGGATGTGACCGAGGAGGTCTCTCAGGCTTACGGCATTCCGGTCGGCGTGTATGTGCGTGCAGTCGTTGAGGGCAGCGCAGCAGATCTCGCAGGCATCCGCGTC
>JAFYBM010000230.1 GCA_017540225.1 Oscillospiraceae bacterium | reverse complement strand
CATTGCGGCCTACAACTATTATACGATCCTTTATTCCGATGTCACACGGATCCCGGACAAAGCCGGCAAATCCGTGCTCTATCCGACCACATTCTTCACAGAATACAATCTGCGCAAGGCGCTGCCGCGTCTGACCTTGCAGAGCACCCTTTCCGATGCGGAAATTGCAGCAATCGAACATCCCATATATATCATACAGGATAAAAAAGAAACACTCGGCGTCCGGGAAAAAGACAGCTTCACGATCCTGTATGGTTCCAAGCGGTTCACCTTTACCGTGGCAGGCTTTTTTGAGGGCGAATTTTCGTATTGCGGTGTTTTTATGGTTTCTGATGCGGATTATGCGGTGCTCAAGCCGCTCTTTACCCGTGAAATAGTCTACTGCTTCAATACGCACCAAACAAATGACAGCGAAACTGCGACAGCGATCTGTCAGGATTTTATGGATAAATGCTCCGACACACCCGGCGCAAGAATGGATCACGGCTCCCTGATGATATACAAAGACAAAAAGGGCAACTTTGAAACCGATATGACCTTTATTCTCAAGGTTATTGAGATGATGGCTGTTGTGATTATTCTCTCTGTTGCTGTCATGATCGGCTTCCGCATCGTTTGCGATATCAAGGAACAGATTGTTTCGATCGGTGTGCTGGAAGCACTCGGCTACCGTTCGGCAGAGATTGCCCTTTCCTATGCAGCAGAATACTTTTTGATCGCGGCAGCCGGCTGTCTTGCAGGCTTGTTCGGCAGTGCGGTGCTGTTCCGAGGGCTGACCGCAGTCGCGGAACACATGGAAGGGTATCCGGTCAATCGCAGCATACCTTTCGGAACGATTCTGCTTGTTTTCGTCTGTATTCTTGCGGCTGCGGTGCTGCTTGCGTTCTGCAAGTCGCGCGCTGTCCGGAAATATCCGCCTGTGCTTGCATTCCGCAAAGGCATTGCCGCGCACCACTTCGGCAAATCCCGTTTCCCGCTGCGCAATACAAAGAAAAACGTCCATCTGCGGCTTGCTTTGAAGGGCTTTGTCAGCCAGACTCGCCGGAATATCAGTCTGACCTTTGTCGTCAGTATCACAACACTGGCGGTTGTGCTCAGTTTTATTCTTTACAGCTTTCTGGGCAAGAATAACAATGTTGTCAACAGCATTGCCGGCCACGAAATGAGTGCGATCCGGATTCAGACAATGCCGTATATGGAAAGCGACAGAATCATCCAAACACTCGAAACCGTACCGGGCATCCGGAAAGTACTTGCATCCGGCAGCTCAGAGATCTTTTATATCGGCTTTACGGGGATAGACCGTGCTGCAATGGTAGACATATATGACGATTTCACCGAAACCGAGAACATTTTTCCGATGGAAGGCCGTTTTCCGGCACATGATAACGAAATCATGCTCAGCAAGGCAACCTCTAATGAAACCGGCTTCGGCACAGGCGATACCGTTACGCTGGAGCTGAACAGCGTATGCAAGGAGTATCTTGTCACGGGAATTGTGACAGCACTGGTCAACGCGGACTGCATCTATATGACGGCAGACGGCATACGGAGGCTCTGCCCGACCTATATGCCCGATTTGTTTGAGGTGTATACGGAAGACGGAACTGATACAGAAAAGCTGCGTACCGTGCTGGACGAAACATACGGCAACAGCGCTGTCAGCCTCGGCGCCGAAAGCGAAGGCGCAGAGAGCTATGAAGCGCGTATCCGTGCCCGTGCCGAACAGGTCATGACCGCGCTGATGCAGCAGAACGGCATCACGCAGATGGAATACTCGATTCAGGCGAACGGAAAGACCGTTTCCGGCAGCAGCAGCGGCATTCTGATCAAAGACTATCAGAACTGGCCCGAAATGGTCTCCACGGTGATGTCAAAACTGGTCCATGCAACGTCTGTGCTGACGACGCTGTTCATGTTCCTGTCGGCGGCGGTTGTCATGCTGATTCTCTCCATCCTGATGGAATCGGAGATCCGCAGGCAGCGCAGAGAGCTCGGCATCATGAAAAGTATG
>JAFYBM010000229.1 GCA_017540225.1 Oscillospiraceae bacterium | reverse complement strand
TACCCATCCCCCTTTTTTTATAGACCAGTCCCCTGTCAACGAGAATGTTCACACCCTTGCGGACAGTCGCCGGATTGATTCTGAGCATTTGCGAAAGCTCTGTCGTACTGGGGATTTGTTCATCCGTCTGAAGCTGGCCTGTCACGATTTTGTCCTCAAGCCACTGCGCAATTTGCAAAAACAGCGGCTCAGTTTCATTGAAGCGCGGATAATTACCTGACATTTTCTTCACATCCTTTCTGATCTGATTCCGGAATCATGGATCTTCGTCGGTTCGTTACTCTTGTAACTAAGTATAACACCTGAAATTGGATTTGTCAATTCCTCGACAGGGATTTCGGCAAGTTATACAAAGTATTTTGGTTTGTTTGTGCATTCTGACAGCTCTGCGCAAAAATTATTCTGACAGTTGTAATTACACTTTATCTGTGATATAATGAAACTGCAACAATTTCAAAAAGGGAGAACAATCATGAATAAGCTTTGTACACTCGGAATTACCGCATCTCTGTTCTGTCTCAGTCTGACCGGCTGCGGCAGCGGCGCATATAAAAAACTCAGCGAAAACGAGCTGATCGAACAGATCATCACCTATCACGGCTGCTACGGCGATCAGGCGGATCAGAAGGTTGATGATCTGCTGAAAGCGCTGAAACAAAAAGATAAACGGCAGGGAAAGCTCTGGCGTGATATTATGGATTACTGGAAATATGCCAACACAGAGCTGGAGGTCCATACGGAAAAACTGCCGGACGATCTGCCGAATGACGATACCGTCGCATTGACCGTGCTCGGATACAAGCTCAACGATGACGGAACAATGGACAAAGAACTGGAGGAAAGGCTGAAGGTCGCGCTGCACTGCGCCGAGCAGTATCCGAATGCTTATGTCATCTGTACGGGCGGCGGAACGGCGCAGAATAATCCCGATGCAACAGAGGGCGGTGTCATGGGCGAATGGATGCTGGCGCACGGGCTGGACGAAAGCCGCCTGATTATTGAGGATCAGTCGCATACCACTGCCGAAAACGCGATCAATTCCTACAACATCCTGCTGCAAAGCTATCCGCAGGTCAATTCGATTGTCCTCATCAGCAGCAGTTATCATATTGCATGGGGCTCCCTGCTGTTTGAGTCAGCGTTTATGAAATCTGCTTCCGAAAACCAGACACCGGAAATCCATGTGATCTCAAATTGCTCCTGCCCCGTTGAAAACGAGCAATACCGGCCGGAGGAGCTGCTGCGCTGGGAAACCGGCGGTATGCTGCAAATGGTCGGAGACAATAATCTTGCGATGCAGTATTATCTGAACTATGAGAATGTTGAGAAACCGAAGCTCTGAGGTGCGGAAGCGTAATAAAAATAATATAATAAAGCATTGATTATTCCGGCGGTATCCGGTATAATGAAATTATAAACTGTTTTTGGGGGATTTCTCATGAAAAAAAGAATCATTGCTGCATTGTGTGCGGCGGCTCTGACCGCCTGCGGAATGCAGCTTCTGCCGGCTTCTCTGCGCGCCGGCGCTGCCGCCGGAAGCCGTGTGTCCGTACATGATCCGTCTGTCATCAAGGCAGACGGCACCTACTATATTTTCGGCTCCCATATTGAAGCGGCAAAATCCGACAATCTCCGCGACTGGAAAACCTTTGCAAACGGCTATGCCCGAACCGGAAATGTCGAATTCGGCAATCTTTCACAGAATCTTGCAAAGGCATTTGCATGGGCGGGCGAGGATCTGGAGGACTGCGCCGGCGGCTTTGCAGTCTGGGCACCGGATGTATTCTGGGATGCGGATTATATCAATCCGGACGGCTCAAAGGGTGCTTATCTGATGTATTTCTGCACCTCCTCGACCTATAAGCGCTCGGTCATCGCCTATGCCGTATCAAAAAATGTTGAGGGGCCTTATACCTTTGCAGATACACTGATCTATTCCGGCTTTACCGACAACGACAGCTATGCGACCAGCGCAACGAAAAATGTCAACCGCAAATATACCTCGACCAACATTGATGAGCTGATTGCGGCGGGACAGGTTGAATTCAACAGCGCATGGTTCAATAAGCACGATTTCAATAACCAGCTTTTCCCGAATGCGATCGACCCGACGATCTACACCGATCCGGAAGGCAGAATGTATATGTGCTACGGCTCATGGTCGGGCGGCATTTTTACATTGGAAATCGACCGGACAACCGGAAAATGCATTCACCCGAAAAGCGGCCAGACCGCGGACGGCCGTATGGTTGACAGCTATTTCGGCACGAAAATTTCCGGAGGCTACGGCAAATCCGGAGAAGGACCGTTCATTGAATACAACGCAGATACGGGATATTATTATCTCTGGGTGACCTACGGCGGCCTGACCTCGACCGGCGGCTACAATATGCGGGTCGGCCGTTCGCAGTCCCCGCTCGGACCGTTCCTTGATCCTGCCGGACGGAATATGGTGCTGCCTGCGAATCCGGATCTGGATTCGGTCGGCCTGAAGGTCATGGGCAATTACGAATTCAGCTCAACGACACCGGCATATATGGCTCCCGGACACAATTCCGTGCTGCATGACGATGACGGTGAATGGTATCTGATTTATCACACCCGCTTCAATGACAATCGGGAATACCATGAGGTGCGTGTTCACTCGATGACCTTCAATGAAGCCGGCTGGCCGGTCGTGATCCCGTTTGAATACTGTGTCAGGCCGTGGTCGGAAACGGGCTATGAGCCTGAGGACATCTGCGGGACTTACGAATTTATCAATCACGGCAATGCTACAAACGGCACCGTCATCAAGTATCAGAATATCACGCTGAATGCAGACGGCAGCATTTCCGGCGCTGCAACAGGCACATGGCGGCAGGCGGATGAAACGGCGGATGCCGTATTCCGTATCGGAAATGTGGATTATCAGGGCTGCTTTGCAGCGGAATATGATGAAAAAACCGGAAAGCGCGTGATGGTCTTTACGGCGGTCGGCAATAACAATCAGACGGTCTGGGGCGCAAAAACAGAGGCATGGTCAGGCAATGAGCGTGTTGTCACGCCGCTGACCTTCGAGGACGGCAATCTTATCAAAAACCTGACGGTCAATGATAAGATCAATGCGCGGAACTGGTCGGTGCAGCCGGATGGCAAACAGAAAGGCAGCGCCGTTTTCGGAGACAGAGCCTTTCAGTTTACGGAGATGCCGGAAGTGCTGCGCGATGCGGAATGGATCACGACTGCCTGCGAATCCAAGAAATACACAGCCGGACAGGCGGCATTTACCGCCGGAAAGGATCTGACCGCCTATATTGCGCTGGATACCCGTGTGACGGATATTCCTGCATGGCTGAATGAATGGCAGCAGACCGATATTACCATGACCGATGACGGCAATCCGGTCGTCACCTATCAGCTCTGGCAGCGGGATTTCCGCGAGGGCGAGACCGTTACGCTCGGCGTACTGAATCAGACAAGCTGCGTCAATTATGCTGCGGCGGCTGTCGCACAAAAGAAGGACATCATCGGGGATGTGAATGCAGACGGCACCTGTGATGCTGCTGATGCTGAACTTGTTCTGGATTTTCTGCTGACAAAGGAGGATCTCACGCCGGAACAGGCCGCAGCCGCAGATCTCGATCACAACAGCCGCATCACCGCAGCAGATCTCTCACTGCTGAACGCAATCCTCTGTTCTGAATAATAATTCAACCCGCCTCTCACCGTAATGAGAGGCGGGTCATTTCATTTCAATGCCTGCTGATGCAGGATATGGGAAACTGCTTATGTATCAAATTGATTCAGGCATTTTTGCAGATCATCTGCAAGCTGATCGACAGATTCGGTCTCCAGAAAGCTCGGCAATCCGCATTCCTCCATCGCTGAAATATAAGAAATATCTCCGCTTGAGGAGGGCAGCTCGGAGATCTTTTCGTATATCTGAACCGCAGAATCCAGATTCTCCTTCATAATTGTATAAATCTGCAAGGCCGGCAGCGCAGAGATACCGTAGCTGATATAATACCCCGGCTGCTCATAAAGATGCGTGATCTGATACAGATCCGGCTCGAATGTCGCCTCGCTGCGCATCTGCTCAAACAGCGCAACAACATCTTCGGCATCCATCTGGTCGCTTTTCTGCATCACCTGATATTCAAACTCACCGACCATAAAACCGGATACAACAGAATCCAGTATATTATAAAGCGCAATCAGCTCGTAGTAATCCGAAGCATCCTCCAGAATTTCCGGATAAAATGAGAGAAACAGCATTTCCATTCCCTGAGACTGCACTTCGGCAATATCCTTCTCATTGGAACGCAGATAAATCGGTGTCGTTTCACGCCACTCCGAATGAAAATGCCCAAATTCATGCGTGAAATTGATCAGATCGTAGATCGTATCATCCATATACAAATAGATCAGACCGCTCTGCTCATTCGGGAATGCAACGGTAAACCCGCCGTCATAGCAATTGTCCCCCTTCGGGGCAATATACAGCGATTCCGAAAAGAGCTTCTCGCTGGATTCTGCAATTTCCGGACACAGCTTCGGTGCATAGGTTTTCAGCAGCTCTGCCGCATCCTGATCGTAGGTGTCATAATAAGTGTCTTTCAGCACCTCGAGCTTTTCGGCCACTGCCTCTTTCATCGGAACTATGCGTTCCAGAATCAGCGGATATAGGGCAGAAATCTCCTCTGCCGTATAATCACGGCCGTATATATCATAAAGATAATGAGAGGTGTCATATGTCTTGAGTGTGTCCAGATACAGCTTTGCACATTTCAGATTTGTTTCGTCTGCATCAATTTCATCGCTGTATGCCGTATCATAGTAATCATTCAGCATGGAATCATACTCTGCGGCATCTCTGCGCGCATATTTCATCACGCGGTTCAGCGTATTCATGATATAGTAATTATCACTGCCGTCATCCGTATAATACGGCTCAAACACAGACGCATACATGGATTTTCTGTAGCCGTTGACAATCGCCCATGTGACCATATGATAAATGATCTGGTAATCCGAATCCGCCTGCTGATAAGCCTGCTTCAGCTCTGCATTCGACCAGTCGGCATAATACTCCGCATTGGCACGTTCCATTTTAGCATAGGCAACATCCACTGCAAGAAGCAAATTGTCAATCACCGTCTGAATCTCAGCTTCATTGCCCTGATACGTCCAGTCATCCTGAAGCTGCTCAATTTCGGCTTTCAGTTCATTGACCGCAGAATCCTGCGCCGATGCATCCTCTGCGGAAGAAGCATCCGTGAAATCAAAGTATTCACAGCTGCACAGCGGCAGCAGCGTCAGAACAGACAGGCAGAGCGCAATGATACGTTTCTTTACCATATATGATCCTTTTCTGTAGGGTTATCAGGTATCCTTCATGCGAATGCTGATAACTGTCACGGCTGTGCAGATCAGATGGAAGATCAGCAGCAGACCGCCGCAGATATAAGAATATGCTCCAAGCGCAATAAATACAAGAACAAACAGAAGTCCGACCAGCGCTGTCGCTGCCTGAATAATCAGGCCGAGCGTCGCTGCGGAACGAATCCGCTTTGCGCCGACAACCGTCTGAACAAAGCCGGCAAGTCTGCCTGCACAGAGCATCGAGGGCTTGGCCTTCTCCAGCGGGGCGGTTTCCTCATTATACTCCATTTCACAGCGAGCCGGAAGAATCTTGACATGATCCTCGCGGATCCCGAACATTTTGGAAATCCGGCGCTGCGAAAGCATCGCATCCGAGCTGCGCACCAGCAGCAGCAGATTCTCCTTTTCAACCTCTTTCAGCCAGTGACGGACAGACTTTGCAGCCTCCAGACGGATGATAAACAGCGCAGAAACACTGCCTGCAACAGAAAGATAAAGTGCCTCTGTCCCCTCCGGCATCATTTCGCGCACCTTTGCGGTAACCGGAATGCCCTCCACACTGTGCTCGATCATCATATCTCTCGTGCCGAGCAGAATCCGCTTGTTCCGGATCCAGCCGCTGATGCCCTTGGCCTCGTCATATACATAGTTTTCAACGGGCAGCAGCATTTTCTCCTCGGTCAGAATCGCGCCTGCAAACAGGTCTTTCAGGATACTGCCGGCGTGCTGTGTCAGGCTGGCTGCATATTGCAGTGCGTCGGCAATCTGGCCTTCACCGATTACCTGAATCGACTCGAGCTTGGTGGAGCCCTGCGGAAACAGCGAAAGCGCATCAACCATCACAGTATTGATGTCATAGAAATCATCGACGCTCTGATAACCGAGCAAAATGCCGCTGTTTCTGACATAATCTTTGGTGCCGCTTGCCATCGGCAGATTGGAAATCAACGTGATTGCCGTGCAGGCACAGGCTGCAAAGCACAGCGCAAAAATCGACATTCCGTAACAGACGGCACTGTCCACGCTGCCTCTGCGCAGAAATGCCATGCCGCCAGCAAACAGCGCAGAAATCACCGTCATCAGCGGAACAGCAGTGCGGCAGAACTTGTCCGCAATATCGGTAGAAAAGGTATATTTGAGGAAGTCTTCGGGCGTTCCGACCGGCTGCATCGCCGCAACAATCGGGAAATCGCCGTTTGTACCGCGTGTCAGGGATTCGGCGCGTTTTTCATCCTCAACATAATGGATGCCGTATTTCGGATTGCCGTCCGTCAGGCGTTCAAAATTGCGCAGCGCACGGGTTGTAATCAGCTTTTTTCCGGCTGCATTCAATGTCAGCGAAAGCAAGCCGACCGAAATATACACAGAAACCGTACCGGCCCGCAGCATTCCGGGGCTCGGCAGGATCAGGAACGCAGCAATTTCCGCAGAGATCATGGACATTGCCGCAAGCGAATCGCAGTCTGCCTGCAGCTTCAGCAGCTTCGTATAACCGTTTTTCAGCAGCGGCGCACAGAACGGCATTGCTGCAAGGCCGAGCAGAAGCTGGATCGTCAGAAATGCGACAGGTGCTTCGCTGCTGCTGAGAAATGCCGGCAGCGCAAAGCCCGGTAGCCAGTCGAAAAATGTCAGCAGGCCGCTGCAAATCGCCAGAAAGCCGAGAATCGCAATCCGCATGGAAAGATTGGTACTCAGCTCCAGCAGATCGTTCAGGATGCTCTTGCGGCTTTCTTCGCGTGAAAGGGTTTTTGCCTCCATCGGCAGATCCGTTCGCTCGCGCTGTTCATTCTGAAAGCGCACATCAATATTGATATTCCTGCGGGCTTCGCGGTTATTGGCAGAAAGATTGATCTGCGTATGCTCGGCCTGCCTGATATAGCGGACAGGCTTTCCGGCCTCAACAGGATGCTGTTTGAGATTCTCCGGAATCCGTGCCAGTGCCTCGCCGGCGGGCTGCTGCATTCTGCGCTTCCGGAGCTTTGCGGCAGGAAGTGTCTGCGGTGCGGCACCGGGAGATACCCGCTGATACGGCATTCTGTCGCTGCTCTGGCGGCGGCGCAGCTCTTTGGCGCGTGTCGAATCGTTCATTCTGCGGATTTTCGGCCGGTAATCGCCGTTTTCATCCGTATCCGAGACGATCACTGCATGGTCATAGGCCTGCGCGGTCGAAGCAGCCTGATGCTCGCGCTGGGCAAGACTTTCCGCCTCAACGTGTGCAATCGAATTCATAAAGGAAACCTGCGGCTTTTTAATATCACCGGGCTTCACGGTCTGCTCCGGACGGACACTGCGGCGGGAATTGGCAGTGCCGCGCAGACGCACCGGCGTCGCAACACGCACAACCTGATTCCGGATCGGCTGTACCGGCGCAGCATCCTTCTCAGGCTCGCCGGGCGTTTCATCCGGTTCCGCAGCATCGGTTTCCGCGGCTTCTTCCGCAGCCTGTCCGGATTCCGGTTCAGCAGAATCCTGCGCTGCTTCCGCGGTCTCCTCCGGCGCAGTCTCAGACGGCTCGGCCGTCTGCACATTCATATCGGCTGCTTCCTGTTCGGCTGCTGCGGTATTCTTATCTTCTTCTGCGGCGGTTTCAGCCTCCGCTTCGGAGTTTTCAGTTATATCCTTCACCGGCGTACTGCTGCTTTCAGCCACAACAGCAGCCTGCGCGGGATTCGATTTCTTCTTACGGCGTCTGGACGACATATCGAATGCATCCTTTCTGGTCAGTTTATTGATGTGCGCTGCCGGACAGCCTCATACATCAGGATTCCGGCGGCAACAGAAGCGTTCAGAGAATTGACTTTTCCAAACATCGGCAGTGAAACAATCGCATCACACTGCGCTTTGACCGGTTCGCTCAGGCCAAAGCCCTCCGAGCCGATCACAAGTCCGATCGCGCCCCTGAGATCGGTAGCGGTCGCAGCTGCACCCTGCATATCTGCGCCGTAAAACCAGATTCCCTGCTTTTTCAGGGCAATCATTTCCGTTGCGAGATTGCTGACCCGGGCGACCGGAATCCAGCTTGCGGCGCCAGCCGAGGTCTTATAGACAGTCTGGGTGAGAGAAGCGCTCCGGCGCTTCGGCAGAATCACACCGTCTGCACCGGCTGCCTCTGCCGTCCGAAGGATCGCGCCGAGATTGTGCGGATCCTCAATCCCGTCACACAGAATCAGAAACGGAGCACTCCCCTTTTCTGCGCTGATACGCAAAATATCTTCAACCGTGCAATAGGTCGCACAGGCGGCCTCCGCGCAGATACCCTGATGGTTTCCGTTTCCCGTCATTGCATCCAGCCTGCGTGAATCGGTCAGCTTCACAGGGATACCGAGCTTTCTGGCCTGCCGGCAGATCGGCATCAGACTGCCGCTCTCGGAAGTGACAAATATCTGATTGACCGGCGTTTCCGCCCGCAGCGCCTCCGTTACGGCGTTCCTGCCTATAATATACCCGTTCTGTTCATAATTCGGATTTTGTATCTTCATATCAGGTTCCTTTGCTGATTTTACTTTCCATTCTATTATTATATCATATTTAGCCGAAAATCACAAGAAGAAACAACCGCGCATTTTGACTGCGCATTTGTTTATTATTCACATATCCGCCTGAAAGAGCTGCCGTGACTCAGATTTCGGCTGCATTTTTCCATGATGACGGTATTTTACATGAACAATCACCGTGTGCTCTGAAATATATATGCGCTCTATCAGTTCCGGCAGATGCTTCTCCGGCTCCGGTACACCGTCATCCAGCAGCGCACAGACAATCCGGGAAACCAGAAGCTCCCGCCGCAGCGATGGATTATTGCAGCCCTGCCTGCGTTTTCTCCCTCCGCAGATCAGTCTCGCCGCACTTCCGCTTCCGCTGTGATGCATGAGATTCCCGCAAACCGCACAGAAAACCCTGCCTGAAAGCCAGTCTCTTTTCCCGCGGGAATGGCCGTTTTGCAGGATGCAGCTCTGTACCGCCGAAAACAAATCTTCTGATACCAGCGGCGGCACAGGATATACAATGTGTTCTGCTTCTGAAACCGCACGCTTTTTGCTGCTTTTATAGCTCAGTTTTTCTGTTTTATGCAGATGAAGCTGCCCGATATATGCAGGATTTGTTAAAATGCGCCGCACCGTTGCGTCATGCCAGAATCCGGAACCGCTGCGGATTGGTGAGATGCCTGCCCGATTCAGTGCAGCAGCAACGGCATGACAGGAATGCATCTGCATATACTGATCGAAAATATTACGAACAATTTTCGCAGACGCTTCATCTGTTTCGATCGCCGTTCCGTTCCTTTTGAAGCCAAACGGCAGTGTAGCTGCCGTACATAATCCGCCGATCTGACGCGCATGAATTGCCGCCCGTACCTTGCGGGATATGTCACGCGCATACCAGTCATCCATGACAGCCTTGATCGGGAAAAAATCATTCGATGCTGAGCGGATTCCTGTGTCAACGCCGTCATTGACCGCGATCAGCCGGACACCGTGTGCCGGAAACCAGTTTTCAAGCAGTTCGCCGGTTTTAATGTAGTCACGGCTCAAGCGCGACAAATCCTTGACAAGCACCGTCCCGATTCGCCCGTCCTGAATGGTACGCAGAAGGTTTTGCAGGGCTTCCCGCTGCATACTGACACCGGAGATTCCGTCATCTGCAAATTCATATCCGATCTCAAGCCCGTGCTGCGCGGCATACTGATATAAAAACAAACGCTGGCTGGTTATACTTTCTGATTCACTGCTGATCCGGTCATCGCGTGATAACCGAAGATAGATTGCTGTTCGTTTTTCGTTCATCCGGCTCCCCTCTTGTTATGCAGACCAGTTATCAGGTCGTTTTGAGCAAAAACATATACACCATGCCGATTTTCGCATCATTTCTTGACTTTTTAACTTGAATGTGTTATAATATTAATCGTCACAGAGAACGCGGAGTGGAGCAGTCCGGTAGCTCGTCGGGCTCATAACCCGAAGGTCGGTGGTTCAAATCCGCCCTCCGCAACCAAGTAAATGCGTGCTTTTCGATGATTCGAGAGGCACGCATTTTTTATGTTATTCCGTTGTTTGG
>JAFYBM010000228.1 GCA_017540225.1 Oscillospiraceae bacterium | reverse complement strand
CCCCATGCCGATCAGCAAGGAACCGTCGTGCTCGACAGCGGCACTTTTGCAAGCGATTTCCATGAATACTCCGTGGAATGGGAACCGGGCGAAATGCGCTGGTATATCGACAATACGCTTTATCTGACGGTCAATGACTGGTTCACAGCCGAAGAAGGTCAGGACGACAAGCCGTATCCGGCACCGTTCGATCAGCCGTTTTTCGTGCAGATGAATCTGGCGGTCGGCGGCACATGGCCGGGCAATCCCGACAGCACAACCGATTTTGACAAAGCAGAATTTGAGATCGACTATGTCCGCGTCTATCAGAAGCCGGAATATGACACCAATGTCACCAAGCCGGAGGCAACCTACCGTGAGGCGCTTGAGGACGGCAACTTCATCTTCAACGGCGATTTTGCCGAGGCGGAGGATCTCACCGATGATGTCAACTGGAAATTCCTGCTCTTTGAGGGCGGCGAAGGTTCTGCTGAAATCAAAGATAACACAATGATTATCCACTCTGAAAATGAAGGAAATGTGGATTATTCCGTGCAGCTTGTGCAGCCGGAAATGCCGATGATTAAGGGCAAGAAATACCGCGTGACATTTGATGCATGGGCGGATGAGGAACGTGACATGATCGTTTGTGTTTCCGCTCCGAATGCCGGCTGGATCCGTTATCTCGCTGATACGACACTGACCGTTCCGACTGAAAAGACAACATTCACCTATGACTTTGAGATGAAGGATAAGAACGATCCGAACGGCCGTCTGGAATTCAATATGGGACACCGCGGCTCCACAGCTACGATCTATATTCAGAATGTCCGTCTGGAAGAAATAACCGAATAAACAAACTGCTGCCTGCATCACTGGATGCAGGCAGCTTTGTTTATCATGAAACTGCTTGAAAAGCAGTCTGTTTACAGTTTTCCGCTGTTTTGTATGAATATTATGCTTTACATTTTGCGCGCCGGAATGATTCCGCGATTCTTATAGATTTGCAATCCTGTTCGCAACCGTGAAAATCAGCTTGACCGGTGCCGGAAGCAGCGCTTTTTCAGCATTTTTCAGCTCTCTGCGAATTTCAATATGCTGCGGGCAATGGCGTTCACATTTTCCGCAGCCTATGCATTTTGTCATGTCACTGCGCTCTTATTTGAAGGATGTCACCTGAAAATACTCCCGTCTTGCAGCATTTTTCCGTTCCAGATACATTTTGTTATAGCAGCTGAACGTTGTCGGAATATCGACGCCCTGCGGACACGGCATACAGTATCCGCAGCCCGTACAGCCGACCTTTGCCGCCTGCCGGATCGCATCCCGCACCTGCCGGATCAGTGCGTGATCGGCTTTTGAAAATTCGCCGGCACAAGCTGTATGCGCTGCCCTGACATTATCATGAAGCATTGTCATGGAATTCATGCCGGAAAGCACACAGGTCACCTCCGGCTGATCCCAGAGCCAGCGAAATGCCCATTCTGCGGCAGAACGCTGCACCGGATATTCCGTGATTGCACGCTTTGCCGTTTCCGGCAGATGGCTGACCAGTCTGCCGCCGCGCAGCGGCTCCATGATAATAACCGGAATGCCTTTCTTTGCTGCATACTGCAAGCCGCGTCTGCCGGCCTGTGTATGCTCGTCAAGATAGTTGTATTGAATCTGGCAGAAATCCCAGTCATAGGCATCAAGCAGTTCAATAAAGGTATCTGTATTGCCGTGAAAGGAAAAGCCGATCTGCCGGATGCTGCCCTCTGCCTTCCGCGCCGCGATCCATTCTTCAATGCCAAATGCTTTCATGCGCTCCCAGGACTGAATATCGCTTAACATATGCATGAGATAACAGTCAATATAATCGGTTCTCAGGCGTGAGAGCTGCTCCCGGAAAAACCGGTCGATCGCGTCCGGTGATTTTACAAGATAATAGGGCAGTTTTGTCGCAATCATGACCTTTTCGCGGCAGTGATTCCGTTCAAAGATTTCACCGACCGCAGCCTCGCTGCCGGGATAAATATACGCAGTATCAAAATAATTTATGCCGTAGCGAACCGCTTTCATCAGTTCACGCTCCGCCTTGGCAAGATCAATCTTTCCGCCGCTTTTCGTAAATCGCATACAGCCGTAGCCGAGAACAGAAACCGGTTTCCCGTTTCGTAAATAACGGTATTGCATAAGATCATACTCCTTTTTCCGCTTTTGCCGCGAAACGCTTTCTTATATTATAACAGATTATTCAGGGAAATGCAATGGAAACGAAAAATCTTTATATCTGTATAGAAGCAAATAATCTGTGCAAACTATCTCCGAACGGAAGGAGATGGAACCATGAACGAATGCGAAACACTGATCCGGCTTCGGCGGCCGCCTTCGATCACAGCATGGAGCAGCACGGTCGGTAAAAAAGAAGGCGAAGGACCGATGGGAAACTGCTTTGACATTGTGGAACAGGACAGCCGCTTCGGATGCGACACATGGGAACAGGCAGAAAGCGAATTGCAGCGCCGCACCCTTGATCTGCTCATGGAAAAAGCACACTGCACGGAAGAACAGATTGCCTGTCTTTTTGCCGGTGATCTCATCAATCAGTGCACAAGCTCCACATTTGCATTGCGGCATACGGATATACCGTATTACGGCGTCTTCGGCGCCTGCTCGACTTTTGCAGAGGGACTTCAGCTTGCCGCAATCGCAGTCAGCGGCATGGAGCTGCCGCGCGCAGCCGTACTGACTTCCTCTCATTTTTCAAGCGCAGAGCGGCAATTCCGGTTCCCGCTGTCATACGGCGGACAGCGCACACCGAATGCACAGTGGACCTGTACGGCAGCCGGTGCAGCCATGCTGGAGCCGACAGGAAAGCCGCCGTATATCCGCGGAATACTGCCGGGACGCATCCGCGACATCGGCATCAAGGATGCAAGCAACATGGGCGCTGCAATGGCACCCGCTGCGGCAGATACCATCGCACGCTATCTTTCGGCAACACGCACCCGCCCGACGGATTATGATGCAATTGTGACCGGCGATCTCGGTGCAGTCGGAAGCCGGCTCCTGATGCAGCTGATGGAACAGAACGGCTACGAGCTGCGCGGGATTCACCGCGACTGCGGTGTAATGATGTTTGACAGCAACCGGCAGGATACCCATGCGGGCGGCTCAGGCTGCGGCTGTTCGGCAAGCCTCATCTGCGGTTATTTTCTGCCGCGGCTGCAAACGGGCGAGCTGAAAAATGTACTTTATGCAGCAACAGGCGCGCTGCTTTCTCCGCTGATCTGTCAGCAGGGCGAGAGCATTCCTGGCATCTGCCACGCGGTGCATCTATCATACGAAAACGGAAAGGAGCGAAAAAAATGACGTATCTGGTTGCATTTGCGGTCGGAGGACTGGTCTGTGTCATCGGACAGCTCCTGATCGACTATACCAAACTGACACCTGCGCGGATTCTGGTCGGATATGTGGTAGCAGGCGTGATCCTCGGTGCTGTCGGACTGTATCAGCCGCTTGTTGATTTTGCGGGAGCGGGTGCATCCGTACCGCTTTCCGGTTTCGGAAACCTGCTTGCAAAAGGGATTCGCGCCGATATTTCCGAGCACGGCGCACTCGGCATCCTGACCGGCGGCCTGACTTCATCTGCCGGCGGCATTACGGCTGCTATGCTGTTCGGACTGACGGCCTCTGTCGTGTTCCGGCCGAAGGATAAAGCCTAGCGCAATGCATATATTTGTAAAGTCTCCGATTATACATCGGGGACTTTCGTTTTATCCGGAAAGCCTGTTTTCTGTATTTCGGCCGGACTTTCTGAGCAGTCCGGCCTGCTTCGTTGATCGCATTACGGGGCAATCAGGCACAAAGATTCGCAGTCTGTTTATTCGTCATCCTGCACGAAACGCACTTGCTGTCTGCTTGCTTGGCGGTAATATTTTCATGCAATGTGACGAAAAAGCTGCCCGTGTATCCTGCACGCCGGATTTCATCGGCGGTTCGCTTGACAAATCCTTGCTGATATGGTATAATGATTCCGTTGCAAAAACAACTGTCCGTCACAGGCGGAAGACAAGGAGGCTTTGATGAGCCATGTCTGAACATGATCGGAACTGGGTCGTGGTCGATGCCGCGGTTTTGCCGGAGGTCATCCTGAAAACACTGACCGTCAAGCGGATGCTTGCGAACCGTGAGGAGAAAAGCTCCTCTGCGGCCTGCCGTGCCGTCGGGATCTCCCGCAGCGCGTTTTATAAATACCGCGATTCCGTGTTTGTTTATGAAGAACAGATGCGCGATCAGATTTTCACGGTTTACCTGCTGCTGCATGATGAAGCGGGTGTGCTTTCCGGCGTGCTGCATACGCTGTCCGGCGCGAATGCCAATGTGCTGACGCTGAATCAGAGCATTCCGGTTGACGGCGCTGCGGTCGTGACAGTTACCTTCCGTCTGCCGGATGCAGCGAGCGTTTCCACGCTCTGTGCGGCACTCGGTGAACGCAAGGGCGTTGTGGAGGTTCGTCTGCTTTCCGGAACATAAGCGGACAATGCGAATATACTATCAGAAATGAGGGAGAGTGCCCCGAAGCGGGCAGAATTGACTATGAAGAAATTTGCAGTATTGGGATTCGGCACGGTCGGCTCCGGTGTTGTGGAGCTGTTTTACAGAAACCGTGCTAAAATTGAAGAAAAAGCCGGCGAACCGCTGGAGCTTGGCTATATTCTGGATCTGCGTGATTTTCCGGATTCCCCCTATGCCGAGAAATTTATCAAGACAATGGACGCGATTCTGAATGATCCGGAAATCACGGTTGTTGCTGAATGCATGGGCGGCATCGAACCGGCGTTTTCCTATCTGATGCTCTGTCTGCAAAAGGGAATCAGCGTGACAACATCCAATAAGGAGCTGATTGCGCAGAAGGGTGCCGAGCTGCTTGCTGCCGCAAAGGCGCATTCCTGCAACTGCTTCTTTGAAGCGAGCGTCGGCGGCGCGATTCCGATCATCCGGCCGCTGCACCGCTGCCTCGCTGCCAATGATATTACCGAAATATACGGAATTCTTAACGGCACAACAAACTACATTCTGAATAAAATGCTGACTGATGGGATGTCCTTTGAAACGGCACTGGAAAAAGCGCAGAAGCATGGCTATGCAGAACGCGAGCCGAGCGCCGATGTTGACGGCCACGATGCCTGCCGCAAGATCTGTATTCTCGCTTCGCTGGCATTCGGCAAACACGTTTATCCCGCAAGTGTTTATACAAAAGGCATCCGTGAAATCTCACTGGATGACGCCAATACCGCAAATGAACTGGGCGGAGCTGTCAAACTGATTGCTTTTGTCAAGCGTCTGGAGGACGGACGTATCCTGCCGGCGGTTCTGCCGATGTTTGTGCCGCACGAAAACCTGATCTCGCAGGTCAACGGTGTTTTCAACTGCGTGGAGGTCTGCGGCGATGCAATTGACCGCGCATATTTCTGCGGCCGCGGTGCGGGTAAATTCCCGACGGCAAGTGCTGTGATGGGTGACGTCATCGAAGCGGTGAAGCATCATAAAACTGTGTTTTCGCAGTATTGGATTGATGCGGGAACACAGGATTTCATTGCCGGCATTGATGCACTGACCTGCGGAATGTTCATCCGCTTTGCGAATGATTATCCGGCAGATGCAGTCAGCAGCTTTGTGTCTCAGTATCTTGCTGCGCACGGTCATCAGGATCAGCCTGTCAAAGCAGTTGCAAACGCCTGCCTTGTTCCGTTTGCACTTGCAAAGGCGGAGCGTGACGCGCTGCTGGATGCACTGAAGGCCAACAGTATGCCTGCCGCACACTGGATGCCGGTCATGGAAGCATAACGATTTTTGATTCATGTATTATATCCCATTTGGGAAAATATATTTCTGCGATAAATCGGAACCGCGCACTGTGTGGTTCCGATTTATCATAGCAGCGCAATTCCTGAAAAGGACTTTATAATAATCCGTAAACGACAGGAGCACGGTTTTTATACCGTGCCCCTGCCGCTTTGTAAGGAAATGAGATGTAAGATAATGGCTTAGTTTGTTTCCGGAAGCTCCTCACTCTGGAGTGCATCGTAGTTCACAGAACCCGTGCGCACCTTGATGACCTTTTCAACCGGATAAATGAAGATCTTGCCGTCTCCGACCTGACCGGTATACAGCACCTCACGCGCCGTCTTGACAACCGTATCAACCGGAACCTTGCAGACAACAATCTCTGCCTTGATCTTCGGATGCAGCGTTGCGCTCATTTTCGC
This sequence comes from Oscillospiraceae bacterium, assembly GCA_017540225.1. GTDB lineage: Bacteria > Bacillota > Clostridia > Oscillospirales > Ruminococcaceae > Firm-04. Next base: position 2,214 of record JAFYBM010000228.1, on the reverse strand, counting down.
GCCGCGGTAATAGCTGTTGGATTTCTGGATGCCGCAGCCCATGACATTCGTGACTGTCACGCCGGTGATACCGATGCGTTCCATTGCATGAATGAAGTGATGCAGCTTTTCCTGATTGAACACGACCGCAATCTTGGTCATCTTCGGAGCCTTGACATCGTTCGGAATGTTGTTTTCAACCGGAACTGCCTCTGCTGCCGGAACCTTCGCCGGTGTCTTTTCTACGCTCTTGGCATCATCCTTGACGTAGCCCGCAATCGCAGACTCGCTCATAGCAGGCATAAAGTCTGCATAGGAACTGACCAGACCGTGCTCTGTTGCGTCCATGCCGAGGATTTCCTCCTGCTCAGAAGCGCGCAGGCCGACCGTATGCTTGATTACGAGGAATACAATTGTCATCATCACTGCCGTCCATGCAGCGACTGCGCCGAAGCCGAGCAGCTGCTTGCCGAGCAACTCAAAGCCGCCGCCATAGAATACACCGTTCATTGTATCATTGCCCGGAACGGAAGTTGTTGCAAAGAGACCGACTGCAATTGTTCCCCAGATGCCGTTCATCATGTGAACCGCAACCGCACCGACCGGATCGTCGATATGCAGCACATAATCGAGCAGCCAGACACCGAAGCAAACCAGCAGACCGGAGACGATACCGACAATTCCGGCTCCTGCAACATCCATGACATCGCAGCCCGCCGTAATACCGACCAGACCTGCCAGCGATGCGTTCAGGCACATCGAAACATCAGGCTTGCCGTATTTTACCCATGTGAAGATCATACAGGTTACAGTTGCGATGGCCGGTGCAATCGTCGTTGTAACGAAAACGGATGCGAGCTGACCGGTACTGGTGCAGGCAGCGCCGTTGAAGCCGTACCAGCCGAACCAGAGAATGAAACATCCGAGCGCACCGAGCGTCAGGTTGTGGCCGGGGATTGCATTCGGCTGAACCTTGCCGTCAGACTTCTTGCTGAATTTGCCGATACGCGGTCCGAGGATCTTTGCGCCGATGAGTGCAGCAATACCGCCGACCATGTGGATCGCGCAGGAACCGGCAAAATCATGGAAGCCGAGCTGAGCAAGCCAGCCGCCGCCCCAGATCCAGTGTGCTTCAATCGGATAGACCAGCGCACTGATGACACCGGAATAAATGCAGTAAGAAAGGAACTTTGTACGTTCTGCCATTGCGCCGGAAACAATTGTTGCGGCGGTTGCGCAGAATACCAGATTAAAGATGAAATTCGACCAGTCAAAGGACTCATAAGCAGTAAAGACATCGAATCCCGGCTTGCCGATCAGACCGACAAGATCTTCGCCCATGAACAGACCGAAGCCGATCAGGACAAACATCGGTGTGCCGATACAAAAGTCCATAAGGTTTTTCATAATAATGTTGGCGGCATTCTTTGCACGGGTAAAGCCCGTTTCAACCATTGCAAAGCCCGCCTGCATGAAGAACACGAGTGCAGCGCCGATCAGAAACCAGATCGCAAACACCTCGCTGTCAACTGTTTGCAGCAATTCATTTCCCATGATAATCTCTCCTTTTCAGAAACGAAACAGGGTGCATGAGCTGCTTTTTCAGCCTCATGCACCCCATTGTGCGTTACCTTTTCATTTACAAAGCGCTTTGGAAAAACAAAAAAGCTGCGAAGATTCATTCTCTCCGCAGCCCCTTTGCTGTTCTGACGCAAGTATACGCCATTGCCGGAAAAATGTCAAGCGTTTTCAGAAGATTTCGGAAACAGGTACAAATAATTTTGTTATGCTTGTGAAACTTCCGGCAAAACATCTGAAATTATCCGCCGGAAGAAAGAAGCTGCCTCTTGTATATTGACAAAAGTTTCACAATGTGCTATAATATCGACAATGAAATGAACAAAGGCGTTCATTTGAGGTACACAGGTCAGGTGCCCTCAAATGAGCGCCTTTTTTATTTGCAAGGAGGAATATGAGATGATCCCACTCGAAGGTCAGGTGCGCATTCCGTCAGGCTGCGCGGTTTCTGCGATGATTTCGCGTGCAGGCAAACGCATGAACGGTGAAAGCATCATTCAAAGCATGGTGCCGATGCACGACCGTTCCAACGGCCTCGGCGGCGGTTTTGCTGCCTACGGCATCTATCCTGAATATAAGGATTTTTATGCGCTGCACATCTTTTTTAATAACCGGAGCGCGCAGGAAGAATGTATGGCGCTGCTGAAGGAATATTTT
>JAFYBM010000227.1 GCA_017540225.1 Oscillospiraceae bacterium | reverse complement strand
GCATCAGCCGGCACCGCACAAACAAACCGTCTGCCTCTGCGCGGACAAACCCCGCAGCAGCTGCATCTTCCCGCACCGGATCAGGATACGCTCATTGCCGCTTGGATCCCGTATTTCACCGTGGAATCGCTGCTTGCATCGCCGGATGAGGAGGCCTGCCGCAATGCTGTCAGCGGATATATCCGGCAATTGCGGGACATCGGTATCAATACCGTGTTTCTTCATGTCTGTGCGTTCGGTGAAAGCTATTATCCCTCGGAATGGTATCCGATGCTGCCCGCAGCAAACGGTCATGACGCAATGCGGATTTTCTCAGAGGTCTGTCAGGAAAACGGTGTTGCGCTGCACGCATGGATCAATCCGCTCCGGCTGCAAACGGATGCATATATGGAGTCACAGTGCGGAGATTCCGAGCTCTGCCGCTGGTACGGCGATGAGGCACAGCGCGCAAAAGCAATGGCGAAGTGGGACGGCAGATGGTATCTGGATCCTGCTGCTCCGACAACAGGCGATTTTCTTTCCGGTGTCGTGAAGGAGCTGATCGAAACCTACCGCCCTGCCGGCATTCACATTGATGATTATTTCTATCCGACCGCGCAAACGGCATGGGATGCAGAGGATTTTGCAGCATCCGGCGCAGAAAATCTCGCTGAATGGCGCAGGGAAAATATCAATGCGCTGATGCGGACGCTGTATCAGGCAGTACATCAGGCTGATGAAAGCGCAGTGTTTTCAGTCAGTCCGCAGGGCAATATCGAGGAAAACTACGAAAGACTGTTTGCAGACACCGCGGCATGGGCAAAGGCCGGCGACTGCTGCGACCTGATGATCCCGCAGATCTATTACGGCTATCAAAACAGCAGTCATCCGTTTGCGGAGGTTCTGCGGGAATGGAGCGAGCTGCCGCGAGCAGAAAATGTCTCAATGGCAGTCGGGATTGCAGCATACAAGGTCGGGCAGACAGATCCGTATGCAGGAAGCGGTGCGCAGGAATGGCTTACAGAAACCGGCATTCCCGCACGGCAGGCAGGAGATGTGCTGTTGACAAGCGGAATGGACGGTGCGGCATTTTATCATGCGGATGCACTGATGCTGCTTTCGCCGGAGGAATCGGCAGCACTTTCTGCGGTGCTGAAAGGAATATAAAAGCTGCAATACATGGTAAAACAGCTTGATTTTTGCTGCCGGATCATGTATAATGATAAAAAAAAGAAAGGGGCGTATAATATGCCGCCCGCAGGAAGATTCGGCCCGGGCTACCTGACCGAGGAAGAAAAGAAGAATAAACCGAAGGTTACAAAAGAGCTGCTTTTACGCATTTATTCCTACTTAAAGCCTTACCGGAAGCAGATGGCTCTGGTGCTGCTGGCAATACTGTTTTCAGCGATTCTGACACTGATGCCGTCTGTTCTGACCGGAAAAATCATCGACGAAGGTCTGATTACAGGAAATATGAAAGCGCTGATCCTGTTTATTCTGCTTTCATTCGGTGTCACGCTGCTCGCAAATCTGATCGGCATTCTCGAAAGCTATCTCAATACATGGATTGCACAGCACATCACCTTTGATATGCGGAATACGATGTACCGGCACCTGCAAAAAATGTCACAGCGCTTTTTTACGGCAAATAATCAGGGCGATATAATCACACGCATGACAAGCGATATTTCCGGTGTGCAGCAGATCATCACGAATACGCTGAGCAGCATCCTCTCCAATTCGATCACGCTGATTGTTGCACTTGTGCTGATGTTCCGGCAGAACTGGATTCTCGCGCTTGTCGGCATTGCCGTTGTGCCGCTGTTTACGATCCCGACACGCAGTGCCGGAAAACGCCGCTGGGCAATTACAAAAGAATCACAGGCGTGCAGCGATGAGATCAACGGCATTCTGAATGAAACGCTTTCGGTCAGCGGCCAGCTCCTTGTCAAGCTGTTCGGCATGGAGGAAACGGAAAATCAGCGCTATCAGGCCGTCAATAAAAAAATGATCAGTCTGAATATCAGGGAAAGCATGGCCGGCCGCTGGTTCCGCATGGCACTCGGTACCTTCACAAACATCGGGCCGATGCTGATTTATCTGGTCGGCGGAGTGATTATGATGCGCTATGACGATTCGGTCACGGTCGGTCAGATCAGTGTGCTGGTCGCTTTGCTCGGAAAGATGTATATGCCGGTCAATCAGCTTCTCAATATTCAGGTGGACTGGATCCGTTCGATGGCAATGTTCACACGCATTTTCGAATATTATGACATGAAACCGGAGATCGAAAATGCACCGGACGCAATAAAGCCCGATACAGTCCGCGGTGAGGTCGAATTCCGGAATGTACGGTTTTATTACGATCCGGAGCGGGAGATCCTCAGAAATATCAGCTTCAGGCTGGAAAAAGGAAAATGCATTGCAATCGTCGGGCCGTCCGGCTCCGGAAAAAGCACACTGATCAATCTGATTCCGCGCCTGTATGATGTCATTGAAGGCAGTGTGCTCTTTGACGGCGAGGATGTCCGGAAGCTCGATCTTGGATTCCTGCGGGAGAATATCGGCATTGTCAGTCAGGAGACTTATCTCTTCAACGGAACGATCAGGGAGAATCTGCTCTATGCAAAGCCCGATGCCACGGAGGAAGAGCTGATCGAGGCCTGCAAGCAGGCAAATATCTATGATTTTATTGAAAAGCAGGAAGCTGGTCTGGATACTGTCGTCGGAAACCGCGGACTAAAGCTCTCGGGCGGTGAAAAGCAGCGTATTTCCATTGCGAGAATCCTGCTGAAGGATCCCGCGCTGCTGATTTTCGATGAGGCAACGTCTGCGCTGGATTCGATCTCCGAGCAGAAGATTCAGGATGCAATTGAGCCGCTGATTGCTTCGCGCACAGGCATTCTGATCGCGCACAGACTTTCAACTGTGCTGGCCGCCGATGAGATCCTTGTCATCAAAGACGGCGAGATCACGGAACGCGGTACGCATCAGGCACTTGTCAATGCAGGCGGCGTATATACACAGCTATATGAAACGCAGTTCAGCAAGGCTTCTTCCGAGCCGACAGATTTCAGCTATTCCGAAGGTGAGGAATAACTGCAAAAGCAACATATTCAAATAAAGAACACCGTCTGAAAAAATATTCAGGCAGTAAAAAGGAGGGATTGCTATGCGTTATCAGATTGCGCAGCTTTCAGGGGACGGCATCGGGCCGGAGATCACGGAAGCTGCTGTAGCGGTATTGCGGAAAACAGGAGAAAAATACGGACATACATTTACATTTTGCCCGTATCTGATCGGCGGATGTGCGATTGATGCAGCCGGAGAGCCGCTCCCGCAGGAAACGGTTGACGGCTGTCTTGCATCAGACAGCGTTCTGCTCGGCGCAGTCGGCGGACCGAAATGGGATCATCTTCCGGGAGAAAAACGGCCGGAAAAAGCACTGCTCGGCATCCGCAAAGCGCTCGGCCTGTATACAAATCTCCGGCCGGCAAAGCTGTTTCCGGCGCTGCGGGGCGCATCGCCGCTGCGGGAGGATCTGATTGCAGCAGGCTTTGATATTATGATCGTGCGTGAGCTGACAGGCGGCATTTATTTCGGTGAGCGCGGATATCGCACAGGAAAATACGGTGAGGAAGCCTATGATACCGAAGCCTACAGCGTCAAAGAAATCGAACGCATCGGGCGCGCAGGCTTTGAGGCAGCCAGAAAGCGAAGCCGCCGCCTGACGAGCGTTGACAAGGCAAATGTGCTGGAAACCTC
>JAFYBM010000226.1 GCA_017540225.1 Oscillospiraceae bacterium | reverse complement strand
TGTATTTCCTTTGCAGCGAGAATTCTGCCGCAGGATGTCTGTTTTTCTTTATTATACTACTTAATATCTGTATTGTCAATACAAAAATGTTGATTATTTTGCGCGAAAGTTTGAAATTTCGAGATTCTGAGAAAAGAGTATGCAATACAAATATGTACATGATGTAAAGCGAATCCAGTACAACTGTGCAAAATGATGATAAAAATGACGCACATAAGGAAAGATTTTCATTTTCTCTTGACAAAGCGGGCGGGATGTGCTATAATAATATTGACTGAAAATTATCCCGATAGTATAAAAATAGACGGGAACGCAGACGGAATCATCTTTGATTTTAGGGGAAACGCGCTTTTGACAGTCGAACTGTATTCAACAGCGGTGTTTCTATGTCAAAGAAGGGATTACTCTGCCCTGAAACGGTCAGAAACAGCCGCTCGGAATCATCCGAAGCGGCTGTTTTTAATGCTCCCGGACGGAAATGAAACCGGCATTCGCCGTCTGACAAAATGTTATGAAATCTTGAGCGGAAATGAAAGGAGGTTCATGACAGTACCGATACCGCTTAGGGGGAAATGACACAGAGAATAGAAATCAGGAAATAATGGGAGGTCATTTCATGTACCAAGCCAATACGTTCAGGAAATGTGCGGCGTTCGCTGCGGCATGCTGTATGCTGACAGGCGCTGTAACATCATTTCCGGCTGCCGCAGAGGATTCCGGTTATATCTTCCGCGACACATTTGAAGCAGGTGCCTCAGACTGGAACGGGAGAGGTGCTGCGACCACTGCGGTCTCCGGCAGCAATGCCTATGAGGGCGGGAAGTCACTGTATGTGACCGGACGAACCGCGGCGTGGAACGGCGCAGCCAAAAAACTGAGCACCGCAGAATTCCAGCCGGGAACGGCTTACAGCTTCAGTGCCAATGTGCTGTATGAAGGGAGCAGCGGCACAACGCTCGCACTGACCCTGCAATATGCAGATGCCGCAGGAAAGACAATATATGCCGGCATCGCAGAAGTCCCCGCACCCGAAGACGGATGGGTGCAGATCGCCAATACCGCCTATGAAATCCCTGCCGGCGCGTCCGATCTGCTGCTCTACGTTGAAACAAAAGAAGGAACATCCGATTTTTATGTGGATGAAGTGATTGCGGCACCCAAAGGTACCGTAATCGAAGGCGCAAAACCAAAAATGTTTGTCCGCGGCGACCTGACCGGCGATGAATGTATCAATGCAGCCGATCTGACCTTGCTGAAATCCAGCCTCATCAACGGCTTTCAGGATACCAAGCTGAAAAAAGCGGCAGACATCAATCAGGACCGTCAGTATAATGTCCGTGATGCAGAATTGCTGATGCAGTACCTCACCGGCGAGCTTGAGGATTTTCCGGTCGAGAAACCTCAGGTGCAGCCCGGCAGCGGCTTCAACAGAGAAAGCATCGAAAAATCTTACAGCTTCCAGCCGGTCAGCCAGCTCACCAAGCGCAGCGATATTCAGGATCCGTTCATCTTCGCAGACGGCACCCGCCGTGTGGAGACCGTGGACGACTGGGTTGAGCGTGCGTCTGAGATCAGCTGTCAGTACGAATACTATATGTACGGCAAATGGCGTGACGGCTCTGACGATGAAGTAACCTATAAGATCAGCGGCAATAAAATGACGGTTTATGTCAAGCGCAAGAGTACCGGCAAGTCCACCTCGTTTACGGCAAATCTCTCCCTTCCGTCGAAGGTCCGGCACGAAGGCGGTGCTCCTGTTATCATCGGTATGCACTCAAACATTTCGGAATCCACGGCAACCCAACAGGGCTATGCGGTCATCACGACCGGCGGCTTGATGGATAATTACGTTGCACAGGACAGCAATGCGCACAAGGGGCCGTTCTATGA
>JAFYBM010000225.1 GCA_017540225.1 Oscillospiraceae bacterium | reverse complement strand
TTAATGGCAATGAGGTTCCACCCGTTCCCATTCCGAACACGGAAGTTAAGCTCATTCGCGTCGAAAATACTTGGTTGGAGACGACCCGGGAAGATAGATCGATGCCGGCACCAAAACCCAGAGTCTTTTGCTCTGGGTTTTGTTATTTTCTGCCTATTTTCAAAAAATCACCTTGATTTTTGATGTACGCTGTGGTATAATAATAGAAGCGAATGGGGTATCGCCAAGCGGTAAGGCACCAGACTTTGACTCTGGTATTCGTAGGTTCAAATCCTGCTACCCCAACCAAATCATCCTGCGGAAAGCGGCCGTTTTCGGTCGCTTTCTGTGAGCGTGAAGCGGTCTTTGTTCGCTGAAAAGGAATTTGCAAAATACTGGAGCTGAAAATTGGATGTATTTTCAACATGAGGCGGCTCAGCCCGCCGGGCATATTCCCAGCCCGATCATACCGGTTCATCCGGAGGCTTCAGGCAGACACATGATCTCCGAAAAGGAAAAAGTCAAACGTCTGACCCTCGTAGCGATTCTGGCCTTTGTGATTTTGCTGATTGCAATTGGTTGTCTCGGGTATTACAACTACACGCATATGAATCTCTGGGGGCAGAAGGCTGATATTTTCGCGGAGGAGATTTCGCTGAACGGTCGGGAAATCCCCAGCATGGATGCCCTGAAAAAGTATCTCGAACGATTTCGGAATCTGAAAAAAGCCGATCTCGGCAGCTTTTCCGTGGAGGCTGAGGATTCCATTGCGCTGCGGAAATCCTTTCCGGATACCGAGCTGATCTATCATACGGTTGTGACGATCGACGATGAATCCTATCGGACTGACCTCACAACGCTTGATCTTTCCAAGCACGGTCTCAGCGATGCGAGAGTGCTGATGCAGAAGCTCGAATATATGCCGAATCTGGAAAAGGTGCTTTTCGGCAACAATACCATTCCCGAATCGGAGAAGGATATACTCTGCACAGCGTATCCTGATGTCAGTTTTGATGTGATCGGAACCTATGAGATTTACGGCAAACAGGTTCTGGAAAATGTTGAGGAGCTTGACCTGCGCGACGTCCGGCTGGATGCGTCACTGCCCGATCAGATTGCTCTGCTGCCGCAGCTGAAATCTGTCGATCTGCACGATCAGCCGCTTTCGATTGCCGAGAAGATCAAACTCGCTGAAAAATTCCCTGAGATTTCCTTCGGCTGGACCGTTCATTATGACGGTGAGGATTATGATTCCTCAATCACGGAGCTTGATCTCAAGGGCAAGAAGCTGACAACCGATGATCTCGAAGAAGTCAAGAAAACTGTGGAACAGTTCCCTGATCTTGAAAAGGTGATTCTCTGCGATTGCGGTCTCAGCAATGATACGCTTGCGAAATTTCAGGAAGAACTGAAGAATGTCAAGGTCGTCTGGCGGATTTATCTCGGTACGCAATGGTCTCTGCGCACGGATGCTGTGGCATTTTCTGTGCTGATCGTGAATTACAAGCACGTTCGCATGACCTCGGATAATCTTCAGGTTCTGAAATACTGCAAGGATCTGCTTGCACTGGATGTCGGCCATCAGGCGATCTCCGATCTTTCGATTATCGGTGAATGTCTGCCGGATCTGCGTCTGCTGATTGTTGCCGATAATCAGGTTTGGGATCTGTCTCCGCTTGAGAACTGCAAGCATCTGCATTATCTTGAAATCTTCATGAACCATGTTTCTGACCTCTCTCCGCTGACAACGCTGCATGAGCTGGTCGATGTCAACATCAGTTATAACCCGATTTCCGATATTACGCCGCTGCTCAATTCTCCGATGATGCAGCGTGTCTGGATGGAGGCGACCTATGTCGGCTACAACGGACAGAATGTGCTCAAGGAAAAATATCCGGATGCAAAGGTCGTGCTGATCGGTTCCGGCTCTGTCGATCAGGGCTGGCGCTGGGGCAATCCGCGGTATGAGCAGATGATGGATATGTGGTTCCATGATTATTACGGAGACGAGTTCCAGAAGTATGACGACCTTGCGGTCGAGCTTGGACTTCGGGACAATGAATAATTTTTGCCTTCCTGTTTCTCTCCATACAATGCACAGCGCGTACTGTCAGCTTCGGACAGTGCGCGCTGTGCGCTTTTTGCCGTAGAATTGCGGATTCTACCGGCTGAACGGCCGATTCGACAGACAGTAGAATCCGCACAGATGCGTGAGATTCGGATGCTTCTCCGTTCTTCATTCGGTATATCGGAAATGCCGGAAAGTAGGTTGCATCTTTTGCAGAAATCGGGTATGATATAAGAAAGAGATTTGCGAAAGGGGCGGTTTGTATGACAGAGGTTCGGAGAACACCGCTGCGCGAACGGCAGCTTCCGGATTATTCGCAGGGCGAAGAACTGGTGAATATGATTACGCATATTGTCGGCGGGGCGGGCGGCCTGCTCATTCTGATCGGCAGTATTCTGATCGGGGTGAAGCACCGTGATCCGTGGGCGGTTACCAGCGGCAGCATTTACGGTGTGCTGACCTGTGCGCTGTTCGTGATTTCCAGTGTATATCACGGGCTGCCGGACGGCATGGGCAAGCGCGTGATGCAGGTGCTCGACCACTGCACGATCTATTTCATGATTGCCGGAACCTATACGCCGGTGCTGCTTGTCGGAATCCGGAAAGAATCGCCGGTTGCCGCATGGATTGTATTCGGCATCGAATGGGGCTGTGCGCTGACGGCGGCTGCATTGACTGCAATTGATCTGAAGAAATACAAACGGTTCAGTATGATCTGTTATCTGGGAATGGGCTGGGCGATTGTAATGATTCTTCCGCAGACGCTGCGTGTAATGCATACGGGCGGTTTCCTCTGGCTTCTGGCGGGCGGCCTGTGCTATACGGTCGGCGCAGTGCTTTACGGGCTGGGAAAGAAGCACCGCTATGTTCACAGTATCTTTCATTTATTTGTGAATGCGGGCAGTGTTTTGCAGGCAATTGCGATTTTATTGTATGTGCTTTGAGCACAGAAGCGAATGAACAGCAGAATAAAAAGGGGAAGGAAACCGGTTTTCCTTCCCCTTTTGTTTGTCGAAAACAGCATTGAGAATGATAATAAATGTATGCAGAAGCGTGCGGGTATTTCGACACTTTTTCCGGACAGAGTGTGATATACTGGAGCAGGTGAAGGCAATGACGATCTATCTGGATGTACTGCTGCTCTCGAATCTCTGGGCGGATTATGCGCTGCTGCGCACAACTGCTGCCGTCACGCACGCCCCGATGTCCGCGCTGCGCGGTCTTGCCGCCGCGGCCGCCGGCGCAGCCTCCGCACTGTGCGTCCTGCTCCCGCCGCTGCCGCTGCCGCTTTGTCTGGCGGGAAGGCTGCTGCTCGCATTGCTGATCTGCGGCATAGCATTCGGGCGGCGCAGGCTGCTGCGGCAGACTGCCGTGTTTCTCGGCGTGAGCGCGCTGTTCTGCGGAGCAGTCTGTCTTCTGGCCAGCCTGCGCACTCCGGTCGGCTGGTATACGCAGAATACGTTTATCTACGCGGATATTTCCCTGCTGACGCTGCTGCTCGGCACCGCTGCTGCGGCTGCGGTCACTACATGGCGCGCACGGCGTTCGGCTGCCGTGCAGCACCGCACATACCGGCTGCATCTCCGGCTCGGGACGCAGGATTTTATCCTGCCGGCGCTTGCGGATACCGGCAATACGCTCTGCGACGGCTTCTCCGGAAAACCCGTCGTCATCTGCGGAACAGATGCACTGGCCGTATGGCTGAAAGCGTATCCCGATGCGGAAACAGCGGCAGCGGCGCAAAAAGGGTTCCGGCTGATTCCTGTGCGGACCGTCGCGGGCACGAAGCTCCTGCCGGCATTTCTGCCGGATTATGCCGCTGTCATGAGAACAGAGCGCAAATCAGAGCAGCCGCTTGATATTCTGCTGGCACTGACCTCCGAACCGGATACACCCGCCGTCATTCCTGCGCAGTGCGTGTAAAATCATGCACAAAAACAAATTGAGGTGTTTGTGATGCTTTTTCTGTTCAAATGGTTTGACGCACTTCTGACACGGCTGACCGGCCGTACAGAGGAGCAGGAAGTTCATTACATCAGCGGTACGGATCAGCTTCCGCCGCCGCTTTCGCGTGAGGCGGAGGCCCGTGCGTTTGCTGCGCTTTCACAGGGCGATCCCGCTGCCCGTGAAGAGCTGATCGTACACAATCTCCGGCTTGTCGTATATATCGCAAAGAAATTTGAAACACCTGCTGCATCGCTTGATGATCTGATCTCAATCGGCACGATCGGTCTCATCAAGGCTGTTGCAACCTTTCATCCCGAAAAAAATATCAAACTTGCGACCTACGCTTCACGCTGCATCGAAAATGAAATCCTGATGCATCTGCGGAAGGTCGCACAGTACCGCGCAGAGATTTCGATTGACGAGCCGCTGAATGTAGACTGGGACGGAAATGAACTGCTGCTTTCCGATCTGCTTGGCACAGATGAGGACGAGGTATGCCGCGGCCTTGAGAATGAATCGGAGCGGCAGCTTCTGCATGAAGCCGTCATGCGGCTGCGTCCGCGGGAACGGCAGATCATGGAAATGCGCTTCGGTCTGATTGACGGGCAGGAGCGAACACAGAAGGAGGTCGCGGATATGATCGGCATATCGCAGTCCTATATTTCGCGGCTCGAAAAAAAGATCATCCGGCAATTGCGGGACGATCTCGAAGAAATGATTTTTTCATAGAAACCAGCCCCGATATTCCGCAGAATATCGGGGCTGTCCTGTTGTTATCTGTGTGTCAGCTCAATGAAGTTGATGCCGCTGCTGCTCTTGCGGTAGTAGCGAACAAGGAATTTTGCAATGTCGCGCTCCGAAGCATCGGATCTCAGTGCGCCGTTTCCGACGGCTGCACCGACAACGGCACCGACTGCCGCACCGATCGGACCGGCAACGAGCAAGCCCGGAAGTGCTCCGACAACGCCGCCGCCGATCACATCACCGACTTTTCTCTCATAATACTGCTTGGCGTGCTGTTCAAGCCGGATCTGCGGTTCATCGCGCAGCACGGCGTTTTGCAGCTCTGCAAATGTTGTGACTGTTACCATATGATGCTCCTCCTTTTCGCCGGCATATTTTTTGCAGCCGGCCTGTTTCCTGTGTGCAGCTATTCTGCACATCTTTATTATACTCCGGCATTTGCATTTTGTCAAGTCCCACAACCTGCCGCTGAATGCACATTTCTCCGCAGGCGTTTTCAAAATGCTTGACAATTCCGCCGAAAAGGTGTATAATTATCCTGTATGACTATATCATTCATTACTCCGGCCTCGTGCCCGAAAGGACGGTATCATGATAAAATCCAGAAAACGCGCCGAACAGCGGGATCCGGCTGCGACAAAAGAGCATAAGCAGCAAAAGGGCTATCTGTTTGCCGGTCTGATGCTGCTCGCAGGCATCGCAGTCGCACTGATTTCTGCCGGCGTACACCGCAGCAAGGACGGACAGCCTGTTCTGGCCTCCGGTCCGGATTACGCGACCGATCACCTGATGATGTGGAACGGAGCTTCCATGCCGTCTCCCTATTCGTTCCTGTATTCGCGTACAAGCATTCTGGTAGACTCTGTGCGCTATGTTCAGGTGCCGGAAATTACGCCCGGTGACCACGATGTTGCACTGCTGATTCAGCTCAAGGACGGTACCACGCGCACCGAGGAGGCTGTTCTGACCGTCAAAGATGCCGTTATGCATATGGAAGTCGGAACGGTCGAAACACCGGCACAGCTTCTCGGAAAAGGGTTTGAGGATGCGGTCATTACACCCGCACCGGAGAATTTTCCGGAGATCGGCAGCTATCCCGTCACAGTTACATTCAAAGGAACCTCCATGCCGTTTACACTGGTCGTAGAGGATACAACGGCGCCTGTCGCAGTATTCTATCAGAATCTGACCTTCTATAAGAATCAGGAATTGACAGTTTCGGATTTTGTGGAAAGCTGCACGGATATGTCAGAGGTCGAGTATCATTTTTCCGATACGCCGAGCACGATCAATGAAGGCGTCCACACCATTCAGATGATCGTCACGGATACTGCGGGCAACAGCCAGACCTATGATCTGGAATATCTGGTCTCCGGCGACGGCGAGGCACCGCTGATTCAGGGTGTCGGCAAGCTGCAGACAGTTGCAGGCGTCCCGATCGACTATATGCGCGGCATCAAGGCGATCGACTATACGGACGGCGTTGTCGATGTCAAGGCTGTCGAACCGCCCGGATTCTCAATCACAAAACCGGGAACATATGAGATCACATATACAGCCGTTGATTCGGCGGGCAATGTCGGTGAGGAAAAGGCAGAATTTGTCGTTCTCGCTGCCGGCTCCGATGTCAGCGTACTGACACAGGACGATGTCATGCGCATGGGCGATTATATTATCGGTGAGCTTTCCAAAACCAATCAGCAGATTGACCAGAAAGCCTTTGCGCGTGCAATCTTCGATTATGTGCAGTCGCATATGACTTATGTCAACGGCAATAACAATGAAGACTGGACATCCGGCGCCGTTGCGGCACTGACGCTCGGTTACGGCGACTCTGCCAGCTACTACGCACTTTCCCGTCTGCTCCTGACCTGCGCCGGCTATGATAATATGATGGTTGAGCGGCAGAGCGAGGAGGAGATCGGTGCAAGCGAGGAGGACAAGGCCAAGATCGTGAAGTGGTATGCACCGCATTTCTGGAATCTGGTGCGCGTCAACGGCGCATGGTATCACTTCGATACATCGCCTTATTACGGCGGAACGGATTTCTTCCTCTGGACAGATACACAGATCGATTATTTCTCTGCGCTGAACGGCAACTGCTATGAGCGCGACAAGAGCCTGTATCCGCTTACACCGTCATAAACAGGATATTTTTCCTGCTTCCGACTATACATATATATAAATAAGAAATATAAAGATAAAGGGGTTTTTCCAATGGGGATTTTTAGGAAATCAACTGCCGACAAGGTGAAATACCGCAACAAGGACCGCGTTGAGCGCGGCGAATTCCGCGGACACGAGATCGAGGAGCTGGAAATGCCGGATACCGTCCGCATTATCGGTGAAAGCGGCTTCCGCGAATGCAGAAAGCTCCGGAGAGCATCGCTTTCCAATTCGCTCTGTGAGCTGGGCGCATATGCCTTCCGCGACTGCGATATGCTGGAAAACATCGTCATGCCCGGAGAAATGAAATATCCGGACGGCGAAAACGGCCTGCTTGGCATCGGCTGCTTTGAAGGCTGCGGACTGCTGCGCGAGATCGTCATTCCGGAAGGAATTGCGGTGATCGGCGCAAATGCGTTCCATAACTGTGCGGCGCTGGAATCCGTGACGCTGCCGCGTTCGCTGCGTGCGATCCGGAGCGGCGCATTTTCCGGCTGTGCGCGCCTCAAAAATCTGATTACGCCTGTCCTGCCGGAGCTGATCGCACAGGATGCGTTCCACAATACCCCGCAGCAGGAATTGATTGCGGAAAAGCGCAGACCTGTGCTGACAATCATGCACACAATGACCTACAGTTTGCCGGAAATCTATCAGTTTTCAACGGCAAACCGTCTGATCGGAAATGAGCAGACCGAGGGCGATATGACAATTATGCTGGATGCTGTGGATGAAAACCGCATCTGCTTCCGCATTACGCAGTACCGTCACGCGGGCGGAAGCCATGTCGTTCCGCTGAATACCCCGACACGCCTGTTTTATGAGGAATACGACTGTCAGGGACGGACGGGAATGCAGAAAGAAGAAATCATCGCATCCTATCGCTGAGAGGAGATTCTGATGAAACTGACATTTCAGCTTTTGCGCGAGGGTGCGGCTGTACCGGTCAGGGCAACAGCGTCCAGTGCAGGGCTTGATCTGACCGCCTGCCTGACCGAGCCGGTCATCATTCCGCCGCATGAAATCCGGCTGATTCCGACCGGACTTGCCGCAGCACCCGACCGCAGCGATGTGATGCTGATGCTCTGCGCACGCTCCGGTCTTGCAGCAAAGCACGGCATCGGTATGGCAAACGGCGTCGGGATTGTGGATGCGGATTACCGCGGCGAAATCTGCGTGCCGCTGATCAATCAGAGCAGTGTGCCCTTTGAGATCACCGGCGGAATGCGCATTGCACAGCTTATTGCAGTTCCGGTTGTGCTGCCGGAAATCTGCACCGCAGAGACACTGCTGGAAACAGCCCGCGGCACCGGCGGATTCGGTTCAACGGGGATAGATCAGACACCCCTGAATCCATAAAAATCAAAATGTGTAATCTCAAAAAGAAAGGAAACGTCCCATGAAAAACAAGCTCGTATATTTATTTCTGATTATTACCGCCATCCTGATCGGACACCTGCTCGGTCTTGCCTGTGCATCCGTTGCTGATTCTTCTGTCAGCTGGCTCGGCCACAGCCTGAATTTCGGATTTGACACCACGACGCTCAATCTCAGTGCCATTACGGTGAGCTTCGGTCTTCAGGTTTCGATCTGCCCGATGCAGATTCTCTGCATCCTGATTGCGCTGCTGCTTGCTCCGAAGGTCGCTGCTTCGATCAAGTAATGCACCGGCGATGATAATGTCGGACAGGGTGTGAGAACAGATGAAGCGCTGGGAAACGCACGCGCATACATTGGAGGGCAGCGCCTGTGCAACAGCATCGGGTTCCGATATGGCGCACGGATGCAAGGCTGCCGGATATGACGGAATGTTTGTGACCGATCATTTTTATCACGGAAACACCGCCGTTGACAGGAATCTGCCGTGGGAGGAATGGGTGCAGCGTTTCTGTCTCGGATATTATCACGCAAAGGAAACCGGCGACCGGATCGGACTGACAGTCTGCTTCGGCTGGGAATACAGCTGGGAGGGCAATGACTTCCTGACCTACGGGCTTTCACCGCAGTGGCTGCTTGCACATCCGGAGACAGTCACGCTTTCACCGGTTGACTATCTGAAGCTGATCCGCAGATCGGGCGGATGCATTGTTCATGCGCATCCGTTCCGTGAGGAGGCCTATATCCCGATGATCCGGCTGCTGCCTGCTATGGTAGACGGCGTTGAGGTATATAACGGCGGCAACAGACGTCCGGAATATAACACACGCGCAAGGTGGTATGCGGAGAGCTACGGCCTGCCGCAGACATCCGGTACGGATACACATCAAAGCGACTGGTTTTCCGGCGGCATTCTGACAGAACGATCCATCAGAAGTACGGCGGATTATCCGGAAATCGTAAAAAACGGCATAGCAGGACTGATACAACCAGAAACAGACCCGATATTCTGAAGAATATCGGGTTTTTTCCGCAGTATCGCCGGAGCAGCAGCTCAAAAAGCACTGATTTCTTAAAATTTCCGCAAAAAATTGCAAAAAGGTATTCCCTTTTTTCTTTTTTTCTGGTATAATAAAAGTAATCGCGTCATATAGACGAAACTACAGGAGATGAAGAAAATGCAAAAACGCTTGCTGACCTCATTATTCACAGCGCTGCTGACTGCGGTGTTTATGATCGGGCACATTCCGGCCATTCATGTAAACGCATTGCTCTTTACGCCGAACACAACCGTACAGAGCGAGGCCGCAATCCTGATGAACATGGACATCGGTGAGGTTGTTTATGAGAAAAATGCCGACATGAAGGAAATGCCCGGTGCGCTTGTCCAGATCATGACGGCTGTCATCGTTCTGGAAAAGTGCGAGGACCTCGCCGCAGAACGCATCACTGCGCCGGAGGATATGTATGCACTGTTCGAGCAGGATGAATATCCGGAGGATCTCCGCCGTGCCAATATCGAAGCCGGCGATACGCTGACGGCTGAGGATCTGCTTCATGCAATGATGCTCACATCATCCGTGGAAGCATCCTATATGCTTGCACAGCATTTCGGCGGCGGTCAGGATCAGTTTGCAGAGCTGATGAACGCCAAGGCGGCGGAGCTTGGCATGACCAACACACGTTTCCTGAACGGCACCGGCCTTTACAGCGCAAGACAGCTTTCGACAGCGCGCGATATGATGACGCTGCTCAGCTATGCCATGACGCTTCCGCGCTTTGAGGCAATTGCCTGTGCAAATGCCTATACACCCGCCGGAGCCGGCGAAAAAGCCGCGAAGTGGTCCTGGCAGCATTCCAATCTGATGGTCGATGAATCCAGCGAATACTACTTCAACGGCGTTCACGGCATCAAGACCGGCAACACGCAGGAGGGCGGACGCTGCATCGCCTGCAAGGGTGCTCTCGACGGAAACAATTATCTGCTGATCTGCATGAATGCGCCGATGGAGGATCTGGAGGGCAACAACCGCTTCTATCATCTGGAGGATGCAAAAGCCATTCTTGAATGGGCGTTCAAGCACCTGACGTTTCAGGATATTCTCTCACCGAATACACAGCTCGGTGAGGTTACGGTCAACAATGCCGAGGCGGAGAATTATGTCATTGTCAAGCCGACACGCGGTTATTCCTGCATCTGGTGTGACACGACTGATCTGACGAGGGGGCAGCAGA
>JAFYBM010000224.1 GCA_017540225.1 Oscillospiraceae bacterium | reverse complement strand
CGCAGTGCCTGATAGCAGCCGGCAGGGAGCGTCATCATGCCGTATTTCCGCTCCGGAAAATCGGTCTGCTCCAGCGATACACGGACGGTATCGCTGCACCCTGCGGCTCGGAGCGTCTGCTCGGCGGTCTGCCGGATCGACGGAAGCTGTGCGCGAATCGCATCACATCCCGCAGAAAAGTCCGAGCCCGCAGGGATCCAGTTTTCCGCACCTGCCAGCAGCGCATCGCGGACAAGCAGCTTTTCGGTCTGGTCGGCGGTCGAATCGCTGCTTGCAAGGATGTGCAGCCGGATGACGCTGTGTTCCAGCTTATGCAGCGTGAAGCCGGCATCGGCGATGTTCGCAGCGGAAAATGCGAGCAGAAGCGCGATAATCATACGAATCGTTTTCAGCATTTCAGTTCCTCCAGTGAAGCTGTGATATCAACAGTATGGGAATAATTGTCAGTATTATACAAATGCGGCGGTGAAAATTCTCTGCTCCGCACAGTGCATTTTTGTGATTGTTTGATAATTCATTCACAATGCCTATTGCTTTTTTTCGGGAAATCGTGTATAATAATATAGGTAATTATGTGCTTGCATATTTTTACCGGAATTAGCCGGTGCTTCCGGCTCAATCGTAATATAGGAGGAATTATCAATGCTGGTATCCGCAACCGAAATGCTGAACAAGGCAAGAGACGGCAAATACGCTGTCGGTCAGTTCAACATCAACAACCTCGAATGGACAAAGGCGGTTCTGCTGACTGCCCAGAAGCTGAATTCCCCGGTCATCCTCGGCGTCTCTGAGGGCGCAGGCAAGTACATGACCGGCTTCAAGACCGTTGCTGCAATGGTCAAGGCAATGGACGAGTGCCTCGGCATCACTGTTCCGGTCGCACTGCACCTCGATCACGGCACCTATGACGGCTGCTACAAGTGCATCAAGGCAGGCTTCACCTCCATCATGTTCGACGGCTCCCACTTCCCGATTGATGAGAACATCGCAAAAACTACCGAGCTGGTCAATGTTGCACACGGTCTGGGTCTCTCCATTGAGGCTGAGGTCGGCGCAATCGGCGGCGAAGAGGACGGTGTAATCGGCAAGGGCGAGTGTGCGGATCCGAAGGAGTGCAAGATGATCGCTGACCTCGGCGTGGACTTCCTCGCAGCAGGTATCGGCAATATTCACGGTGTTTATCCGGCAAACTGGGAAGGCCTCAGCTTTGAGACACTCGATGCCGTCAACAAGGCAGTCGGTGCAATGCCGCTGGTTCTGCACGGCGGTACCGGTATTCCGGACGACATGATCAAGAAGGCAATCTTTCTCGGCGTTGCAAAGATCAATGTCAACACCGAGTGCCAGCTCGTGTTTGCAGAGGCAACCCGCGGTTATATCGAAGCCGGCAAGGACAAGCAGGGCAAGGGCTTTGACCCGCGCAAGCTGCTCGCTCCGGGCTTTGATGCAATCTGTGCAAAGGTTGAGGAGAAAATGCGCCTGTTCGGTTCTGTGGACAAGGCATAATTCAAACGGAATATATCCCGAAAAACCGTTCAGCCGTTTGTGCCGCAGCCTATCAAAAGGCTTTATCAGTAAAAAAGGATTCCTGATTCTGCATTGCAATCAGGAATCCTCTTTTTATTGTTCATTTTCCATTTCGGATTGTTCATTGAGCAGCGCCTGATAGAGCGTTCGTTTCGGGAAGCCAGTCTCGGCGGCAAGCGCCTTGCAGACATCGGCAGCCCGCTCTCCGTCCGCGATCCGGACACGCGCCATTGCCAGAACAGTCTCAAAATCCGGCTGTTCGGCAAATTGCAGCGGCTTTGCACCCGCAAGCACCAGCACAAATTCTCCCCGCGGCGTGTTGGCTTCATAGTATGCAGCCGCTTCCGAAAGCGTTGTTTTCCGGATTTCCTCATGGATTTTCGTAAGCTCCCGACAGATTGAGACCGACCTGTCCCCGAATGCATCCAGCATATCATGCAGCGTATTCAGCAGCTTATGCGGCGCCTCGTAAAAAACCATAGTCCGTGTTTCGTTTTTCAGCGCTTCCAGATGCGCAAAGCGCTGTTTTTTTGTGACGGAAAGAAATCCCTCAAAGCAAAAACGTGTTGTGTCCTGACCGGAAGCCGCAAGCGCAGAGATCACTGCACTCGGACCTGGAACGACCTGCATGGAAATATTCTCTGCAATGCAGCGCTGCACCAAAATCGAACCGGGATCCGAGATGCACGGCATTCCCGCATCGGTCACGACCGCACAGTCCTCCCCTGCCGCAATGCGCGACAAAATGCCGCTGATGACACCCTCCGTGCTGTGCTCATGATAGCTGACAAGCGGCGTATGCAGATCAAAATGCGTCAGCAGCTTGCGCGTAACCCGCGTATCCTCTGCTGCGATAAACGATACCTTTCCGAGAATTTCAAGCTGACGCTCTGTAATATCTCCGAGATTTCCGATCGGCGTGCCGACAATATACAAAATTCCGCTCATATATATTTGTCTCCAAAATGACAGATTTGTGCCGCTTCTGCGGTCATTTCACCGCCCGAACGCACAAACAGTGCAGGTTCGATCTGCAAAAACGGTTTTCCGCCCTTTTTGCCCTCCAGCAGAAAAAGCCACGGCGCACTTTCCGGTGTTTTGCAGACCAGCCGCAGCCGTTTCGGTTCTATGCCGTTTGCGCGCATCGCGCACATGACATCCGCGAGGCGCTCCGGCCGGCAGCAGAGACAGAACCTTCCGTGATATTTCAGCAGCCGCGATGCCGCAGCACAAATATCTCCGATCCCGCCCGCGATCTCATGTCTGGCAATCTGCTTCTGCGGATCCTCCGAGAGAATGCCGGCTGCATTGGCCTTGTAGGGCGGATTGCAGGTCACGAGGTCAAGCTGTCCCTGCGGCAGCATGGATAATTCCCGCAGATCTGCACAGATCGGTTCAATCGCAAGTGTTCCGCCGCTTTTTTCCATGCCGAGGCGGAGCTGTTCGATTGCGTCCGGCTGAATATCCACGGCATAAACGCTCTTCGGCGGCCTGTAACGCTGCATCAGCAGCGGAATGATCCCGCAGCCGGTTCCGAGGTCGCAGACACGGTCCTTTGCGCGGTAGCCGCAGAATCCGGTCAGCAGAAAGGCATCCGTCCCGAAGTTGTGTACTTTGCTGCGGCAGACCCAGAGGCCGCTTTTCAGTTCTTCAAATTCCATGTTATGCCGATTCTCCGCGCAGCTCCTTTGAGGCGACTGCATTCAGTGTTTCATCTGCCGTGATTCCGGCCTGATAATTATAATATCCCTGCGCTGCAATCATTGCAGCATTGTCGCCGCAGAGTGCAAGCGGCGGCATATAGAGCCGGAAGCCGCGCTGCGCACAGGCTGACGCAAGCATATTCCGGACACCGGAATTTGCCGAAACACCGCCTGACAGCGCAATGGTTTTGTATCCGAGTTCTTCTGCGGCATCCATTGTTTTCAGTGTCACATCCTGCGCAATTGCCTGCTGCAATGCCGCCGAAAGATCATCCCGGTTGATCTCCTGACCGAGCTGCTCTGTATGATGCAGCAGATTCACGATATAAGTTTTGAGGCCGGAGAAAGAGAAATCATAGGGATTACCGTCCATTTTTGTCTTTGGCAGCCGGAAAGCGGATGCATCACCGCGCTGTGCCGCCTGATCGACATGAATGCCACCGGGATACGGAAAGCCCATTGCCCGCGCACATTTATCAAAGCACTCCCCTGCTGCATCATCCCTTGTTTTTCCGACGGTGCGGAAAGTTGTGTAATCGAGCACCTCTGCAATGCGGGTATGTCCGCCGCTGACGATCACGCCGAGATAGGGCGGCTCCAGTGCGGGCAGCTCCGCCGATTCCGGCAGCAGATAATTCGCAGCCGCGTGTCCCTCCGTATGATGTACGGGAATCAGCGGCTTACCGGACATCATCGCAAGCCCCTTTGCAAAGCTCACGCCGACCAGCAGCGCACCGATCAGTCCCGGCGCATAGGTCACGGCAATGCCGTCGATCTCATCCATCGTCAGATTTGCGTCGGAGAGCGCCTGCTTCACAACCCATAGGATATTTTCGCAGTGCCGCCGCGAGGCCAGCTCCGGCACGACACCGCCGTATTTTTTATGTTCATCTGCCTGCGAAGCAATCACATTTGAGAGAATGCGCCGGCCGTCCTCAACCACAGACGCTGCCGTTTCATCGCAGGAGCTTTCAATTCCCAATATCCGCATACTGTCCCTCCTTCAGCCTTCTTGCGATTTCGGCCTCCAGCATATGAAACCGCTCCGGTTTGCCGTTTGTCTCAGGATCATCCATCGAAAGATCCCGCACATATGTCTTTCCGCCCCAGCCGTCCACATTTGCGCGGCGCATCGCCCCGAACACACGGGTGCGGAAGCCGGAATGCTCCGCCTCCTGCGCACGGATAAAGTTCTTCATTTCTTCGCGTGAGGTGTGACCGTCTACAGGGCAGCGGGATTTGACAATCTCCGGAATATCTTTTTTTGCAGCATGGATAATATCCCGCTCCGGCGCAAAGCTCAGCGGCCGGATCAGAGTCAGATCCTTGCGTGAAAGATAGGATTTCGGTGCATAGCAGCCGATTCGTCCCTCGATAAACAGATTCATCAGGAAGGTTTCAATCGCATCGTCATTATGATGACCGAGCGCGAGCTTGTTGCAGCCGAGCGCTTTTGCATTGTCATGCAGCGCACCGCGGCGCATTTTCGCACAGAGGCTGCACGGATGTGTTTCCCTGCGGTGCTCAAAAACGATCTCCCCGATATGCGTGCGGATCAGATGATACTCCACGCCGATCTCATCGCAGAATTGCTGAACCGGCGAATAATCCGTCTGCACACCTTCAAACTGCGGATCAAGCGTAATGCCGACGAGGCTGTAATCATACAGCCCGAAGCGCTGAAAATCGCGCAGTGCCTTCAGCAAAACCAGGCTGTCCTTGCCGCCGGAGATGCCGACAGCGATTCTGTCGCCGTTCTGAATCAGATCAAATTCCTGCACCGCACGGCGCAGATAGCCGAGAATTTTCTGCATAGCCACACTCTCCGTATCACATAAAAAACGGGATGGGCAGCGCGTGCCATCCCGCTTTTCTTTCAAATCAGTCTTACGCAGATGTCGTTGCTCAGTCTTCGTCGAGCTTATCCTTCAGATCATCCGCAAGATCTTCGACGACATCGGAAGCCTTTTCCGCTGCATCAGAAACAGCATCAGCTGCATCCTCAGCCAGATCGGCAGCCTTATCAGCAATGTCCTCGGCAGCATCTGCTACAGCTTCCTTTGTCTCATCATCGCAGATTCCGCAGTCCTCGCAGAAGAGATCATCGTCATCATCAAATTCATCTGCATCATAGCGGCAGCTTGCCTCATCCTGGCGGCGCTTTGCGATCATGAATGCTGCTGCGGCGCCTGCTGCAGCGGCTGCGAACAGTGCAAGTGCGGTCGTTTTTTTCATAGTGATTCCTCTTTCTCCGCAAGGTGCTTTCATTCGGCAAATGCCGGTGATCGCCGCCCATGCGGCTGCAGCGATCTTCATATGGCTATTATACCACAGTTTTCAGAATATTTCAAGCGTTTTTTGTGATTTTCCGAAAAATTTTATAAAATCGTAATGGAATGCGTGTGATTCTGATACTTCCGGCAGTCAAGGATGTACGTTCCGCCGCCCTCCGGCTGCATCCCCATTGTTTCATAGAAGTGCTCAACCATTTTATTTTTAGCGGTCGGGAGATATTCTGCGCGCAGATACCGGAAGCCGGCGTCCGCAGTCATTTTCACGATTGCGTCAAACAGGCATTCCTCAACGCCTCTCCGCAGCACACGGCAGCTCATGAGCCATGTGTCGATAAACAGCGTATCATCGGCAATTTTCTTGCAGATGACCACGCTGATCAGGCCGTGCTCACCGAAGCGATCGGCAAGGGTCATATAGCGTGTAAAGTAATCGGGATCATGTGCCATCGCGGCAACATCCGATTCCGAATAGCGCTGGGTGCGCAGGTTGAACTGATTGGAGCGCTGTGTCAGCTGCGCAATGCGCGGGAAGTGGAACGAATCAAAGGGCAGAATCTCGCCCTTCATGTCGAGCGCTTTGAGATATTCGTCATAGGACTGGAATTTAGCCTGAGCTGCGGTGCGGCTTGCCTCCGCCTGATACTGTGCGGTACGGGCGGCGTCCTCCTCCGAGAAGCTCACCGCCTCAAAAAGATGCAGCGATTCGAGATATGCAGGCACTTCCGCAGGATCCTCCGGCAGCTCCGGCACGGTCACATCCGGCAGCATTTCGCGCACAAGATTGCGTTCAAACGGATTATCATCCAGAAAAACAAAGCTGTCCATGCCGATGTTGAGCGTTTTCTGGATCTGCTGAATATTCTGTGCTTTGTTTTCCCAGTTTGCGACAAATGCGGCAAAATCATCGAGCCGCAGCACCATTTCCGGATGCTTCTCAAACGGTTCCCGTGCTGTATCATCATTGTTTTTGCTGCAAACGGCAAGCAGAATGCCGCGGCGTTTCAGCTCCAGCAGCCAGTGCTGCAAGGCCGCGAACGCAGGGCCGTCACCAAGCTCTCCGAGCTGAATGCCGTCAATGCCGTCATCACCGATCACACCGCCCCAGAGCGTATTGTCCAGATCGACAACCACGCATTTTTTCACACGGCCGCTCAGTGCGATGACAGTATCCAGAATCCGCGATGCAACGGCCGGCAGCGCATCGGTGCAGACGGCCATTTTTGCAAGATACCATGTGCGATCCTGAAAGAATGCTTCTCTGCCAAGCGCAGTCTGCACAGCGCTGAGTGCGATCGGGTATACATAGGGGTAATCCGAAGCAATGGTTTCGGAGAGCAGCAGATTCAGCTTCCGCACCTGAAATCCGAGTGAAACAGGTGTCCGCAGCGCATAGCTGCCGAATACGCTGTCCTCGAACTCCGGAAAATCAAACATCAGCACCTTTGCCTTGGAGTTTGCGGCAATTGCCTGCCAGAGCGAGGTAAACCGCTCTGTTTCCGCCGAGGCAAAGCCGGCGCGTGCTGCCGGTGCGGTATCGTAAAAGCGCAGCTTCAGCTTTTCATAGGATGCAAACAGCAGAATGTAATCCGGCTTGAATGCATAGACCTCGGAATGCGGATCCAGAAGCTGTGCTTCCATCTGATTGTAATCCGCATCGAGAATATCAAGCTGAAAGCCCCGCCGGACAGACTCGCCGCGCAGTGCAGTTGCAAACTGCTGTGTTGCGCAGTCTCCGATGACGGCAAGCCGTTTTTTTCCTTCCGTGCATTGCTTTGCGAGCTTTTTCAGTGCGGTATAGCTGACTGTTTCCAAATTCAGTTCCTTCCTTCTGTTACGGCATCTTTTCCAGTGCAGGATCGTAAAGTCCCTTGTCGGTCAGCAGCTCAATGAGCGCACCGGCAATCGCTTCGGCATATTCTTCTTTATGTATATCGAAATTATTGTTATCGACCGCAGAGGTCATGAAGCCCATCTCGATCAGACAACTCGGCATATTGGTATATCGGTTGACATAATAGTTATTGCTTTCGTGCTTGACGGTGCTGTTCCGGAAGCCCGTGTGAATGCCGCGCCGCTCGGAGATCCCGACATGATCGAGCCAGTCCATGATATATTCCGCCATAAGTTTATCCCATGTATTCTCGCTGCCGGAATCGTTATTGATCCAGATCTCGACTCCGTTGCCGGATTCTGCGGAATTCCGGTGCAGAGAGATAAAGAAATTTGCATTGTTGTTATTCGCAATATCGCAGCGCTCCTGCAATTCGATGAATTCATCCGTTTCGCGGGTCATCACGACACGCACATTCGGATATTTCAGAAATGCATCGCGTGTTGCAAGGGCAAGCGCAAGATTATCGTCTTTTTCGGCGCGGGTATTCGTGGAATTGACAGCGCCGCCGTCACCGCCGCCGGGTCCGGCATCCAGACAGACGACCAGCTCGCTGAAATAGGTCTCAACCGCCTCTGTTTCGACTGTTG
>JAFYBM010000223.1 GCA_017540225.1 Oscillospiraceae bacterium | reverse complement strand
TTTTATCCCTGCATGAGCTACAATGTGGACGAGGGTGCGGGTGATAATCATTATAACTGTCCGGTTGTTGCGTATTATCCGGAGGTCGCAAACATCAACATCAAGGCGCTCCAAAATATCACATATATCCATGATTTTGTCGGCATTCACAATAAAAAGACGTTTCCTTCAAAGTTCTGTGAGATACTGAAATCGCACGGATTTACCAATTTCACCGTCAGGCAGGTCAAAGCTGCTGCCGATGCCGCCTATAAGGAGTATGCGGCTTATATGGCAGCAGTGCGCGACAAAGCCGCGGAGTTTCTCTCGATTGCACGGATGCATCATATGCCGGTGATTGTTCTCGCAGGCCGGCCGTATCATGTGGATCCGGAGGTTAATCATGCGCTGGATCAGCTGATCTGCGGACTCGGCGCGGTCGTTGTCAGCGAGGACGGCGTCAGCTGCAATATGGCACCGTTCCGCACGACTGTGCTCAATCAGTGGACATACCATTCGCGACTGTATCTGGCTGCGAAGTATGTCGCGGAAGCACTGCCGGAGGAACAGATCCATCTGGTGCAGTTTGTGTCCTTCGGCTGCGGCGTCGATGCCGTGACAACCGATGAGGTTCGTGCGATTCTGGAATCTGCGGGCAAGATCTATACACAGCTCAAGATCGACGAGGTGACCAATACCGGCGCTGCGAAGATCCGTCTGCGGAGCCTATTTGCTGCGACTTCTGCGCAGTCTTAATTGAATCCAGCATCAAAAACAGGTTCTATTATCATTCAGAGCCGCGCAAAGCGCGGTGGAGGTGTAAAAAAGTTTGGCTACAAACCAGCAATATCCGGAATTTACGCCGGAAATGAAACAAACGCATACCATTCTCATTCCAAACGCGATGCCGGTGCATTTCAGCCTGATGGGGTCTGTGTTCCGCGATGCGGGATATAAGGTCGATTTTCTGAATTATTCCGGTCAGAAGGTGATTGATACCGGCCTGAAATATGTGCATAACGATGCCTGCTATCCGGCGATTGTTGTCATCGGGCAGCTGATTTATGCGCTGGAATCGGGTGACTATGATCCGCACAAAACCGCTCTCATGCTTTATCAGACCGGCGGCGGATGCCGTGCATCCAACTATGTGCATATGCTGCGCAAGGCGCTGAAAAAAGCGGGACTCAGCTATGTGCCGGTCGTTTCGGTTAATTTCGGCGGAATCGAGAAAAACTCCGGCTTCGACATTACTCCGATGATGTTTCTCAAAGGGCTGATTACATGGCTTTACGGCGATTTCATTATGCTGCTGCGCAATCAGGTCATGCCCTATGAGGTACATTCGGGCGATGCGCGGATGCTCATGGAAAAATGGCGCGTCACGCTCACAGATCAGATCCGTGATAACAAGGGGCTGACGTTTTCGTCCATCAAGCGTAATTTTCAGGCGATTGCTGCTGATTTTGCCGGCGTGAAGATTGAAAAGACACCAAAGCCGCGGGTTGGCATTGTCGGGGAATTATATGTGAAATATGCAGATTTCGGAAACGATCATCTGCTTGATTTCCTTGTTGAGCAGGGCGCGGAGGTCATGGTTCCGGGCATTCTCGGCTTCGCGCTCTACAGCCTGAATATCGGCCGTGAAAACTTCCGGCTTTACGGTGACCGCAAGGGTGTGATGTTCAGCCGTGCTGCGGTTCGCTATGTTGAAAGCCTCGAGAAGATCATGCTGAAGGTGCTCGGAGATTATCCGCAGTTTGCAAAGCCGGTGCCGTTCCCGAAGCTGAAAAAGCTCGGTGAGGAGACAATCAGCTCCGGTGTCTGCATGGGCGAAGGCTGGCTGCTGACCGCTGAAATGGCCGAGCTGATCGAAAAGGGCTACAGCAATATCGTCTGCGTACAGCCGTTCGGTTGTCTGCCGAATCATATCGTCGGCAAGGGCATGATCCGCGGCATGACGGAAAAATACGCAGATGCGAATATTTGTGCGATTGACTATGACCCCGGCGCAACCCGCGTCAATCAGCAGAACCGCATCAAGCTGATGCTTTCAATCGCACGGGAAAAAATGAATGAAAATGCTACATGAACGTTTCTTTGCTTGCTTTTTTCGCATACTTATGATATAATATTTCTTGGAAACGTTTTTAGGAGGAGAATCTATGAAACATTTTTTAAGAACCACAGCGGCTGCGCTGGCTGCTGCATTTCTGCTTGGCGGCGCCGGCTCGCTTACAGCAGCTGCTGCTGATAATAAAGAGCCTGAAACCGTCAAAGTCGAATCGGTCTGTCAGGATTTTGTGCCGCTTTCGGATGATATAATCCGGATCCTGCCGACTGAGGACTGCACACTCACGGCAAAGATCGTGCAGCATTCTCCGGAGCGTGAAAACCTCGTGCTCTATGACAGCACACTGGAATTGAAGCAGGGTGTTTACTATGTTTTTGCCGCTGAGCCGGGCAGCTATACTGCATATTTTTCGATGGAGGCCATAGAAAATTCAAAGGTTCTCTGCAAATACGAGACT
>JAFYBM010000222.1 GCA_017540225.1 Oscillospiraceae bacterium | reverse complement strand
GACAATTCTGAAAGTCTTGACAATGCAGATTCTATGCAAGTCAATTAAAAGAAAAAAGGACTGCGCAGCCGGATTGCTAAATAAAGGCGGAGCAAATTGGATGGCGGCACTGCCGCCCGCTTCCCGATCTGATTGAGCGTTCTTAGCTTGACAATTCTGAAAGTCTTGACAATGCAGATTCTATGCAGGGCAGCGCTTTTTCTGCCTTTTTCATTTTCGCCCATTGATTTTTCCTGTATAATGTGTTATAATAGAAAACGTGAGCAGTTTCATGCTGGATCTGCATAGAGAAACAACAGAAAGGAATCGCAAATATGAAATTCATGGAAAAAACCGCGGCATTTCTGCTTTCGGTAAGTCTGCTGTTCAGTGCCGGCTGCGCTGCGCAGGATTCGGACGGAACCTTTGAGAACATTGCGCCGGCAGAAACAAGCGATACTGCACCTGTGACGCTTGCAACAGAAACGACAGTCGTCACGACCGTGACCGAGCCTGTCATTCCGCCGGATATATCCGTCAATATGCTGGCTGTCGGCGATAACCTCGTTCAGACCGCCGTATATACGGCTGCAAAGGTTCAGGCGGGCGGAAACGGCTATAATTTCGCGCCGCTTTATGAGAATATCAAACCGATTGTGCAGGCGGCGGATGTTGCGGTCATCAATCAGGAGACACTCATCTGCGGCGGCGAATATGAGATCTCCGGCTCCAATTTCAACTTTAATTCGCCGGTTGAACTCGGTGACGCAATGGTCGATGTCGGGTTTGATATTTTCACACTTGCGAATAACCATATGCTGGATAAGGGCATCGGCGGTCTGGCTTCCTCAATGGACTACTGGGACGGCATGATGCAGAAATATCCGATTCTTGCACTCGGTGCCTACCGCAATCAGGAAGATCAGGATACGATCCGTGTGCAGTATGTCAAGGGTATGCGCATTGCGTATCTTGCCTATACAGAGCATCTGAACGGCTATTCACTGCCCGGTGATACCGAAATCAAGGTCGGCTTCACTTCGGATGAGGCGCTGATGGAGCGGCAGATCCGCCGCGCAAAAGAGGTTGCCGATGCGGTTGTGGTTGCCGCGCACTGGGGCACCGAGGATACCCATGTTGTCCGCGATGATGTCAAGGTGCTTGCGAATAAGATGATTCAGTGGGGCGCCGATGTCATTCTCGGTTCGCATCCCCATACCGCAGAAACGATGGAATACATTGATCGTCCGGACGGCACGAGAGGCTTTGTGCTCTATTCGATGGGCAATTTCATTTCCGCGCAGACCGATAATTTCAATATGATCGGTGAAATGGCGAGCTTTAATCTGGTCAAGAACGGCGAGACCGGTGTGGTTTCTGTTGAGGACATCGGCGTGATGCCGGTCATTACACACTATGATGACGGGAACCTGTCAAATCTGCGGCTGTATCCTTATAATATGTATAACGAGGAGCTTGCAGCTTCACATGGTATCCTCTATGCGCCCTACAGCACGGCGCCGATCTACAAGATCTTCAATATGGAGACCATCAATACGATTGTGAATGACAATATTCCGGCCGAATTCCGGAAGCTCCAGTGATATACGGTATCTCAAAAATGAACGAAAAATGAACAACATTTCCGCAGCAGTCCAGAGCGGTTCCGACCGCCGGTTTGCTGCGGTTTTCTTTTGGCGGATTGCATAATTTTAGCTGGTCGAATTTATCAATTATCACAAAAACGGTATCGGGGTATTGACTTTGCGACTAGGGTTTATTATAATGGTAGTAAGCCGTATTATGTGGGTACGTATACCCTTTTGAACGTTCGTTCTGCTTTAGTACGGGAGCAGGACAACCGTTCGGGGGAAATGCGGATCCGGTACGGAAGAAAATCGGGCGATTTCGGTGCGGATGCATCTCCGGAACTCGTGAATCCGGTGCGGGGTGCAGACGCTGCAGGAGAACGTGCGATGCCTTTGTGCGTCGTGCGGTTTCCCGATTTCACCCGGGGTATATGAAAAGAAATGTATCAGCGCATTTCTTGGAGTATATACACTATCATGAAAGAAGGAGGAAAGGAATGAAGGCGCAGAAAGCGGCATTCTGAAAACGCTGCGATCTGCATCGTACCGTAAACCGGCAATCGGCAGCGGCCGGCTGCTCCGGAGAATCGGGAGGGGATGCGCACTGTGCAGACAGATGCGAAAACCGGTTCAATGTCTTCGGCAGTCAGCGGATACCGAAATGCGCCGGCTGATGCGATGCGGAAAACGCGAAACGGAAGATTGCTGCTGCTCCTGCAGGGAGGAACGAATGGCTGCAATGTGACAGGCACTCAAAACGGAGCACGGTGTGTGACCGGAAACGAACGGACACACGGGCTTCGGAGATCGGTTCAACGACGGGCTGCTGCTGCCGGATTTCGCGCAGAACGGCTTTGTCCGGCGCGATGCAATGAAACCGGCGCAACGATGTGCTCTGAAACAGATCCGCAGAACGCAGAAATGCAGGAAACGGAGGCGGTTCGGAATCCGGAACGGAGAGCGGGCTTTCAGCGCCGCAGCATACGCAAACGCAGACTGTGAGTGAATGAAAGCACTGACGAACGGCAAGGTCACGCTGATGCTTCGGGATCCGGTCAGACAGACCGGCTTTTGAGGACACTGCCGGCCGGGTGCAACGCAGAACTCAACCACGGGGAGCTTGCAGCAGCACGGGTAAACGGTAGGTTCCATGCTCCGTGATATGCGGCCGCAAGGCGCGTATCAACTGCAACATTTCAAAGCTCGGCAAACAGCCGCAATACCGCCGGCAGCTTACGGCGGAAAGCCGAAACCCAAGCCCAACAAAATCAAATAAACAAATGTGTCTGAAACGAGAAAGCGGCTATCCCGTTATCAGGCCAGAAAGGATTAAGTTGTCATGAAGAAATTCATCTCTGCTCTTTCGTCGTTCGTAATTGCGGCGACAGCAATGGGCGGCGCAATGGTCTACGCTCAGACAAATGATAGCGTTCCGGCCACAGCCAAAACTATCATTGATATCCAGTCCAATAAATCAAATACCGTCAATGTCGAATCCGGCAAGTCGGCTGAAATTCCGGTTGATGTGTATGTTCCGCAGAGCAACGGTATTTACTCGATCACCCTGAGACTTCAGGTTAATGACGGTGAGCCGGGCAAAGGCTCCTATGAGGATAAGACCGGAAAGGTCTATTCAGCTTCCGATTCAGATCTGGATGCAGACCATCAGAAGGCTCTGGAAGCAACTTACGGCAACTACGGCTTCAAGATTAAGGGCGATGTTACCGAGAACGCTACAAACTGGAAGAACCAGAAGATCTGCTTCGATTCCGGTTACTTTACCACGAACAAAAAGCACGCCGGCTACTACAATGTCGGTACAATGTCCAACTTCATTCCGGATACATGGACAATCAGCTACATCGGCAAAAAGGCAGTTGATAACAAGTCTAACATGGACTCCTATGCTGCATTTGCTGCAACGAATGATGTTGACACATTCAAGAAGGAGGATTATGCAAATTATAAGCCGGTAACCAAGTGGACAAAGGATGAGTCTTGGGCATATGATGCAGCACTGATCTCCTTTACCGTTGAGGTTCCGGCCGGTCTGGCAGACGGCGACTATGTTATTAATGTTGTTAAGGAACCGACCTATAACCCCGGCCCTTCCGCTCTGTTCGATGATAACAACAATCTCAAGGATAAGGACAAGTGGACTTTCATTCAGAGCAGTATCGTCGGTACCGATTCCGGTGAAGATTCCGTTGAGCGTACCTATGAGAGCATTCCGCTGACCATTAAGGTCGGTGAAGGCTCGTCTGAGACCAAGGCTCCGGCTGAGGAAACCAAGGCTCCGGCAGAAGAGACCAAGGCTCCGGCAGAAGAGACCAAGGCTCCGGCACAGCAGACTGAGGCTCCGGGCGAGGTCGTCGGCGATAAGGATATCGTCTATGATCTCGTCAAGAAGGGCGATAAGGCAACTGTTGCCGAGAATATGACCGGCGACAATGCCTGCACGGTTGACAAGGGGGAAACCTTCAGCGTCGAATGGAGAGTCAAGCACGATCAGGGTACCGCAGGTCT
>JAFYBM010000221.1 GCA_017540225.1 Oscillospiraceae bacterium | reverse complement strand
GTGACGGTTCGTTCCCGCAAGGAGGGCGAGCTTGGCTGCCTGCCGCTTGACGAAGTATTCAGCAAGCTCATCACAGAAGTTGCAACCAAGGCAAAATAAAGCGCAGAATCCGTGCGGTTAATGTGTGCAAATTGTGAAAAACAGTTGTATCCATACGCATCATCAGCTTAAATCTTGGCTGATTCTCCAAAGTTCTGGCGAAAAAATTGACAATCGTGTGAAAATCATCTATAATATATTTGTTTAACAACATCAGATAATTGAATCTGAAATCCGGAAAAGGAGGTGAAAAGTATGGATTATTCGTTTGATGCTTCTCAGTATGCAGGTGCTGCTCAGGGTGTGTCCACATCAACTATGATTTTCAGTCTGGTTTGTGCTGTACTCGCTCTGGTCGCAATGTGCAAGCTGTTCTCGAAGGCAGGTGAAGCCGGCTGGAAGGCAATTATCCCGATCTACAACATTTATATTGCATTCAAGCTGTTCTGGAACGGTGCAAGCGCAGGTCTGATGACCGTTCTGATGTTCGTCCCGCTCGTCAACATCGTGATTGCGCTGATTCTTTCCTATAAGATAGTTGCATCGTTCGGTAAGGGCATCGGCTTCTTTATTCTTTCGCTGCTGTTCAACCCGATCCCGCAGCTCATTCTGGCATTCGGCGGCTCTCAGTACATCGGACCGCAGTAACATTGCAGAAAATAAAAACCGCCGGTATTCCGGCGGTTTTTATTTTCGGAAAGAGCCTGTTCGGAATTGTGCTGCTAAGATAAATCAGAATTTACGGGCGGTGCGCGGTTCCGATTCACCGCAGAAACACTGTTTTATATGGGATTTCAGAAAAGCAGCAAGAAAAATAAAAAGGTATGTAACTTTTTAGGTGGTTGCGAATTACGTGTTAAAACAAAAACACTTCTTCTTTGAAGCTTCGGTCAAGCCTTTTCAAAGGCTTGCGGGGTCAAGGGGCGGCGCCCCTTGCCGCGCTCCGCAGAGCGCGGCACTCTCTCTGCGTTCAAGCGGTCGCGGGCTTGGGTGCCGGTAAGAACGGCACCCATTCTGAAATAGCATCCGCGCAGCGGATACTTTTTTAACTATTTCAAACCACTCAAATTGTTTCAATAACCACCTAAAATGTTATATGCCTAAATAAAAAGCGGGGGAAGCAGCCCGGCTGGGTTTCTTCCCCCGTTTTCATATTCCCTCGCCCATTGCACACAAGGGCGCATTTCACGCTCTGTGCAGGAAAAATCCGTCCTGATTATATGCTCCGCAGCAGCGCTGCGACCTGCGCCGGTGTATTCATAGCCGAAGGCGAAAACCGTACCGTTCCGTTCGGTGTGCCGTTGGTTTTGTGGGCAAGCGGTGCGCACTGCAATCCGGCGCGCAGACAGAATCCTGCATCTGCCAGTCTGGCTGCGGTTTCGTCCGGCAGCTCATTCTCCAGTGCAAACGACACAACCGGCACATAGCCAGCCTCCGCTGTACGGAAAACCTGCACATTCTTTTTCCGGTGCAGTCCGTCAATCAACTGTCCGCAGAGCGCCTGCTCATGCGCAAAAATTCTTCCCGCCCCCTGCTGCACGAGCCACTGCATCCCCGCATCAAGCGCCGCGATTCCCGGCACATTGACCGTTCCGGCTTCCAGCGCCTCCGGCAGCGTATCGGGTTGCCGCAGCTCTGCCGATTGTGTTCCGGTTCCGCTCTGCATCAGCGGTTTCAGCGGCACAGTGCCGTCTGAAATCAGCATTCCGGTTCCCATCGGACCGTAAAGTCCCTTATGCCCTGCCGTGCAGAGCAGCTGAATGCCGTCCTGCAAGGTAACGGGCAGAATGCCGCAGCCCTGTGCGCCGTCCGCAATGAAAAGCAGACCGTTTTCACGGCAGAGCGCTGCAATTTCGCGGAAGGGCAGAATCTGACCGGTGACATTGCTTGCCAGCGTGCAGATAACCGCACGGGTCTGCGGCCGGATGCAGGCGCGGAACGCCGCAACGGTTTCGGCGGCCTGCGGAAAGACCTGCGCGATGCTGTAGCTGATGAAACCCGCCTCCGCCATTGCCGCGACCGGCCGCGCAACGGAATTGTGCTCCATGCTGCTGATGATGACATGATCGCCGCGCCGCAGTGCACCGCGGATCGCAAGATTGAGCGCGTGTGTGCAGTTCTGGGTAAAAACAATGTGCTCCGGCTCTGCCCCGAACAGTGCCGCAGCCGTCTCCCGTGCGTGATACACAATCGCTCCGGCGCGGCGGGAAAGCATATGGCCGCCGCGCCCGGGGTTGCCGCCTGCCTCCGCCGCCGTTCGCCGGAGTGCATTCAGCACCGCCGGCGGCTTCGGAAAGGTTGTCGCGGCATTATCAAAATAAACCGGTATCTGCACCGGCGGTCAGCTCCTTTCCGATTGTATCAAAGCCGCTGATACGGGATACCGTGAGCCGTCAGCAGGCTGAATAATTCCTCTGCCGGCGCGGCGACACGAAAACGGTAGGCGCATCCGGCAGTGCCGGTTGTTTTGGTCACGCGGTAGGGATAACGGTATCGGCCGAGCAGCCGCTGCGCCTTTTCCGCATATGTCTCCGAACCGACCGAAAAATACGTCTCCATGCAGTCACCTCCTTTGTGCTATTATATGCAGCTTCGACACTTTTTGACCGTCCGCGCAGGGCCGCCGTCCAATACAGTACCCGACCTGATATTGAATTGTGAAAAAAAGACGCCGTCCTCAGAAAGGACGGCGCATTCTTTATGCTTTTGCAGGTTCCTGCGGTTCCGGTTTAAGGAAAATCTTTCGCAGTGTCGGTCTCAGATATTTCATCAGCTTCCAGAAAGCATCAACAAAGACAGACGCACCAAGCGACAGTCCGAGCAGAATCATCCAGTCGATCAGCGGACTCTTTGTGCAGTAAACGATCTTCGTGAATTCAAAGAAATAATAGCAGAAGAACGTGTGAACAAGCCAGAGATTATTGCTGTATCTGCCCAGAATCATGAAACCTTTTTTCACCAGCGGAATCCCGTCAAAAAAGACCGATGCCGCTACAACAAAGCACGGAATATAGAAAATATCCAGAAACGATCCGGCAACATAGCTGCGCAGATAAAACACAACCGGAATGATTGCCAGACCGTAAAGCCAGCTGCAGCGCAGTCGGCTGAACGGCTTTTTCAGCCGCACAATGAAATCATGCTTTGCGAACACAATGCCGAGATACATATTGAGCGCACGGAAATCCGTCAGAATGAAATTGAGAAAAAAGATGTTGGAATCCGCTCTTGCAAACAGCGTTGTACCCAGCATATTCTGAAAAACGATGCCGCGCAGGAAATCTATCAGACAAACAATCAGCATATCTATAACAAAGCTGTTGGTTTTCTTTGTCAGGCGGCAGAAGAGCAGTCCCATCGGCAGCATACTGAGATAAGCCTTGAAGAACCACCATTCTTTGTTCAGGTTTGCGGTATGTCCGGTAAAATCGCCCAGCAAATTGACAAGAAATCCGCGCAGATCCTGAAAATCGTAAATACGGCACAGTGCGGGGAGCTCCGGATTATTGTGCCGGAAGAAAATCAGTGCAATGGGGATAAACAGCAGCAGGACACGCCAGTAGGATCGGTAGAGGCGTTTGATATGTTCCATGAGATGATACCGCTCTGCCTTCCATTGCAGATAAAGTCCGTATCCGCCGAGAAAGAAGAATAAACTGACGCAGATATGACTGAAATACGCGATCTGGATCAGTATTCCGCGTTCTGTCAGGCCGTGCCAGAGTGTCTCAAAGCCCTCAAAGCCCTGTGCATACCGGTCCGGAAAACCGACCAGATGATGAAACAGCATCATGAGAACGGCAAGGCCCTTGACTGCTTTGGTATCATCTCTTGAAAACATCCTGTTGATAATCCTTTCTGTTCGGCAGCATTATGCCTTATAATCCGCGCCGAGCTGGAGCGCAGCCATATTGTTGTTGATGGTATGTGCGCGCTTGGCCGGTGTATTCTTTTCGAGCGCCTTGCGGACGGTCTCGAAGGAGAAAATACCGGTTTCATGCAGCAGCTTGCCCAGCAGAACGATATTTGCGCCCTTTGCGAGATTGTTGTCATCCGCGAGCTGAGTTGCAGGGACATAGAATGTCTCAATATCGGTGCGGTCGGTTTTCTGTGCGACCATCGAGCTGTCAACGAATGCCTTGCCGCCCGGCTTGACACTCGGCATGAACGCATCGAAGGACGGGCCGTTCAGGACGACCAGCAGATCCGGCTCAAGCACCTGCGGGGAGCCGATCGGCTCATCCGAAATGCAGACAGAGCAATTGCACTTGCCGCCGCGCATTTCCGGACCGTAGCTCGGCAGCCACGAAATCTCCTTGCCCTCAAACAGTGCGCAGTAAGCGAGCAGCTTGCCGGCAAACAGGATGCCCTGTCCGCCGAAGCCCGCGAGCAGAATTTCATAGGTCATTTTGCGGCACCTCCCATTGCAAGCTTATCGGCGTTTGCCTCGGCGATCTCGACATCCTTGTAAACGCCCAGCGGGTAATACGGGATGCACTCCTCCTGCAAACGCTTGATGGATTCCTTCGGTGTGAGACCCCAGTTGGACGGGCAGGTTGAGAGCACCTCAACGATAGAGAAGCCGTTGCCCTTCTGCTGATTCTCAAAAGCCTTGCGGATCATCTTCTTGGTCTCGCGGATATGCGGGACGGTATCAACAGCGGTAC
>JAFYBM010000220.1 GCA_017540225.1 Oscillospiraceae bacterium | reverse complement strand
TTCTATACCGCGCAGAAGGTGACGGACGGCGTTCTGCCGAATGTCCCGCCGGAAGAAAAATTCCTCGCAGAAGCGAAAAAAGCAGTGCTCGAATATGAGCGCCACATGTCCAAATTCGCATTCCACCAGTGCACCTATGTCCTCGACGGCTACATCCGCAATGCCAGCAAGTACATGGCAAAGGCGCTGAAGCCCGATGAGCAGAGCCGTGAGGAGACCTTGCAGGTGCTCAGCAATCTGTTCTATATGATCCGCATTGCAGGCGTGCTGCTGCATCCGATGGCACCGATCGGCACGGAAAAGCTGCGGGAATATTTGCAGGTCGATGAGCGCATCTGGTCGTGGGATACGATCCTGGAACCGGTCAGCTATTTCACCGGCGCTGACCACAAGCTGAAATTCCTGCCGCCGCGCACGGACTTCTTCACGCGGCATGAATCGCAGTTTGCGTCCGGCGAGGACGAGTAAGCAAAAAAATTCCCCGCAGCCGAAACACTGCGGGGAGAGATAATACGCTCAAAGCAGAATGCCTGCGAAACCGGTCTCAATGACAGGCGGTACATGCTGCTCAACCGAGCCGGTACCGGTTATTCTCAGCAGCGAAAACGCAAGCATCGCAAGCAGAATTACTAAGGCAGGGATCACCACAAAAATGATGATCAGCCACTTGATGATTTTGCGGGTACGGTTATTTCTGATGACCAGCTGCTCATTGATCTTCATGAGTTGTTCCGCGATCTCGTTGCGCTGATCGGGCGCACTGTCCTCTGCTGCTTCGGGCAGTGCTCCGAGCAGCCGGCTGACCGGAACCTCAAAGACCTCTGCGATCTGCACGAGCATTTCCGCATCCGGCACGGAGAGTCCTTTCTCCCATTTGGAGACCGTCTGTCGGACGACATGGACTTTGGATGCAAGTTCTTCCTGCGAGAAGCCTTTTTCCTTCCGCAGTGTTTTCAGATTTTCATTCAGCATTTGAAACAGCTCCTTTCATTGGCAGGTCCCTCGCCTGTCTTTGATCCGAGTATAGCACAAAACAGTCTGTTGCGCAAGCAATGCAGATTAACATGCACGCAGATACGTGGTTATTATATGTTGAAGAGAATCTTAAAAAAGTAGCAAAACCTTCGACTATGGAGGTCAGTATGAAATGTAGATACTGTAGAAAAACTGTTACAATAAAGAGAGAATTTAATCATCAAAAAAAGAAGTGGGAAACTGTCGCAGTCTGTCAAAATTGCGGACGCTCCTTTTTGACTGAATCCCATACAAATTCTTCATCTTATTTTTCACCATTTTCTATTTTAATAATAAAAGCCTTTTCTATATTATTGTTCTTCGTATTATCTACATTGTACACTGCAAGTCATTTTTCAAAACTGAAAGGAACGACTCATATAGCACTTGGTATCATTATGACAGCCGTTCTTGTAATACTAATAAAAAATAGAAATCAACTTCTCAAAAAAATGATTCTTATTATCAAGAAAATTGCAATCAAATTATCCGAGCTAATAAAAAAAGCGAAAGTACATAAAAGTATTAAAAAAAAGAATCATGACGATTCCAATTTGGATTAAGTAAAATAAATCCCCCACGCAAACGCATGGAGGATTCAGCACCTTGGATACGCCTGATGCGATTCGAACGCACGACCTTCAGAGTCGGAGTCTGACACTCTATCCAGCTGAGCTACAGGCGCATATCTGTGAGCACATTCCCTATTATACCAGATTTTTGAGAAATTTGCAACCCCTTTTTTCAATTTTTATGCGGGAATCCCCTTTTTTCAGTTCCCGCAAATAATTCCGCGAAAGGAATGCAAAGAATGACTACCGCTTTACCACCCAAAAACCGTTCTGTTTATGTTGTGGTGACAAGAACCGGAACCGGCGTCGCCCGCGCGATCCGGATCCTCTCCCGTATGCCGTATTCCCACGTTTCGCTCTCGGCAGATGCCAGCCTTCACGAGCTTTACAGCTTCTGCCGCAACTATACACGCATCCCGCTCCCCGCAACTTTCAACACGGAACAGATCGGTGAGGGTACACTGGGCAAATTTCCGGTGATCCCCTGCGAGATCTACGAGATCCCTCTGACAGAAGTCCAGTATACCCACTTTGAAAACATGATCGAGCATTTTCAGGAATGCCGCAAGTTTTATTCCTACAGCATCATCGGTCTGCTGCGCGTGCGGCTGCAGATCGAAAGCGAACTGCATAATAAATTCGTCTGCTCGCAGTTCGTCGCCTATGTGCTGGAAGAATGCGGCGTGACGCTGGATAAGCCGCCATGTCTCTATTCGCCGGACGATCTGCGCTATCTGCCGGACGCCAAGCTGATCTATCGCGGCGAGCTGAACCAGTATTATCAGGAGCAGAATGAAAATGCACTGTCCTATCTGCCGCTGATGCATTCGGCGATCTGAGCGGCAGCATCATCTGCATCTATCGCAAGGCGCAGCAGCAGCTTCAGCATACAGGGCGGGAGCTGCTCTGCTGCCTGCGCAGCCGCACTGCCTGACGGAAAAACCGCATGCAGCTGCCATTCCCCGCCGCCCAGTGTGAGCGTGCATGCCGTGCGATGCTCCTGCAATTCCTGCCGCGCGATCTGCGCCATGACGGGCTGCCCGCCGTAAAGCGTCTGCCTTGTGCGCTGCGCCGCTCTGAGCATCCCGCAGCCGAGTCCCAATACTGCCAGATAACTGAACGCCGCAAGAAATGCGGCTTTTTTTGCGCGTTTTTGCATATTGATGCTCCTTTTCTGCCTGTGCATTGACCGGCGGAAACGGAGCATTTTTCATGCTTCGCCGGAATCCGCCGCCAGCTTCCGGATCGTCTCGCTGAGCGCCTGCCCGACCAGTTCGCCGGCATACTGCGCTTCTTCCAGCGTATTGCCCTGCGAACCGACCTCGATCAGCAGGCTGCCCGCGGTGAGATCCTGATTATATTTGCGGTAATCGAACAGGATCGGACGCGTGAAGCCGGGGAACATGGTCTCCGCAGTCTCCTGCAATCTGCTCGCAAAATGGAAATTCTTGCGGTAATCCGGCATGCCCATCGTGCCGTCATCGCAGCCGGAAATAATCATGATCTGCGCGGACTGCTTCCCGTTCACCTCTGCGATCGGCGCAATGACCGTTTTGCCGTCCGAGATCGCGTCGCGGTGGATATCGAGCGCAATGCAGATCTCCGGATACTGCGCCAGAACCGAACGGATCGTTTCGGCGCTGTTGCTGTAGCTGCCCGTCCAGACCGGAAAATCATGGATCTCCCTTGCATGCACCACGCCGATGCCTGCCGCAGCAAGCTGCTCTGCGATCGCATCCCCGACCGAGACCATATTTTTATCCGGTTCGGTCGTGCGGAAATTGAAGCTGTCGTCATAGCGTCCGGTTTTCTCCGCGACATAGCTTTCCGTCGTGTGGGTATGATAGATCAGCACCATCGGCGTACCGTCCGTGCGCAGCGGCAGCTCCGGCATGATCTTGCTTTCCGCGAGCAGATCGGCATTGCTCCAGAAGGTGCTGTTGCGAACCTGTCCGCCGTTCGGCAGCGAAAAAAACAGACTGCCGGACTGCGCCGCGAAATGCCGGTCGATGATATCGCCGCCGCTGCCGGAATCCCCCTGCTGATACAGCCGCGAATACCACATTGCTTTTGAGCCGTCCGACTCGATATTGATGATCTCCGCGGGATAATCGGGTTTCTGTTCGGCAGCAGGCGCCAGCAGATGCGGCTGCGTGACGGAACCGCTCTCCGGATCGCCGGACGGCGCATCGGTCTGCGCAGGGGGTTCCGCCGGATGACCGGCAGGCTCCTGCGCCTGCGCCATTGCCGGTGCTTCGTTCTGCGTGCCGCCGATCGTCACGGCTTCCATGACCGGCACCGTCCGCCAGCCCGCAAGCAGGACGGCGCCTGTCCCGCAGAGCAGTGTGATGCGTTTGATCGAATCTTTCATGCTGTACTCCTTTCCAGTATGCCCGTTCGGTACATTTCTATGCAGGAGCCGCGCAGATTATCCCGCAAAAAAATC
>JAFYBM010000219.1 GCA_017540225.1 Oscillospiraceae bacterium | reverse complement strand
TATCTTCGCTCAGTGTCTGATCCGGATTACTATATGCATATCACAGGACTGGATGCACAGCAGGTCATCGTCTGGAAATGTGCAGCAGTGCTGTCAAATGAGCAGAAGGATGCATTTGCGCTGCCGCGTTTTCAGTATGATGCGATGCAAAACGGAATTGCGCTGCCGTTTCAGGACATGCTGCTTTACATGGATCTGAATACAGAATTTGCAACGATGGACCATCTGAGAGAGGGATGCAGCATAAAAGTTGATGCGGCAGATCAGGACACAACACGGCAAAGCCTTTGCTGGGATTTCAGACCGGCTGGAGACGGCAGCTATTATATTGTGTCAGAAGCGGGCGGCTATTGTCTGACGGCTGATCCAGATGCAGTTGACGAAACGGATCCGGAAGCTGAGACGGATCCGGATGCGGATTATGATCCTTACCATGTGATAACCAATCTGCAGCTGAAGCATTTTACCGGCGCGGACAATCAGAAATGGGTTCTGGAGCGCATGATAATGCCCGGCGAACAGATCGAGGGCGATGTAAATGCAGACGGTGTGTGCGACCTGTCGGATTCAGAGGCATTGCAAAGCTGGCTGCTTGCAAAACCGGATGCCGCATTGGCAGACTGGAATGCTGGTGACCTGAACAATGATTCCGGATTGACTGCAGCGGATCTTTCTTTACTCCGGCGGATCATTCTCAGAAATAATCCTTTGCAGCGCGATCCGTCATAACCGGCAGATTCGGCTCTGACGTTTTGAAATATCTGAAAATGCGGCGGAAACCGTTTGCGTTTTCACCCACAGCCTGTCGAAAAAAGTCTGATGAAAGACAGGGTTCTTCGCAATTAAATCAAGAAAACCACCGGCACAGCCGGCGGTCCATCCTGTTACCAAGCCCCTCTGACGACTTTGCCAGAGGGGCTTGTGCTGAAAGCTCATTCAAAATCCATTGTTGACACCTCTTACAGCAGCAGTTCCCGCGTCCGGCAGGCGAGGTACAGCGGCAGATTGGTCAGCAGACCGTCTTTGCGGTATTCGCGCTTAGAGAACCGCAGCGCATGTGCCGGCTGCTGTTCTGCGACATAGCGCTTGAACGACGGCGCCGACTTATCCGAACCGGCTTTGACCTCGATCGGAATGATCCCGCCGGCATACTGCGCAAGAAAATCGAGTTCGCTGTGCTGCGCGGCGTAATACCGAAGCGGAACTTCAAACTGTCCGGCGAGCTGCTGCAAAACATAATTCTCGGTGAGCTGCCCCTTGAACTGGTAATCGCTTTTCAGCAAGATCGCACTATTTTCGATGCCGGCGAGGTGCTTGAGCAGACCGGTATCGAACAGGAACAGCTTAAACTGATCCAGCTTTTC
This sequence comes from Oscillospiraceae bacterium, assembly GCA_017540225.1. Lineage (GTDB taxonomy): Bacteria > Bacillota > Clostridia > Oscillospirales > Ruminococcaceae > Firm-04. The sequence goes on along the minus strand of JAFYBM010000219.1, from coordinate 3,184 downwards.
AAAAGCGGAAAGCGGGTGCTCGATCTTCGCAACATTGTACACACGATTCAGCATGCCCGCCGAAACAAGCCATTCGATCGCTTCCTCAAAATCTCTGGCTCTGCCGCCTTCCCGCACCGCACCGTACATGAATTTCTCGTTTGATTTCGCAAGCTGCGAGACAATACTGCGGAATACCATCAGGATGCGCCCGCTGTTGACCTTGCCGTTGTGCTTGGAAAAATCGTGCTCGTACAGCTCGATCAATTCCTGCTGGATCGTCGAAACGCGCGCAGGATCTTTGTATTTGAGCCACGACGCGACGCATTCCGGCATGCCGCCGATGATAAAATACCGGTCGCAGGCTTCCGTCAGGCGATTGTGAAAGATCTGCTCGATCTGTGCGCCGCTGCGGATGCTGCAATAATAATCGTACAGCGCCGGATCCTCTGCCGCAAGATACTCCGAAAAATTCATCGGATAGATGTGCATGACATTGACCATACCGACCGGATAGGACTTCGGCTGTGCAAGCAGCGTACCGAGCAGGCTGCCCGCCGCAATAATGTGATAATCAGGTGCTTTTTCGCGGAAATATTTGAGGCTGTTCAGCGCTTCCGGACATTCCTGCACCTCATCGAAAATGATGAGCGTTTTCTCCGGCAGGATCTTCTGTTCCGCGATCAGCGAGAGCAGTTCAAGGATCCGCACTGGATTTTTGTTCGCCTGAAATACCGAATGCAGCGCCGGATCCTCGTCGAAATTGAAGTAGACGCTGTTTTCGTAGGCGGCTGCACCGAACTCCTTCATCAGCCATGTTTTGCCGACCTGCCGCGCACCTTTCAGGATCAGCGGCTTGCGCTCCGGATCGTTTTTCCATTGCAGCATCTTCTGCAAAACCTCACGTTTCATGTGTGATCCAGCTCCTTTCATGCTTGTGTCCAGCATTAGTATAACACATTTTTGCAGAAAAATCAATCCGATTTCACACATTTTTGAAGATTTTTCAGATGCAGAAAGCCACATTTTTTCGATAATGCGCAAAACAGCAGACAGCCCGAAGACTGCCTGCTGTTTTTTGTATAAAGATACGGTTTCGGGGTTATCCCCAGACGCCGTGATGCTCCTGATGCATGATCGAGAGTGCTTCCGGCATATGGTTGTTCAGATCGCCGTCATAGCCGAAGTATCTGCCGCAGAGCATGGAATATGCAAGATAATCTTCCCAGTAGTCTGCGCCCATCGCCGTGCCGTCCATGTCGAAATCATTGTCGAGCATGCCGTCCGCATTGGCATCGGTCAGGGACACAGTGCACTGTGCGATCAGGCTTTCGATGTTTGACGGCGCCGAGCCGAGCAGCGGGTGATGATCGAATCCGTAGTCGCTCAGCCCCGGATTGTTGTAATTGCCGTTGTGCGCTGTTTTCATATCCGCGTGGCTCTTGAGGAAGTGCGTATACCGCGTCGAATACGGATTGCCGAACGTGTTGTCCGGCACAACAACGCCGTTCACCGTCATGATCGGATCGTCATGCGTGACGTCGATCTGATAGTACTGACCGTCGATCTTGGCAAGATTCCACGAATGCGAGGATGTGCTGAGCCGATAGCATTCGATGCCGGCTTGCGCAAGCAGCATATTGTATGCCTTTGTGTAGCCGTCGCAGACCGCCTCTCCGATGCCGCTGCCGCGCACATTCAGCGCATAGCTGAAGAAGACTGCGGACGATACGGCGTTTTCCATATCGCTAACGCGCTCGCTGCCGTTCTGATCCTCGTATGCAACGTGCCGGATCAGCCAGTCATGCAGCTGCCGCGCTTTCAGCTTGTCCGTCATCCACGCATCTGTCTCGGTATCCACGATATACGCGCAGTAATCCGAGCAGAAATCCACGACAAATTTGACGTCCGTGCTGCGGCTGAAATGATTGCGGACCGCAGTTTCGACTGCGGAATTGAGCACAGGGCGGTTATTTGCGTCTTTTGTGTACGGCGTGACGCCGTTGACCTGCGTGAGATTCGGGCACTCCATGAATGCGATCTGGTTCCGCTTTGTTCTGGAGCTGTCTGATACCTGTACGCTGGTCAGCGAGGGGCAGTTCCAGAAGGACGCAAAATTCAGCTCCGCAGCACCGGCGATCGTCACCGCTTGCAGATCCTCGCAGTCTGAAAAGGCGTATTGATCGACCGTTGTCACGCTGCCCGGCAGGGTAATGCTTGTCAGATCAGAACCGTAGAATGCGTATTTTCCGATTTTCTGCAATGTATTCGGCATGGAGACCGAGACCACATGCTTGAACAAAAATGCATCCTCCGCGATTTCCCTGACCTTGCAGCCGGAGAGCGTTGCGGGGATCGTCACGGCAGAGGCGGAGCCGGTGTATCCGGTGATGATCGCCTTGTCTGCGGATGTGTCGTAGGAATACCGGATGCCGCCGGATGTGGTGCCTGTTCCGGTCGCGGCTTCTGCGGTGATGCCGGCAGAGAATGCGGCGGAGGAGATGCAGAGGATCGCTGCGGTGATGCCTGCGAAATGTTTGATGTGTTTCATTTGAAATTCTCCTTGAAAAAGTAGTGTGTTTGTGATCGGGCAGCCTTTTGCGCAGAAGGACAGCGCCGAAAACGTGGTGCATTGCGGCAGACTGCATGCACGCCTGCCTGCGTTTTCTCTGTTTCTATAACGATATTGCGAATATGTATTATTCCCCCTTTCCTTTAGTATACTTGATTTCGGACGGCTTGTCAAGATGTTTCCACAAGAAAAATGCATATTTTTGCGGCAAAATAGAACGAAAACCATACAACTTTGCCGTTCTGTATGAAACAGCTCTTTCATTTCATGCCTGTTTGCGTTGTGCGTGACTTGGGCACACCTTTTCAAATCATCGCGCAGCGATACCACTATTTTTCACGATTCGTTCTTCACTTTTCACCATTCACTTTTTTGCTTGGAGCAGTAACCTTTGAGAAGCCGCGTCTAGCGGCGTGAGCCGTCGAAACAGGGAGTCATAAAAAAGAGGAATCCGCTTCGCGGATGCTATTTAGAATGGGAAAAGCTGCCCCTTTCAGAAAGGTGGGCTTTTCCCAAGCCCTTTTCTTCCCGAAATTGAACGCTGGGGAGTTTCGCCCGTTGCGACGGGCGACCAGAGGCTCTGCCTCTGGACTCCGCGAACTTTTGGAAAAGTTCGATCAAAACTCTAATCCT
>JAFYBM010000218.1 GCA_017540225.1 Oscillospiraceae bacterium | reverse complement strand
GTTGATACCTGATGATACCGCTGAATGCCGTATTTGCGGCAGGCATCCATCAGCACTGCCGTACCGATGATATTCGTCTGCAAGAAGATTTCAGGATTTTCAATGCTGCGGTCAACATGAGATTCTGCCGCAAAATTAACAACAACATCCGGCTTTTCTTCCTCAAACAGCCGGTATACACCCGCACGGTCACAAATATCCAGCTTCACAAACCGGAAATTCGGATGCTCCATGACCGGTTTAAGCGTGGAGAGATTGCCCGCATAGGTCAGCTTATCCAGACAGATCACACGATCATCCGGATGATTGTTGAGCATATAAAAAATGAAATTTGAGCCGATGAATCCGGCTCCGCCGGTTACGATGACAGTCATAGTATTCACCTTACATTCGTGTAGATCCGTCCGTCAGCTACGGTGCGCAGATGCTGTCCGTAGGGCGATTTCCCGTATTTTTCAGCCGATGCAGTCAAATCCTCCCTGCCGATCCAGCCATACCGGAATGCAATTTCCTCCGGCGCGGAAATCTTGATGCCCTGCCGTTTTTCGATCATGCGGACATAATCAGATGCATCCGAGAGGCTGTCAACGGTTCCGGTATCCAGCCAAGCAAAGCCGCGGCCGAGCAGCTCCGCTTTCAGAAGATCATCCTGCAAATACATATCGTTCAGCGATGTGATTTCCAGTTCTCCGCGTGCAGACGGCCGAATCTGCTTCGCCTTTTCGGCAACGCCGGACGGATAAAAATACAGACCGGTGATCGCATAATTGGATTTCGGCTCCTGCGGCTTTTCCTCAACAGACAGAACCTTCCCGTTTTCATCAAATTCAATAATGCCGAAACGCTCCGGATCCGGAACATAATAGCCGAACACCGTCGCTGTTCCGTTCAGCGCACGGTCAGCGGCTTTTTTCAGGATACGGGAAAAGCCGTTGCCGTAGAAGATATTGTCGCCGAGGATCAACGCGCAGGCGTCGCTGCCGATAAAATCTTCGCCGAGGATAAACGCCTGTGCAATCCCCTCCGGCTTCGGCTGAACCGTATAGGACAGAGGGATACCGAACTGGCTGGCGTCGCCGAGCAGATGCTGAAATCTTGAGATGTCATCCGGCGTACTGATGATGAGAATATCCTGTATGCCTGCAAGCATCAGCGTGGAAAGCGGATAATAGATCATGGGTTTATCATATACCGGCAGAAGCTGCTTTGAGGTTACCAGCGTGAGCGGATACAGTCTTGTGCCGGCGCCGCCGGCCAGAATGATACCTTTCATTGCACATCCCCCGTTTCGTCGATGATACAAAATTGGATGCAGGGCAGCTCATTCGGAACTGCCCTGCCTTTATTATACAATATTTTTTTCGTGAATGTCAAGTGTAATCATATCAAGTCAGTGCGCTGAAACGACAGCTTGAGGAGGCAAACCGTTCCTGTGATGTCTATGTGCACACAGCATTTCGGAGGGAGACTGTATTTCAAACTGATGAAAGAGCAACAGCAGGAGCAAGCGGCGTCTGCCGGATCATGCAGGGCTGTCCGGCTGCGCGGGTGTCATCGTATTTTTTGCTGTGAAACAGATACTGTAGCTGTAGTTGATGCCGTCATACACAACATAACGTGAGCGCGGGAAGCCTTCCTTCCATTCCCCAAGCTCCAGCACTGCTTCTTCGCCGTTTTCTCCGTTCTGCGCGGAAACCGTAATTTTGCTGCCCTCTATCTTTTTGATTGTCAGAATCGGTGTGCTGACACGTACATTCTGATACCAGTGACCGTTGGAAACCTCATAAAAACAGTCGCCCTCCAGTACAGGAAACTCTGTTTCAAATTCGCCGCTGTCCAGCGGTTGACCGGTAACGCCGAATCCGCCGTAGATTGTTTTGACAGTCAGAATCAGATTGTTTTCAGATTCCGCTTCCCTGCGTGAGAGCATGGCCTGTTTCATCGCCGTCAGATCGCGTGCATCCAGAGCGTCATCGTTGCAGAAATCGGCCGCTTTCCAGTTTTTCAGTACTGTATCCGGCGTTCCGGTCAGCCATTGTGCAAGCAAAACTGTATCCGCAGCGTCAAAGCTGCCGTCGCTGTTCACATCGCCTTCTGCTGCAAAATGCACTTTCACCGTGATGTCCGCAATGGAATCCGTCAGCATACTGACCGTGATCTCATCTCCGGTATCGCACGTTCCGTTTTCATAGACTGCATCGCAGCTGTAGCCCTGCGGCGCGGTATTCAGCCAGAGCTTATACTGCTCTTCCTGAAAAATGCTGCCCAGCTCTGCCTTGCCGGGATTGGAGCTGATTTTACAGAACTGCGGCAGATTAAAATGCTCCGGCCCGTTTTCATATTCTCCGATCAGATAGTCCAGATAGAATCCCTGATTCTCGGTATTGGGGTATACAACCGGCCTGCCGGTATCCGCATCAATCATGGAAACACGCGCTTCGCCCGGCTGCATAATCATACTGCATTGATCGACCGCATAAAACGTTCCGCCGAGCGTCTCTGCCGCTTCGGCACCCTGTCCGGGCGGCAGCAGGTCAAGTCTGAGGTCGAACGGGCCGTCTTTCCGCACCTGATAGACCCGCGTTTCAGCAACCGCACCGCCGGTCGGCGCTGCTCCGCCCTGATAGAAACGCAGCCTTGTGCAGTCGAAATCTGCAATCTGCGATACTGCTTCTTCGGTGCGTGCTGCTTCCTGCCATGAATATCCGGTTCCTGCGGTTGTTTCCAGCAGGAATGCGACCTGATCGCCGTGTACCAGAACGGTCTGCTTGTTGTTCAAGTGTCCGTAGAATTCTTCAGAGCAGTCCGGCACCCATGCACAGGGATCGGTTTCGGTGATTTTCAGGGCATCGTCAATTTGGAATGTGTATTCATAGGGATCAAAATTCTGCCGGATTTCATCATGCACAACCGATGCATCGCCCGCTTTGACAGGCTGGAACAGATCAACCCGAAAATACCAGCCCTCATCATTGGTAAAATACTGTGAGAAAGTGTTATCAAGCTGTTCCTCACTGTACGAAAACAAATACTCCTGTTCCGGAAGCAGACTTGATTCGGGCGGCATATACTCCGAAAAGACCGTGCAGAGCAGGCCGTCAAAAATACGCGTTTTGCCGTACCGGTTGTAGAATGTTACGGCACTGTCAAAATCCGCAGGCAGCCACTTCGGCAGTCTGACCTCCGTGATGTTCAGATCACCGTCGATCCGGAAGCGGAACGGCACCGGCGTTTTCTGCGCATTCTTCTGGATATTGTAAACATCTGCCGTACCGGCTTTCAAGGGCTTCAGCACGACAATATGATAAACATATCCCTGTTTTGCCTCTGTGAGCGTATCGGATACGGTTTCAAACATCTCCGGCGTATATGAGAACGAATAAAGCGGCTCGCCGGATGCCCATTGTGCCTGCTCCTCATAGACAAGACAGACAATTCCGTTTCCGGTGCGTGCGCCTTCCGTTGCCGCGGAAGAGCCGGACGCAGCAAGTGCCTTGAGAAATGCTTTGGCACTTTCAGTGTCAGCCGGCACCCAATCCGGCAGTGCAGACGCGGCTTCTGCTTCTCCGGCCGCACAGATTTCCGCAGCAGGCTGTATCAGAGGCGGTGCCGCCGTGAGCATCATGCATGAAGCGGCCAGCAGAGCCGTGAATCTCATTATTTTCATTGTATCCCTCCGTTCCGGTTGATTGATGTATTGTTTATTCAGGTGCTTCTGCGCAGAGCCGACGGTGCAGCTTCGCAGCAAACAGCGCAAAGCAGGAAAAAGAGCATCTGCACCGACAGCTTTGTGCGGTGCTGCCTTAAAAACAGTATAGCATATCTGTTTGCAGAATGCAAGCGGCGCGGATACATTTTGTGTGCTTTCACAATTATCGCGCAGTTGATTGTTTTTGACGGGCAGTGCGCTTGCGGAATTTGCTCCGGCGCATGGGAATACGGCGCAAAAAACAGTTTTTTGGTTTCAAAAAGCCGTGAAATCTGAAAGAAACTTTAATAATCGGAGCCTTTTTTTAATTTGCGCAATATTTGAGGAGTTTGTAATTGACTTCTGTATGGAAATATGATAAACTGATTGACAGAGGCACAAACAGCCGAAAAAACGGTTATGCCGATACACAGAACCGGATTGATGCCGCATCAGCACATCCGGAACAAAACAGAAGGGATGGTATCACAATGAAACACAGAGGGATTTTCTTACTGACCGTATGCGGAATGCTTGCAGTACAGCCTGTTCTGCCGGCTTTTGCAGCGGATGCGGAGCCTTCCGATGAGGTTGTCATGACCGCAACTGTCACCCTGAACGGTGATTCTGCTTCTGCGGACGGAGAAAACGTGACCGTGGACGGATCAAAGATCACGGTTTCCGCGTCCGGAAATTATCTGTTTTCCGGTACGCTGAATGACGGACAGATTGCAGTCAATGTTCCGGATACGAAAGCAGATACCGGAACAGTCCGGCTGTATTTTCAGGGTGTCAATATCAAAGGCGTTTCCGAGGCTGCCCTCTATGTCATCAATGCCGAGAACACCTCGGTCAATCTGATGGACGGCACGGAGAATTTCCTCTCTGACGGCGCAAAATACACAAAAACCGAAGCCGTGATTTTTGCAAAGGATGATATTACGATCAAGGCAGGCGGTCCGGAGGAAAACGGAAAGCTGACGGTCACTGCGGCCTATCAGCACGCAGTCCACTGTAATAATGACGTCAAAATCACCGGCGGAGATATTAAAATCCGTACGGCGGAGGGAGACGGCATTGAAACGGGGATCGGAGACGGCATCCGCGGCAAAACATCTGTCCAGATCAAGGGCGGTAAGCTGGATGTCAATGCAGGCGGCGACGGAATCAAATCGACCAAGGGTTATGTTACGATCTCAGATGGAAATACAGACATCAAAGCCGGAAAGGATGCTGTGCAGGGTGAAACAGCCGTTACGGTTTCCGGCGGCTCCCTGAAAGCAAACGGTGACCGCGGCCTGACCAATGCCAATGATGCAGAGGGGAATGTCATAACGGTTACAGGCGGCACGATCCTTGCGACGGCGACCGACCGGCAGGCTGTTGTTGCCAATAATACGCAGCCGGTGCTGCTGTTCAAAACAACCGAACAGCAGCTGAAGGATCAGCGGATCGAGCTTTATGAGGAAGGCAGCGATACCGCTGTGTTTTCTAAAAAGCCGGATAAGAAATTCAACTATGTTCTCATCTCATCTCCTGATTTGAAAGCCGGCAGCAAGTATACGCTTTCTGTCGGCGGAGCCGCAACAGAGGCCGGAGTCATTACGCTCGGTGAAGAAAAAACCGAGCTGCCGGATGTTGTCTGTGCGGCGTCAGCGGTGAACTATGACATCAACGGTGACGAACTGGAAACCGTTGCCGACGCCGTGATGCTGTGCCGCGTCATTGCAGAGGATACCACGCTTTCCCCGACAGACTATGCTGCCGGTCGTCTTGATGTCAACAGGGACGGTCTGCTGACACTGAAGGATGTGTTGAACATTTTACGGTATATCGCACAAAACAACTGAAGAAACAGTGAGCGGGATTACATGAAGATGTAATCCCGCTTCAGTTTTCAGAAATATGAATTGTATTCCGCTGCGAGCAGACCGGAACACCATCACGCCGGTGATTGTGACGCTCCTTCGATGAGCGCGACAAACGCCGTTTTCGGGAGCGGCTTTGAGAAATAGAAGCCTTGCAGATATTCGCAGCCCAGCTCCTTCAGAATTTTGATATGTGCTTCAGTCTCAACGCCCTCCATCAGTGCTTTTTTCTCCATTTTATGCACAAGCTCGATCGACACCTTCAGCAGCGTCATGCCGGAATCGCTGTGCTCTGCATTCCAGAGGATACTTTTGTCAATTTTGATAATATCCACGCCGAGCGAAAACAGCGAGGACATATTGGAATAGCCTGTTCCGTAGTCATCAATGGAAAACTGAAATCCCTTTTCTCTGAGCCGTGCGATTACCTGAGCTAGATGGTCATAATCCTTTGCTGCAACCGATTCGGTAATCTCAAAATTGATCATGTTCCGCTGTACGCCTGCCGCATCAACGATTTCGCTGACATATTCCACAAAGCCTTCCTTCATGCATTCCAGTACCGAAAGATTGACGTTGATGCAGTCCATGCCGTTTTTGCGGGGAATGCCGGTGCTGATGAATTTGCATACCTCCCGCAGCACAAATTCATCCAAATGGTCGATGAGTCCGATCTGCTCGGCAATCGGGATAAACTCATCCGGATAGATCATGCCCATGTCCTTGTCGCGCATCCGCAGCAGCGCCTCTGCGCCGTGCAGCGTCTTATCCATATTGTAGGTCGGCTGATAGTATACCTCAAAGGAATTTTCGTCCAGTCCGCGGGTCACGGCCTTTTCAACTGCTGCACGCCGCACCATCCATGCAAGGGCCTGACCGGAGATGACCGGCTCGGTCATGGTTTCCGGAATCGGGCATCTTGCCATATAGACGATTTCGTCAGCCGTTTTTGCATCCTCCGGAACCCGTACCAGCAAAAGTCTGGCAGAAAGGATCATATCCGTGCCGTTGATTGTCCACGGCTGCTGAAATCGGTCACAGATTTTCTGTGCAAGGGCAAATGCCTCCTCCTCCGTCTGATTAAACAGAGTCAGTGCAAATCTGCTGCCGCTGACAACATACAGATAATATCTTTTTACGACTGTTCCGAGATAATCCGATACTGCGCGGCTGATTGCATCGCGGCTGATCCGCACGGATACAATTGTATTTGCTTTCCGGTCAAAGCGAATCGTCCGGATAATCAGTACTTTCACAGAATTGCGGTTTTTGACAGCCGCAGTCAGATCCAGTGAAAATGCAGCAGAATTATAGGCATTCAGCTCCACGTTTTTGCGGTCGTCCTCGTTTTCGATAAAGAGCAGGACACCGGTCAGACCGAGTGCTTCCATCAGAACCTCAACGCGCCATTCTCTGTATACCATCTGGATTATCACGCCGGCAGTCGCAAGCAGGAAGCAGATGCCGATGGAACGCTTGCGCCCTTTCGAGAGAATATTCCACGACTGCATAACCAGCACAAAGGATGCGATAATCCAGACCGCCGAGAAGGAATAAATGAGGTAATACTCACCCGGCGCACGGTGAAAGACTCTGTCTTTGAAATACCAGCACCAGTGCGTGAGCGGATTCACTGCGATGATGATTTCGGTTACGATGATGATAAAAACCGGAAAGATGCGTTGAAGGTACTGATTGTTTAAGCTGGATTTTTTTGGCAGGAACAGGCTGCCGACAGAGCGCCCGACTACAAAGGAAATATAATAGTACAGCATCGGGGCGATCAGAGTGTGACACAGAAAATAGAAGTATTGAACGGTTTTGATTACAGAAAATGCACGGTCAGATGTGAAGCGGCTGTCACCGATGCACTCATTGATCATTTCGCAGACGGCACTGGCTGAAAGCAGCAACAGAATAATGATGTAAACACGGTTCTGCGGCTTACCTGTATGCCCGTCCAGCACTGTAAAGAGCAGATCTGTCAGACAGATCAGCAGGGCGGACAAAATGATGCCGAATGCCATATTAGTATAGATAACCATTGGGATTCCTCCTGACATGGCGGCGAACAATAGCTTTGCTGAATATATTATAGCATATTTTGGAAGGAAACGCAATGGGGGAGGCGGAAAAAGAAACAAAGTACCTTTTCCGGGAATGAAAACGGAGCAGGGGAAAGTACACGCACTGCCGAAGCATCACTCCGGCTTGCTGCCGATATTTGACATATCAAACTGATCGCTGATCTGTTCATAACGGATTTCCAGCAGATCCAGACCGTTCTGCGCAAAATACAGTCTCTGCGCAGAAAAACGCGAGAACAGCGGCATGGTTGCAGAATATGAGACAGGCTTACCGCCCGTGCCGTTCCATGTAAAGGTACCGTGTGCTGTTCCCATGCTGAACAGCGTAACCGGAATCTGTGCCAGCTCGCTTTGCGTCGAGGAGGCTGTCAGTGTGACACGGAACCAGCCCGGCGAATTGACCGTCAGTGCGAATGCATAGGATTTTCCGGCCTGTGAACGGATGCCTTTCAGCGGGATTGTCAGCTCTTTTTCCAGATCGTAGAAAACAACGTCTTCGCCGTCATCCTCAGCATCGGCCGGACGGTTCAGCACGGTCACATCCGGTGCCTGACCGAGCAGCCGTTCCATTGCGTGTGTATGCATGGCAAAGCGGCAGATGTTGGCAGCACAGCGCTGCAATTCTGCCAGCGTCAGTGTGCCGTTACTGAGTGCCTGTTCCAGATTATCCTCGTGCTCCGTGCAGTCCGCACAGACCATATACACATCATTCTGCGCACGCACCATCGCAGCGAAATCGGTTTTGTCCGGTGCACAGCCGCGCTCATTGATATTCGCCCACCAGTCTGTCATCAGGAAACCGGTGAAGCCCCATTCTTTGCGGATGATTTCCGTACAGAGATCGTAATTGCCCGCTGTCCAGAGACCGTTGACCGCGCCGTAGGTCGTCATAATGGATTTTGCGCCGCCCTCTTTGACCGCAAGCTCAAAACCGCGCAGATAGATCTCACGCAGCGCACGCTCAGAGACTGTGGCATTGAGGAAATGCCGGTTTGTTTCCTGATTATTGCCGCAGCAATGCTTGATCGTTCCCTCTACGCCGGCCTTGTGCAGACCGCGCAGCTCTGCAATTGCAATGAGTCCTGTCAGCTTGGGATCCTCTGAGAAATACTCAAAATTCCGGCCGTTGAGGGGGTGACGGTGAATATTCATTCCGGGTCCGAGCAGACAGTCAACCTTGTTTGCGGTCATTTCCAGTCCGACAAACTCATAGAGCTTCGTCAGCAGCGGCAGATTGAACGTCGCGGCAAGCATCGTACCGTTCGGCAGACTGAATGCCTTGGTGCCGCAGTCCAGCCGCATACCGGAAGGCCCGTCTGAGCAGCAGCAGGCCGGAATCCCGTATTTGGTCAGCGCATCGGTCACACCGCCGAAGGCTGATGCCGTACCGGGCGTGACACGCGGACTGCCCATTCCTTCGCCGCGCACAATCTGCATCAGTTCCTGTGCGCTGAACTGTGCAATAAAGCTGTCCATTGTCACATCGCCGTGCAGTACATCCGCGAGCACGGAGGATCTGCCGCCCGGCTGAAGCGCAGCGGGCAGCGCATCTCTGCGGCGTGTTGCTTCATCGAACTGTATCAGCGGTACATCCTCAAGGCCGGCTGTGAAGCCGGTATCTGTCTGTACGGGCTTCATGCGCTGAAACGCCTGCACGGGCGGCATGGCCTGCCGGCACTGACGGATTACAATTGTTTCATCGAGTACACGGCTCGCAGCATATTTAGCGGAACGCACATCACTGCCGACATAAAATTTGTATTCGCCCGCTTCCCGCACCCAGCAGTGCGCATGATCTGTCACACCGCTGTCATCATAGGAATCCGGCAGTGTGAGTTCCAGATTGATTGTTTCCGATTCACCGGCAGCGAGCACACCTGTTTTGAAGATGACAAGGAGCTGCCGGAGGGGCTGTCCGAGCCTGCCCTGCGGTGCCTCAACATAAAGCTGCACGACTTCCTTTCCGGCGGCATTGCCGGTATTTTTGATCGTTACAGGCAGGAACCAGCCGTCGCGCACACGACGGACAACAGCTGTACTGATCTCAAATGTCGTGTAGGAGAGGCCGAATCCAAACGGATAACGCACACGCTCCGGCGCGAATGTCTCAAAATAGCGGTAGCCGACATAAATATCCTCGGCATAGTTATTGTTGTCAGCGTCATGGAAATTGGCATCCGATGGATAATCGGAGATCTCATAGGCGATCGTATCGGGCAGCTTGCCGCAGGGAGAAACCGCGCCCGTCAGGACCGCTGCGGTTCCGGTTCCGCCTGTCATGCCGCCCTGCCAGACATAAAGTACGGCATCCGGCGTATAATCGTCCACAAAATGCATATCCATGATGTTGCCGACATTCAGCAGAACGATTACTTTTTCAAAATGCTGGCGGCAGATACGGAGCATATCCTTTTCAACGGCAGTCAGCAGATAGGAACCGGCAGCACAGCGGTTGTCCATTTCCTCACCGGCAGTCCGGCCGATGATGACAACGGCACGGCTGCAATGGGCGGCGGCATCCGAAACGATCGCATCATCGAGCGGCATTTCGGCCTGTGCCCACGGCTCTCCGCCCCAGCCGTCACCGAGATCGTAGGGATGCGCTTCATCCCACTGACGGTAGGTTTCCAGAAGCGGCTCATAGAGCCGGATGCCGGCTTCGGTCAGTCCCTCGGGGATATTTGTGACCTTTGAGACATTGACCATTCCGCCGGAGCCTGTTCCGCTTTTGTAGTAATGCAGCTGAATGCGGCCGAAAACAGCAACAGGCTCCTCCTTCGGAAGCGGGAGTGCGGCATTGTCGTTTTTCAGCATGACAACGCCTTCCGCAACAGCCTGCGCTGCACATTGCAGATATTCATTCCAGTCCAGTGTTTTTTGCATTTGTTCCATAACGGTATCCTCCAATTTGAATAAAATACGGTTGAATAGGGTTATATCTTTGTTTGTATTATAGCATAAGTGAGCGGAGTGTGTCAATCACGATTCTGCTTTTTATATCATAAAATGAGCCTGAATTGCCCGCCCTTGACTTTATGAGGGGTATCAGGTATAATAGTAGTATGACATATGTTCGGAGGAAATCACATGAAAAAGCTGCTGCGTTATCTCGCAGACTACAAAAAAGAATGCATATTAGGGCCGCTGTTCAAAATGCTGGAGGCGACCTTTGAGCTTTTTGTCCCGCTGGTCGTCAAATCGCTGATTGACCGCGGCATTACACAGAACGACACAGGCTATATCATCAAAATGTGCCTTCTCATGGCGCTGCTTGCTGCAATCGGCCTGACGAACACGCTGTTTGCGCAGTATTTTGCGGCAAAGGCAGCAACCGGATTCTCGGCAAAGCTCCGTCATGCGCTTATGGCGCATATTCAGCGCCTGACCTATACCGATCTCGATACGCTTGGCACATCATCCCTCATCACGCGCATGACCAGTGACATCAATCAATTGCAGACCGGCGTCAATCTCACGATCCGGCTGCTGCTGCGTTCGCCGTTCATTGTGTTCGGCGCAATGATTATGGCGTTTACGGTCGATGTAAAGGCAGCACTTGTATTTGTCGCGGCAATTCCGCTGCTTTCTGTGATCGTGTTCGGCATCATGCTGCTGACGATACCGCTCTACAAAAAAGTGCAGGAACGGCTCGATACCGTTACGGAAACAACCCGTGAAAACCTCACGGGTGTGCGTGTCATCCGCGCATTCCGCAACGAACAGGCCGAAGCAGCGCGGTTCCGCCGTGATAACCGCGCACTCGTTGCCGTGCAGAAATCTGTCGGCAGCATTTCCGCACTGATGAACCCGCTGACCTATGTGGTTGTCAATCTGGCGGTCGCCGCACTGATCTATATTGGAGCGCTGCGCGTCAATTCCGGCACGCTGACACAGGGCGCGGTCATTGCACTGTATAATTATATGTCACAGATTCTGGTTGAGCTTATCAAATTTGCAAATCTCATCATCAGCATTACAAAAGCTGCCGCCTGCGGAAACCGGATTCAGGCTGTGCTGGAATCCGGCACGCTGATTCCGCAGGATGACACCGAACCCGAAACAGATACTTCACAGCGCGGCAAAATATCGTTTGAAAATGTTTCTTTTACCTATGCGGATGCATCCGAACCGGCGCTCAGCGGAATTACATTTTCTGCAAAGCGCGGGGATGTCATCGGTGTGATCGGCGGTACAGGCTCCGGCAAATCCACACTCGTCAGTCTGATTCCGCGCTTCTATGAGCCGACTGCCGGAACCATCACAATCGACGGTATTCCATCGTCAGAGTTTCCGCACGGGATCCTGCGCCGCCGCATCGGTGTCGTGCCGCAGAAAGCAGTGCTTTTTCACGGAACCATTCGGGAAAACCTGCTCTGGGGCAACAAAAATGCAACCGATGCCGATATTGCCGCTGCACTGGAAACCGCACAGGCCACAGATGTCGTTGCAGCGAAAGCAAAGGGGCTTGATGAAGAAATCGCGGAGGGCGGTAGGAATTTTTCCGGCGGTCAGCGGCAGCGCCTGACGATCGCACGCGCGCTTGTCCGCAAGCCGGAATTTCTGATTCTGGATGACAGCGCCTCTGCACTGGATGCTGCAACCGATGCGGCACTGCGGCAGGCCTTGCAGGATTTGCCGGATCGTCCGACTGTGTTCATTGTTTCGCAGCGCACCGCCTCTGTCCAGCACGCCGACCGGATTCTTGTTCTGGATGACGGCTGTCTCGCTGGTGCCGGCACACATCAGGAGCTTCTGGAAAGCTGTCCTGTGTATCGGGAAATCTACGAATCCCAGTTTCCGAAGGAGGTGCGGCAGAATGGCTGAACATAAATCCGGACTGCAAACGGAAACGCTGCGCCGCATCCTGCATGATCTCCGGCGTTACAGAGGCTGGCTTGTGCTGACGCTGCTGCTTTCCGTTGTCACGGTCACGCTGACGCTTCTGATCCCGATTCTGGTCGGCCGTGCGATTGACCGCATTGAAGGAGCGGGTAATGTTGATTTCAGCGCCGTGACGCAGATTCTCATTACCGTTGCGGTATCCGTGGCCGTGACCGCGCTGGCGCAGTGGATCATGAGCATCATCAACAATAAAATTACCTTTGAGGTCGTGGAGGACATCCGCAACCGTGCGATTGACCGCATTGAGCATCTGCCGCTTGCCTATCTCGACAGTCACGCGACCGGCGGCACTGTCAGCCGCATGATCTCGGATGTCGATCAGTTTGCAGACGGACTTCTGCTTGGTTTCACGCAGCTTTTCACGGGCGTGCTGACGATTCTCGGCACACTCTGTTTCATGCTTTCCATTCATCCTGCGATCACGCTCGCCGTCATTCTGCTGACGCCGCTATCGCTGTTTGTTGCAGCGTTTATCGCAAAACGCACCTATTCCATGTTTCAGGTGCAGGCAGAAACACGTGCCGAACAGACCGCCCGCATCAATGAGATCATCCCGCACCAGAAAATCGTGCAGGCCTTCGGTCATGAAGCGGACACACTGGCGGAGTTTGACGAAATCAACGACCGTCTCGCTGCGGCATCCCTCAAAGCAACGTTCTATTCCTCGCTGACAAATCCCTGTACGCGCTTTGTCAATGCGCTGGTATATGCGGTTGTCGGACTGACCGGCGCAATCGCTGCGATGCACGGCCGCATCAGCATCGGTGAGCTTTCATGCTTTCTCAGCTACGCAAATCAGTATACAAAACCGTTCAACGAAATATCCGGTGTTGTGACCGAATTGCAAAATGCCCTTGCCTGCGCAGACCGCATCTATCATCTGATCGACGAAGCGGCAGAAGCACCGGATGCGCCGGATGCCGCCGTGCTGCAAAATACGGCAGGTGCAGTGAAATTTGACGATATTTCCTTCTCTTATGTACCGGAACGGCCGCTGATTTCGCACTGTGCAATTGACGTAAAACCGGGACAGCGCGTAGCAATCGTCGGACCGACCGGCTGCGGAAAAACCACGCTCATCAATCTTATCATGCGTTTTTATGATGTCAATGACGGCGCGATCCGCATTGACGGGCAGGATTTACGCGAAATCACGCGGGACAGCCTGCGGCAGAATATCGGTATGGTTTTGCAGGAAACATGGCTCAAAAATGCGACTGTACGCGAGAATCTCCGGATGGGAATGCCGGAGGCGACCGATGAACAGATCATTGCTGCGGCAAAGGCTGCCCATGCACACAGCTTCATCCGGCGGCTGCCGCAGGGCTATGATACGGTCATCAGCGATAAAAGCGGCGCACTTTCGCAGGGACAGCGGCAGCTTCTCTGCATTGCACGGCTGATGCTTTGTCTGCCGCCAATGCTGATTCTGGACGAAGCGACATCCTCCATTGACACGCGCACCGAGCTGAAAATTCAGTCTGCGTTCGGGAAAATGATGCAGGGGCGCACCTCGTTTATCGTTGCGCACCGCCTTTCGACGATTCGTGAGGCAGACCTGATTCTCGTGATGCGCGACGGACAGATCATTGAACAGGGAAATCATGAGACACTGCTTTTACAAAACGGCTTTTACGCCGAGCTTTACCGAAAATCCGCGAATTTACAATAACAAACGAATAAAGAGGAGCGCATTATGAAAAAAATACGGATTGCAGCACTTGCCGCGATTCTTTTTCTGCTGACGGCAGGCTGCGGAGAAGCAAAGGTCAAAAACACCATTGAAGGCTTCAGAACCTACGATGAAATGACAGACGGGACATGGGTCTGCGAGGGCTGCACCTATCAGTACCGGCTGGTCATCCGCGGACGGCTCAACGCTGCGGCTTGTGATTCTGAATATGTATATCTGAGCAATATCCCTGATATTTCGTTCGATCAGGCGTGGAAGGCATCCGGTCTCAGCAGCAACTCGCAGGACTATTTTTCCAAAGAGGATGCCGTACTGGTCGAAATGAATACAGTCGAGCCGGAATAAACGGAGAAATACGATGCTGGATTTAAGCTGTTTTCTTGCCGGAGCCGTGCGTCTGCTCGGGCCGGTGCTGCTGCTTTTGATTCTGTGCAAAAAGGCCGGCGCTCGCATCTATCCGGCGCTGATTGCGTTTGCTGTGGCCATGCCCGCTTTCATTATCGCGGCAATGATCCGTTCCGGATTCAGTCAGGAGGATCTGACTGTTTTTGCGCTCAAACGCGGGCTTCTGTACGGAATCATGGAGGAGGGCGCGAAATACATTGCTATCCGCTTCCTGCTTGAGAATTATGACAGCCGGAAGGACGCCGTGACCTACGGCATCGGGCACGGTGCGCTGGAGGAATTCAGCGCCGGTATGGCCTGCTTCGGCCTGATCGGCACAGGCAGAGCCGCCCCCGATATGCTGTTCTTCAATATCTGGGCAATCGCAGAAGGCACGGTGTTTGCAGTCGGACTGACCGTTCTGATCTTTTACGGTATCCGCACGGGAAAATCAAAGATTATGCTGCCGGCCGCAATGCTGCTGCACGCGCTCGGCAATGCATTCAACGGGATATTCTTTTTCAGCAAAGCAATCGTGTTTGCCGGATCGCTGCTGATTACCGGCGGCATTTGTTTTGCCGCATACCGCTGCTGGAAAGAACTGTACGATCCATATGAGGATGAATCGTTTTAGGTTGCTGACACGCGCAGTTTCCGGCATAGGAGGGATCATCTATGGAACAGTTTGTGCATCTGCACGTTCATACGGAATATTCGCTGCTGGACGGACTCTGCCGCATTGACCGTCTCATGGAGCAGGTGAAAGCAAACGGTCAGACCGCCGTTGCGATGACCGATCACGGCGTCATGTACGGTGCGGTGCAGTTTTATCAGGCAGCGCTGGAGGCCGGTGTGCATCCGGTCATCGGCTGCGAGATCTATGTGGCACCGCGTTCGCGCTTTGATAAGGACAGTGCTGCCGACCGGAGACCGTATCACCTGACGCTGCTCTGCGAAAACAATCAGGGCTATCAGAATCTCATGCAGATCGTCTCAAAGGCAAGCATTGAGGGCTTTTTCTCGCGTCCGCGTGCGGACTGGGAGCTGCTCATGCAGCATCATGAGGGTCTGATTGCGCTTTCCGGCTGCATGAGCGGCGAGGTCTCCCGCCGTCTGCTGGAGGATGACTATGCCGGTGCCAAGCAGACTTCCCTGAAATATGCGGCGCTGTTCGGGGAGAAGCATTATTATCTGGAAATGCAGAATCACGGAATGCCGGATGATCTGCGGATTCTCAGCGGCATCCGCCGCATTGCTGCGGAAACAGGACTCCCGCTTGCTGCGGCCAATGATGCACACTACCTGACCAAAGAGGATGCGAATCTGCAAAAGCTGCTTGTCTGCATCCAGACAGGCTCGACGGTCAATGCACCGCCGTCAATGGTGCTGCCGAATGACACATTTTATCTGCGCTCGACAGAGGAAATGAATGCGCTGTTTTCTTCGGATCCGGAGGCGCTGCGGAATACGGCAGACATCGCTGCGCGCTGCAATGTGACCTTTGAATTCGGAAAAATCCGGCTGCCGCAGTATCGTGCGGAGGGCGTGACCGACACAAAAATCTATTTTCGTCAGCTCTGCGAGGACGGACTGCGCCGCCGCTACGGCGATACCCCTTCTGAGGAAGCGGCTGCACGCATGAATTATGAATACGATGTCATCACACGCATGGGCTACGTCGATTATTATCTGATTGTCTGGGATTTTGTTCACTACGCAAAATCACATGATATACCGGTCGGGCCGGGGCGCGGCTCCGGTGCAGGGAGCCTCTGCGCCTACTGCATCGGCATCACCGACATTGATCCGCTGAAAAACGGCCTGCTCTTTGAGCGCTTTCTCAATCCAGAGCGTGTTACAATGCCGGATTTTGATATAGATTTCTGCATTGAGGGGCGGCAGCGTGTCATTGAATATGTGACCCGCCGCTATGGTGCCGATCATGTGGCACAGATTATTGCATTTGATACGCTGAAAGCGCGTGCGGCCGTGCGGGATACAGGCCGTGCGCTGGATCTTCCCTATGCACTGTGCGATCAGGTATCGAAAGCGATTCCGCAGGATTTTCATATCACGCTGGAACGTGCCGTGCAGACTTCACCGGAGCTGCAAAAGCTGCGCGATGAGAATCCGCAGGTCAAAAAGCTGCTGGCACTAGCTGCGCAGCTGGAAGGTCTGCCGCGTCACGCAAGCATTCACGCGGCGGGCGTTGTGATCTCGGCGGTACCGGTCATGGAGCAGGTGCCGCTGCAAAAAAGCGATGATTCCATCGTCACGCAGTATACGATGGGCATTCTGGAGCAGCTCGGTCTGCTGAAAATGGATTTTCTCGGTCTGCGCAATCTGACGGTCATCCGCGAAACGGAACGGCAGATTCAGCGCATAAAGCCTGCATTCCGCATGGCTGAGATTCCGGAGGATGATCCTGCCGTATTCCGGATGCTCTCGAAGGGTGACAGCATCGGTGTTTTTCAGATGGAATCGGACGGGCTGCGGCGCATTCTTGTGCAGATGCAGCCGACCTGCATTTCCGATCTGACAGCCGTGATCTCGCTTTACCGTCCCGGCCCGATGGAGTCGATTCCGCAGTATCTCGCGGCGCGCTCCGATCCGAAAAAGGTGCATTACGATCATCCGCTGCTGGAGCCGATCCTGCGCGAGACCTTCGGCTGCATCGTTTATCAGGAGCAGGTCATGGAAATCTGCCGCGCACTGGCCGGCTATTCCTACGGCCGCGCCGATCTTGTGCGCAGAGCAATGGCAAAGAAAAAGCACAGTGTCATGGAGCAGGAGCGGCAGATTTTTATTCACGGGAACGAAACCTGCTGCGGCGCCGTTGCAAACGGTGTGCCGGAGGACGTTGCAAACGCGATCTTTGACCGCATGGCCGCCTTTGCGAGCTATGCCTTCAATAAATCCCATGCAGCCGCCTATGCGCGTGTCGCCTATGAAACTGCCTATCTGAAATGCCGCTGGCCTGCGGAATATTTTGCAGCCCTGATGACCTCTGTGATGGGATATACACCGAAGCTGCTGGAATATATCGCGCTCTCTGCCGCAAACGGCATTGCTGTCAGCCGGCCGGATATTAACAGCTCATGCGGCGGTTTTACCGTTGCCGGCGAAGGAAATATCCGCTTCGGGCTGCTTGCCGTCAAGGGATTGGGCAGTGCGGCTGTCGGGAGCTATATCAAAGAGCGGGAAGCACACGGCAATTACCGCAGTTTGCAGGATTTCTGCGAGCGAAATGCCGGACCGGAGCTGAATAAGCGGGCTGTAGACGGGCTGATCCGCTGCGGCGCCTTTGACAGTCTCGGCTGGAACCGCCGTCAGATGCTTTCTGTCTATGAGCAGTTGATTTCGGCGGTCAGCAGTCAGAGCCGCACGGTTATCAGCGGTCAGCTTTCGCTGTTCGGGGATGCGCCGGAGGAAGCCGGTGTCCCGCAGATGCAGGTGCCCGATGTTCCCGAATATCCGGAGCAGACGCTGCTGCAAATGGAAAAGGAAGTTACGGGACTGTATCTTTCCGGACATCCGCTGGCGCGTCTGAAGCCGCAGTGTCAGCTGCTGCATCTGCCGGAGATTGCCGATGTGATCCGCATGAAGGATCAGTCACAGGTCATGCTGCTCTGCATGGTGAGCGAGGCGCGTGCGCATATCACGAAAAAAGGAGACAAAATGTGTTATCTGACCGTTGAGGATTTCACAGGCTCGCTGGAATGTCTGGTATTCCAGTCACTTTATCCGCAGACCGAAAAGCTCCTGATGCCTGATACGGTGATCTGGATCAAGGGAAAGCTCTCGAAAAAGGACGGCGAAACACGGCTCTTTTGTGACGGTATCATGCCGGAGCAGACCTTTGCAGACCATGCAGCAGCCAAGCAGCTCTGCATCAAGGTGCCCGATCAGGAAGCCGAAAAGCTCCGGCAGATCACAGACCTGTGCAGACGCTTTCCGGGGGATACACCGCTGTGCTTTTATCTGACCGGAAGCCGCAGATACCTGAAGCCGCGTATGCAGTCGGGCGTTGAGATCAATGCAGCCTTCACAAAGCTGCTGTATGAACTTGTACCCGCCTCGCAGTGCGCACTGATTGACCGAAAGGGGTAATTATGGGTTTTTACGAAACACTTTCTCCGGCGCTGGAGCAGCAGATCAGGGCTGACAGCGCTGCCGGAAAGAGTAATCCGTATGCAACCGGAAACAGCGATGTCATCCGGCGCTTTGACCGTCCGAGCGATGCACCGAAAATCTACCGGCAGCCGTTTTCCAAGGATGCGGATAAGATTCTGAACAGTGCATTTTATAACCGTTATGCGGACAAAACACAGGTTTTTTCCTTTTACCGCAATGATGATCTCTCAAGGCGTGCCCTTCATGTGCAGCTCGTTTCGCGCATTGCGCGGAATATCGGTGCCGTTCTGGGACTGAATCTTGATCTGATTGAGGCAATTGCGATCGGGCATGATATGGGTCATACGCCCTTCGGTCATGCCGGCGAGCACGCGCTGCACGATCTCTATCATGCGCAGACCGGCCGCTGCTTCCGGCACAATCTTCACAGCGTCCGCGTGCTGGATACGGTTATTCCCTACAATATCTCGCTGCAAACGCTGGACGGCATCGTCTGTCACAACGGCGAGCTGCCGCTTGCGGAATACCGTCCGCAGCCGCTTGCGGGTTTTTCCGCCTTTGACCGGCGGATGGAAGAATGCATCCTTGATGAAGACGGTGACAAAAAGCTGATTCCGTCAACGCTGGAGGGCTGTCTTGTCCGTATCTGCGATATGCTTGCCTATCTCGGAAAGGACAGACAGGATGCGGTGCGGGCGCATCTTGTTGAATCAGAGTCGGTGTTCGCGGAAACGCCGATCGGCAAGACCAATGCGGAGATTGTCAACAATCTTGAGGTCAATCTGATCGAACTCAGCTACGGCAAGCCGTATCTCATGCTGGATGAGACACATTTCCGCGCTATGAAGCAGCTCAAAAAGGAGAATTACGAGCGCATTTATTTCAAGGAGGCCGTGCAGCATCAGGTGCGCGACAGCGTTGTACCGATGATGGAGCAGATGTATGCACAGATTCTGGCGGACGCAAAATCGCATAACCGGCAGTCCTGCCTTTATAAACACCATATTGCTACAGTGCTGGACAAGCAGCAGTGGTATCCGGCGGCGATGCCATATGAGGACACAGACCCGCATGACCTGACCGTTGATTTCATCGCTGCAATGACGGATGATTATTTTGTGGATTATTATGCCGAGCTGTTCCCGAAAAGCCGGTACCGTATTTCCTATACCGGTTATTTTGACGAAAATTTATAAAAAATTCAAATTCAGCCCTTGCAATCACGCAGGAATCATGCTATAATATAAAGTACGGTATATTCCGAAACAGACAATGAAAGGACAGCAAAAATGTCAGATTATACAAAGATTCTGGTCGTTATTCCTTCTCTTGATCCCGACGAAAAGCTGATGAAGGTCATCAGAGGGGTGCAGGAGATCGGTTTTACGGATATTCTGCTGGTCGATGACGGCTCTGCGGAAAAAAATCAGCATTATTTCGAGGAAGGCGCCGCGGCGGGCTGTGAGGTTCTGCATCACGGTGTCAACAAAGGCAAGGGCAGAGCACTCAAAACTGCGTTTGACTGGTTCATGAAGAACCGGCCGGATTCGGCAGGCGTTGTCACGATTGACGGTGACAACCAGCATCTGCCGCATGATATTGCGGCCTGCGTCGATGTGATGAACAAGCAGGAAAAGGATGCGCTTGTGCTCGGCGTGCGCGATTTCAATCAGCCGCAGGTTCCGCCCAAGAGCCGCTTCGGCAACAAACTGACATCCTCGGTATTCCGTATTTTCTGCGGCCTGCACGTCAGCGATACGCAGACCGGCCTGCGTGTGTTCCCGCGCAGCATTATCCCTGCAATGCTGGAGATTGCCGGCGAGCGCTTTGAATATGAAACAAATATGCTGCTCGTCTGCAAGCAGAAGGATATTCCGATCGTTGAGCAGACGATTGACACGGTCTATATCAACGACAACGAGACAACACATTTTCATCCGATCAAGGATTCGCTGCGTGTTTACGGCATTATCATTAAATTTTTCCTCAGCTCGCTGCTGTCGTTTCTGCTGGATTACGGCATCTTCAATCTGCTGTATGCCGTATTCAAGACAGGCTTCTGGTCGCTGCACCGCCTGTTCTTTGCAACGACAATTGCGCGTGTACTGAGTTCCCTGTTTAATTTTACGGTAAACCGCAAGGCTGTATTCCGGAGTGATGCGCCGCTTGCAACGACAATGGCGCGTTATTATATTCTCTGGGCGTTTCAGCTTCTGGCATCGTTCGGGCTGGTCAAGCTGCTTTCAGGACTGTTCGGTGACAGCTCCGCCATTGTGGCTGTGCTCAAGCTGCTTGTCGATATGTTCCTTTATTTTGTCAGCTTCCGCGTTCAGCAGGTATGGGTGTTCAAGCCTGCAAAGGAAGCACCGGCAAAATCATAACAGAACGTTTTGATCTGTATCAGAATGCGTATTGCTGTTCCCGATCATAAAAAGAAAAGGCGCTGTCTGTGCAGCGCCGCGGCTCGCCGCCGTCCGCGGCAGAGCACAAATCATATCAGCTTTTTAGGAGAACACAATGTCGATCTGACATATTCACTATAACACATTGCCCCCGCAGTTTCTGTCGAACCGACAGACTGCGGGGGCGTTTTTTTTGCGAAATCAGTCATGATCTGTCATTTTTTCGCTGCTGAAAAAACCAGTGCGGCAGTTTCCGGCAGCTTTCGGAAATCATCAATTGCTGCATCGCAGGCATCAACCGTGCCGAAGCCGTAGGCTGCATGGATAAACGGGATACCTGCTTCCTTTGCGGCATCTGCATCGCCCTGCGTATCACCGACATAAATGCAGTCTGTGATGCCCTGCCGCTCCATGACGAGCCGGATATTCTGCCCCTTAGAAAGGCCGGTTTTTCCTGCGCATTCGTGATCGCAGAATGCATCGGAAAACACCTGCTGTCCGAGATAGATCTCGATATACCCGACCTGACAGTTGCTGACAATGCCGAGCGTGTAATCCTTTTGCAGCGCACGGATGACAGTCTGCTCCTCTGCATAGAGGGGCGGCTTTTCCGCGGTTTCTGCAAGATGCACAAGCTCATCGTCATTGCAGAGCCGCAGAATTTGCTCGCGCTCTGCTGACGGAAGCACCGGAAACATCATTCCCGCGATGGCTTCCAGTGTTTTTCCCATAAAGCGGTGCATATCATCCACGGTGAATTGCTCGGTACGGTTTGTTTTTTCGCGGATCGTCCGGTTCCATGATTCGACAACCTGCGCCGAAGAATCCCAAAGCGTGCCGTCCAGATCAAATAAAATACCCTTTTTCATTGTGGTCCTTTCTGCTTCTTATTGCGCTGTGTATGCAAGTGACATGATAATCCTCATGATTATAGTATACACGATTTTCGCAGAAAAGTAAAGTGCGAAAAAATAATGATACAATAATGCGCTGTATCAGTTTGACTGCGCAGTGAGCAGCTTCAGCAGAAGCTGAACATCCTGCAGCGAAATCAGACCGTCTTTGTTGAAATCCAGCTCTGAATGCAGCAATGTATTGATTTGAGTTTCATTGAGGGTATCATCCTCACCGATGAAACGAATCAGCAAAACCGCATCTGCAACAGACATTTTTCCGTCTCCGTTCATGTCACCGGTCACAGGGATGCTTTCGCCGAGTGACTGAAACTGATAACCGAACTGCTCTGCCAGCTTTTCTGCCGTTGAGCCGGTATAGCCGCGGACGATGCCGCTGTAAACTTCCCCGTTGAAACGGGTACTGTACTGATTGCTGACGATTGTAGCCGGCTTCTTAGTATACGGATCAATATGTGCAACCTCGCATTCCGGATTCAGGATCGTCAATGTTTCGAGATTGGTACAGCGCGACATGGCACCGGGCCGATATAGGTCACGCTTGCGGGAACTGTGATCTCCTTCACGTTTTTCAGGTCGCTCAGTGCGTAATCCTCAATGCGCACAAGGCTTTCCGGCAGCGTGATGCCGGTGATGCCGTCCGTGTTGTAGCCGTCATCGCGGTAGGGATATTCAAATGCTGAATTGCAGATCGAAACGGTACCCTCCGGAATGACAATATCTCCCTCCGCATAGACGCAGTCTACCAGTACCTTGCCCAGCATCAGATAGTCATCCGGATGCGCCTTCCGCAAAGCAAACCGCAGTCATCTGTGCATCGGATGCAGCAGATCTGAATAAGGATAAGCTTATTACGATTCTGGATGTTGCGATGCTGCTGCGAAAGCTCACTGCATAATAACAGCATACCAAAAACAAAGAGCGCCGTTTGATTGAATAATCAAGCGGCGCTCAGTCTGTCGAGAAACGTATTGAGAATCAAAATAAAAGTTTTGGTCGAGTTTTTTCAATGAATGATACGACAGACGAAAAGCGGCGCCTGAGATCTCTCAGACACCGCTCTTTGTTTTTATCCGCCGTATGCCAGCATTTCATCAATGCACCGCCGTGCATCTGCGATCAGCTTCGGATCCATCTGAATCTCCTGACCGCCCCGCCCGAGGACACAGTCATACACATCACCGAGCGTTGTCAGCTTCATATTGTGGCAGACGCAGTCTTTGGAAAGCGCATAAAAACGCTTTTCCGGACAGCTCATCTGCAAATGCTGCACAATGCTGTTTTCTGTGCCGATGATAAATTCCTTTGCGTCACTTTTTTCGGCATAGGACATGATACCTGTTGTGCTGCCGGCGTAGTCCGCAAGCGCCGTGACCTCCGGCCGGCACTCCGGATGCACGAGCAGCAGCGCGTCGGGATGTGCCGCCTTCGCAGCCTGTGCTTCTTTCGCAGTGATCCGTGCGTGCGTCGGGCAGCCGCCCTGCACCAGCTCGATCTCCTTCTCCGGCACCTGCTTTTTCACCCAGTCTCCAAGATTACAGTCCGGAATGAACAGGATCTTGTCATAGGGGAGTGCGCGGATGATTTTCACCGCCGAGGAGGATGTCACACAGACATCGCAGACGGTTTTCAGCTCCGATGTCGTATTGATATACGCGACGACTTTGTATTCCGGCATTTTTTCACGCAGCTTCAGGATCATTTCCCGATCCATCTGCTCTGCCATCGGGCAGCCTGCCTCCGGATGTGACAGCAGCACACGCTTCTGCGGCGAAAGCATCTTGACCGTTTCGGCCATGAACCGCACGCCGCACATAATAACGGTTTCTGCATCAGATTTTGCTGCCTGCTGTGTCAGGCCGAAGGAATCACCGACAAAATCGGCAACCTCCCAGATGTCGTGGCTCTGATAGGCGTGTACCAGAATGCAGATGTTATTTTCCTTTTTCAGCCGGATGATTTCCTGCTGCATTTCATAAGTCGTCATAGATTCGGTTTGCTCCTTGTGTTAAGTGATAGTATTATGCTTTTGCAGGAAAATCGGTGACCTTTTCGCATACGAAATCATTGAGCCACTGAATATCCTGCGCATTGACGATACCGTTCTGATCAACGTCCGCAGCCTTGAGGAGTGCCTTATCGGTCTTTTCCTCTATCACGATCTGCTTGGCAAGGCTGACATCCACAGAATTGATGATGCCGTCATTATTGATGTCGCCGAGCCGTACTTCGATCTTCGGAGCGCCGGGGCCTGCGATCTCAGTGCCTTCCGGTGCGCCGATGAACTCGTCGATCAGGAAGCTGTCCTTGCCTTCCTCGGTCTCCACATAGATCTGCATGGCGGATGCATCCTTCGGAATCGTGAAGGACGAATTGCTGAGCTGGATCCATTCGCCTGCCTTGACCGTTTCTGTAGCAATCTTCGGATACTGCGCCTTGCCTTCGGAATCGGTGTATTCCAGAGTGAGGAAGAAGGTGTTTTCCGGTTCGCCCTCATCATATTTGACATTGACGCTGAAGCTGTAGTTTTTGCCCGGCTCAAAGACTGCGCTGCTGAGCGAATGCGTTGCGCCGTGCCATGAAGCATCTCTGCCGGAGCAAAGCAATGCCTTGTCGCTCTCGTAGCCGCCTGCGGCTGTCGCAACGGATGCGCCGCCGCGGCCGTTCATGCCTTCCGAACCCTTCTCAAAGGTGTAGTGGAACCAGTAGCCGTCCTGATCCAGCTCGATGATCTGCGGGACATTCCATTCTGCGCGCTCATAGCGGAAGAAATCGAAGTCGGCATAGCCGCCGGTATTCGAGGTGCCGTAGCTGTAAAGGCCGTTGCGGTAGCCGGTAAAGAGCTTGAGGCTGTAATCCATATTCAGCGTATCGCCGATCTTGTTCCAGTTGCTTCCGTCATAGGAATAGAAGAAGTTTGCCTTGTTCGCATCGCCGGTAACAAAGCCGTTGCCGTCCACATTGCTGAACTGGTAGTCGATCTTGAGATAGACCTCCTTGCCCTCCATGTTGACTTCCTGAATCTTCTTGTCGTTGGCATTCACGACCTCATCGCCGCCGCCGTTTCTGGAGGCGTAGATCTTGCGGGTGCCGTCATTTGTGAGATAGACGCCGACATTGCCGAAATGGAACTGGAATGCGGAAAGACCTGCGTGGTCGCCGGGCTTCATGCCGGAGGTGTCGAGCTTGACCATACCGGAGCAGGCAGGGCCTTCTGTGCGCATGGTCAGCGTATTGCGCGCCCAGAAGATGTTGCTTGCCTTGGTATTGTTTATGATGCGGTAATAGCCGGGACGGTCGGTGACAGACCATGCGGTATTATCCGGATTGTGGTTCCACTGCCAGACATAGTCGAGCTTGTTTTCGGAATAATCAAACTCATCGTCCTTTGCAAGGGTTGTTCCCTTGTAGCCGTCCGGAACGGTCAGCGTCAGGGGCGCCTTGCCGTTTTCGCCGAATACCGGCCAGTCATTCTGCCAGACGCAGGGAACCAGCACCGGAACACGGCCGAGTGAGCCGTGATCCTGGAAGAACAGGCCGTACCATTTGTTGTCCGGCGTATTGATGATGCCGCCCTGTGCAACGCCGCTGCCGTAATTGCCGAGACCGGATTCGAGGACAACCTTGCCCTCCCAGTTGCCGGTCAGCGACTTGCTGCGCCAGCAGTATTCGGTACGCGGATGTCCGCCCGGCCATGCGATAATGAAAACATAATACCAGTCGCCGACCTTGTGGATATGGGAACCTTCGCCGGCAAGACCGGAAAGATTTG
>JAFYBM010000217.1 GCA_017540225.1 Oscillospiraceae bacterium | reverse complement strand
CAGGAAACGCCGAATGTTCACTATGCTGCGGGTGATACCTTCCCGGCAGACAATCTGACTGTCAAGGAGGGTACGACAAAACCGCCGAAGCATTTTACTGAAAGCAGCCTGCTTGCAGTGATGGAGAACATCGACCGTCTGATCGAGGACAATGAGCTGAAAGGCTACGTCAAGGAGCGCGGACTCGGTACGCCCGCGACCAGAGCGACGATCATCGAAGAGCTGATTGCAGCCGGATACATTGAACGCAGCAAGAAACTGCTGCTCGCAACCGATTACGGAAAGGCATTTGCTGCATCGCTGCCGGAAAATGTGAAATCGGCAGAGCTAACCGCGCATTGGGAGCAGATGCTCTCGGATATTGAGCACGGCGAAGCAAAGCCGGATGACCTGCTCAGCGAAATCGGCAATACTGTTTCAGAAATCGTTGCAGCAGAACGGCAGCGGACTGAAAGAACGCCGGTTACCCGTAAGGTCATTGTCGGAAAATGCCCGCGCTGCGGCAAGCCGGTATCCCAGAACCGTAAGGGCTATGCCTGTGCCGGCGGGCGCGACAATTGCGGATTCTTCATCTACGGACAGGACAAGCGAATCGGCAGAAGCTATACCCCTGCGGAAATTCGGGAACTGCTTTCGATCGGCAAGGTCACGCTGAAAAATTGCACATCCTCCCAGGGAAAGAAATATAGTGCGGTATTCGTGTTGGAAGATACCGGCCAATATGTAAATCTCAGGCTTGTGGAGTTTGTAAACGATAAAAAACGGCGCACTGCCGATTAACAGTGCGCCAAAGCATTAATTATCATCAGAGATGTCACGGATATTGGAATACTCTTCCGGTAAGAGAATTCGGAAGTAGTCTCTGCTCTTATACAGGACACGGTGGATCTCAACAGTATCGTGATTGATCTGATAGAAAACAAGATAATTGCCGCTTGTGATAAAGCGAAATGGCGTTTCCACATCAATTTTACGGTTCAGCGGGATACCGATTTCCGGCGTGTCCGGCAGCATCTTGTAATCCTTGATGATCTTTTTCACGACATTGACGGCGGCATTGGGATTGCAGAGCTGTACGGAAATGTATTCTTTGATTTCCAGTAAATCATCCTTAGCAGCAGGGGCGATGACGAGCTTCACAGCAATCCCAGCTCCCGTTCAACATCTTCCGGTGAGAGCCAGCCTTGTTCAGCAGCAGACTGTTCGCCTTTTGCAAGTTCGGCAAGCAGTTTCAGCGTCGCTGTCTGCTTTTCATAATCATCCATATCAATGATTACATAGCGTCCTCTGCCGTTCTTGGTGAGGAATACAGGCTGACCGACAGCAATGTCACGAAGCACCTCGTTGTAATTTCGTAAATCCGAAACAGGCTTAATATTCGGCATAGTGATTCCTCCTTTTTCGATGGATTGCCCTGCTGAGATTATTATAGCACAATTTTACGAAAAATGCAACAGCGAATTACAAGAAAGGAGCGATTTTTTGAGCAGATACAATACCGTCCTCTACAACTGGACAGAGGTCACGAACCGTCTGCTGCATGACAAGCAGCTTTTAGCGTATTTCCTGTGGTTTTCTGCCGGGATGTATAAGCAGTTATTTTCCGATACTGCCCTGATCTTTCAGCAGAATCCCTATGCGACAAAGGTTGCAACGCTGGAAACATGGAACCGTCTCGGCAGAATGGTCAACCGCGGAGAACGCAGCATTGCCGTGTTCGGTGAGGACTGCAAATGCCGCCACCTCTTTGACATTACCCAGACAAACGGCAAACGCATACCCGATCTCTGGAAGCTCGATGAAAGCCTTGCTGCGGATGTGACGGCGGTCATCAACGAGAAATACGGCACGAAATGCAAGGACATTCAGGAAACGATCGCGGCGGTTTCCGTGGACAATCTCAAATGCCGCGGCACGGATATGCATGAGATCACTGAGCAGATGCAGCTTACGGAAGAGCAGACGAAGGCATACCAGCAGTCTGTGGTATCTGCGGTGCGGTTCATGGTATCCTGCCGCAGCGAGCTGGACGGCGATATGAAGATCAGCGGCGGAATCAACCTGAACGCGGTTGACCTCTTCCGTGATACCCGCGACCTGATCCGCTTCTGCGATCTGGTGCAGCGCACGGCAAAGGACTCGCTTCTGGAAATGGAGCGCGAGGTATTCCAAATTTTGAATCAACGGAGGGAAAGAACACATGAAATCGAACCCGACCGGTCAGTTTCTGACCGAAATGCAGTACACGGACAGCCCGCAGGAACAGGCGCTCCTGCGCCGACCGATCGGCAGATGGGGCAGACTGTGGCAGGAGTGGATGAAAACAGAGCATCCGACGGATATCGCGGTGCTGGTCATGACAGCGCGGTGGCAGATCATTCCGCGGGAGATCGACCGGCAGGCGGAGAACCGCTTGACGGAGCTGGACGAGCAATACCGCAGGGAGAATCCCAGACCGGCAGACTTCCTCTCAATACAGGAATGGGAGAAAGCCCGTCTGCTGAATCTGGAACATATCATCATGGAGGAGATCGTATTCCGGATGAGGAGTTGATGGTTGAATACCTGAAAGACCGGTATCTTCATGCAGATTTCAATCGGCACCTGGGCAGCTATGAAATGGCAGGACTGGTACTGACCGACAGCGAGGACATGACGATTGATGCGCTCACATTCTTTAACCGCTTCCATGCTGACCGCTTCTCAGATGCACAGGCGGAGGAAATCCGCAGCATCCTCTCTGCGGCACTGCGCAACCGTGATATGACAAGAGAGATTCCCGCGAAGCCGGAACAACCTGAGCCGCACTTGCTTCGGAATACGGAGAACGCCGAGCCGAATCAACTTGTCATTTACGCATTCAAGGAGAATGACGGTGTAATTACCTCAGATTGCAGCATCGGGGAAAATATGTTTGAAACCGAAGTGCTGCGGACTGACGATCATACCCCGTACATCAGTTACAAGGACAGAACGATTCAGTTTACAAGTCAGCAGGCATACGATCTGGAACAATTTGAGTTGTACCGGACGCCGATCACGCATGACAGAAACGGCTATTATGCTGATGATCTGGATGCTGGAGATCAGATTCGTCTGGATGGTGAGATCTGGACGGTCGTGCTGAAAAATGACTACACGATTCGGCTGTCAAACAGCGAAAAAAGCGATCCGGACAATGTGCAGAATATCTACGGCAAGTGGCAGGAAAAGCTGACTCAGCTCGGATTTGAGTTCATTCCGCAGAGCCGTGAAATCAAAGCACAGGTCTTTGCTGAACCGGCAGCAGAAGTATCGGAACCGGAGTCGGGAGATGTTCAGCTGACGCTGTTCGGAGAGCCGGAACCGGTGGCACAGAAGGAACCGAAAACACGGGCGAAAAAACAGCAGACTGCAATCTCCCTTACTGCGCCGACACCGGAAATGCTCGACTACATTCTTCGAGCAGGAAGCGATGAACCGCATTCACCGGAACGCATTGTCGCACAGTTCCAGAAGGGCAAATCTCCAGCCGAAAATGCAGAGTTTCTCAGCAGAGAGTTCGGCACAGGCGGCCGCGGATACAAGTATGCTCCGTCGGACTTTACAAGCGCTTCGCTTGTTGCGGCATGGTTTGACAATACCGGCATCACGGCGGCGATCAGCAGCACGGCATTTCCGGAGGGCAAGCGCGCACATCTTTCATGGGAACAGGCGACAGAGCGTATCGGGGAAATGCTGCAAAACGGCGAATACTGTTCACAAGACAGAATCGACCGCGCCGCAGACAATGAGCTTGGTATGATCGCGGAAAGCCTGCTGCTTCTGGAACGGGATGTTGAGGGCTGCTTTTTTCTCCCGAAGGAACTGACGCAGGGCGGATTCCCGGAATGTGAAGCAAAGGTCAAAGCAGCGCTGACTGATCCGGAAACGGTGCAGACCTATATTGACAGCATGAGGGCATTCTTGCAGGAATATGAGCAGAATCCGGATATTCTCCGGATGCACTACCACAAGCCGAGGGAACTGCTGCGCCGTCTGGAGGACTTGCAGCTTCCGCGTACAGATTTTATCACCAAACCGGATTTCAGGTTTGAACCGCAGTTTTTCATTACTGACGATGAAAAGGATGATTTTCTTTGCAGGCACGGCAGCGGCATTGAGGGCGGCAAGTTCCGGATTGCAGAGTTTTTTGCAAAAGAACACACCCTGTCGGAAAAGGTGAAGTTTCTCAAATCGGAATACGGCGACGGCGGCATGGGACACACTGGCTTTGACGAATGGCACGATGCAAAAGGCATCCGCATCACGAAAGACCCGTTCAGCGCAGATACAAAATGTACCGTGACATTGAAATGGGAGGAAGTCGCGGAGCGCATTGAGCGGCTGATCGCAGAAAACAGATATATCTCACAGAAGGATATCGACGAGCGCATCCGCAGGGCAAAGCAGGATTTGCAGAGCCCCGATGACGAGAATCCGTATGCAGCGGAACGGGCGAAAAAGGTTTTGACGCAGTACGGTGTTCCGCTTGATGACACAGAAACCGAACATACACCGGACAGACCGGAGCAGACCGAAACGACCGTACAGACACCGGAGCGCATCACGGTCACAACAAAGGCAGAGCCGAAAACCGGTATTCCCGTAACCTATCACTATAACCCGTCAGATACCGCACCGAACGGAGCAAAATCCCGATTCAAGGCGAATATTGAAGCAATACAGACCTTGCAGCGTGTCGAAGCAGAAAACCGCTATGCGACACCGGAGGAACAGTCTGTTATGGCAAGATATGTCGGTTGGGGCGGCATTCCGCAGGCATTTGTGACCGACCGCATGGCTGCGGACAGTTATGCTGGTAATCTCGGAGAGCTGCCGCAGACCGGCTGGGAAACAGAGCAGAAACAGCTTTTAGAGCTTCTGTCGCCGGAGGAATACAAGGCAGCACGTTCATCAACACAGACAAGTTTTTACACGCCGCCTGAAATTTCGGACGGTATCTATCAGGCACTTTCGCAGTTCGGATTCACGGGCGGCAATGTATTGGAGCCGTCTATGGGTGTCGGCAACTTCTTTGCAAAAATGCCGGAGGATATGCGGGACAGCTCGCGGCTGTACGGCGTGGAGCTTGACAGCATTTCCGGCAGAATCGCACAGCAGCTCTACCCGCAGGACAGGATTCTGGTGCGCGGCTTTGAGCAGACGCATTTCAATAACAACAGTTTTGATGTAATTATCGGCAATGTACCGTTCGGCGATTACCGTGTCAACGACAAGGCGTATGACAAGCACAAATTCAAGATTCACGACTATTTCGCGGCGAAATCCGTGGATAAGGTCAAGCCCGGCGGTGTGGTCGCAATCGTCACATCGAAATTCACCATGGATAAGCTGAGTGAAAAGGCGCGCCGGTATCTCGCGGAACGCTGTGACCTGCTCGGTGCAATCCGTCTGCCGGATAATGCCTTCAAAAAGAATGCCGGAACGGAAACCACAACAGACATTCTGTTTTTGAAAAAGCGCGAAACGCTGACAGTCGAAGTACCCGCGTGGGTTCACATGGGACAGACGCCTGACGGCATCCCGTGCAATCAGTATTTCGTCGATCATCCGGAAATGGTGCTTGGCAAAATGGCATGGGACGAGCGGATGAAGGGCAAATTCGGTGATGACAGCAGAGTAACGACCTGTATCGGGGATGATAGCATTCCGCTGGCAGAGCAGATCAGAGCGGCGGTCGCTAAAATCAAAGGCAGCATCGAAACAATTGCGGCAGAGGAACAGCAGATGAAGGAGGGCGATGTCATTCCCGCCGATCCGTCTGTCCGGAATTATACGCATACGCTGGTGGACGGTCAGCTGTATTTCCGCGAAAATGAGGTCATGCTCCGTGTGCAGGAAACCGGCAAAACGCTTGACCGCATGGTGGGGATGCACAAAATCCGGATTGCAGCAATGGCGCAGATTGACGCACAGGCGGCAGGCTGTTCCGATGAAGAGCTTGCAAAATTGCAGCGCGAACTGAATACGGTTTATGACAGATTCCGCAGAGCATACGGCAATATTACGGACAGCGCAAATGAACGCTGCTTCCGGCAGGATGACGATTACAATACGCTTGCCGCGCTGGAGATTGTGGATGTAGAGAAGAAAACCGTTGAAAAGGCGGAGATTTTCACAAAGCGCACGATTCAGCCGGAGGTCGAGATTACATCCGTGGATACCCCGCAGGAGGCATTGCAGGTATCTCTCGACAAATTGGGCAGAGTGGATATTCCGTATATGGCGGAGCTGGTCGGCTGCGAACCGGAACAGGTCATTTCTGAGCTTGGCACAGAGATTTTTCGCAATCCTGCTAAAATCAAGGACGATGAGCCGTTTTCCGGCTATGAGGATGCAAGTGAATATCTTTCGGGCAATGTCCGTGAAAAGCTGAAGATCGCACAGGATTATGCAAAGCTGATAGACCAGAGCTTTGAGCGGAATGTGACTGCATTGCAGTCAGTGATACCAAAGGACTTGGAAGCGGACGAAATATCTGTCCGTATCGGTGCAAACTGGATCGAGGTCGAGGACTATAACCGGTTTTTCCGTGAGGTCTGCAAGGGCGACACCTTCTTTCATCCGGTCACGCGCATGAAATTCGGTGAGTATAAGATCGAAGGCGCCGGGCAGGATCATTCTGTCGCGGCAACGGAAACCTACGGCACCTGCCGCATGACAAGCTACCAGATTTTTGAGAATCTGCTGAATCAGCGGGATATTGTCGTGCGTGACCGCGTGGAGGACATGGACGGCAAGTATCATTATGAAGTAAACCCGAAGGAAACACAGCTTGCAAAAGAAAAAGCCCGTCAGATGAAGGAAGCATTCAAAAGCTGGGTATGGGAGGATATTGACCGGAGGGATCATTATGTAGAGAAATATAACTATCTGTTCAATGCAATTCGTGGCAGAGAATATGACGGCAGTCATCAGACTTTTCCGGGCATGAATCCGGCAATTAAGCTGCGGGCGCATCAGGGAAATGCCGTTCTTCGTGCAAAGCTGGGCGGCAATACGCTTCTGGCACACTGCGTAGGCGCCGGAAAGAGCTTCGAGATGATTGCTGCAACAATGGAGAAAAAGAGGCTCGGTCTGATCTCAAAAGCCTGCGTAGTCGTACCGAAACACCTGACATTGCAGATGGCATCTGAGTGGATGCGTCTGTATCCGAACGCAAAGCTGCTGGTCGCAAGACCGGAGGATTTTACAAAGGACAACCGGCAGAAATTCATAGCCCGCTGCGTGACCGGCGATTATGACGCTGTGATTATGTCATTCACGCAGTTTGAACGTATCCCGATGTCTGATGAATACCGCAAGCAGTTTATGGAAAAGGAACTTGCAGAGGTCATGGATGCGCTGGAAGATGTGGACAGCAGTGACCGCACTTCGGTCAAGGCGCTGGAACGCGAAAGGATGCGGATAGAAGAACGGCTTGAAAAGCTGATGTCATCCAAAAAGGATAATTCACTCTGCTTTGAAAAGCTGGGATTCGATTATCTGGTCTGTGACGAGGCACATAATTATAAGAATTGCTACGTCGCCACAAAAATGAGCAATGTCGCAGGCGTACAGACAACCGCAGCGCAAAAATCCGAAGATATGCTGATGAAAACGCAGTATCTCAATGATAAATACGGCTGCAATAATATCTTATACAGCACCGGCACGCCAGTCAGCAATTCGATGGTAGAATTCTACGTTATGCAGCGATACCTGCGACCGGATCTTCTGCAAAAGGCAGGATTGGAAACCTTTGATGATTGGGCAAGCACATTCGGAGAGGTCGTTTCGCAGCTTGAGATCAAACCTGCGGGCAACGGCTTTCAGATGAAAAACCGTTTTTCCAAATTCGTCAATATCCCGGAGCTGATGCAGATGTATAAGGAGTTTGCAGATATTCAGACTCCCGACATGATAAAGCTGCCTGTGCCTGCCCTGAAAACCGGCGCACCGATTGTCGTATCAGCAAAGCCTGATGAACGGCAGCAGGCATACATGAAGGAGCTGGCGGCGCGGTCAGAGCGGATTCACAACGGCAATGTCGATCCGGCTGAGGACAACATGTTGAAGATCACGCATGAAGCACGTCTTCTCGGACTGGACAGCCGCTGTATCTTCCGTGATGCAGAGCCTGCGCCGGACAGCAAGGTGATAATGCTGCTTGACAATCTTGAACAGAACTATCATGATACGGCAGAGCAGAAAGGCGTACAGATCGTTTTCTGCGATATTGCGATCAATGCGGATCCGGAGCATTTTTCGGTCTATGAAGCAATCAAGGAGGAGCTGATCCGCCGCGGCATTCCCCGTGATGAGATATGTTTTGCAGGCGACGCAAAAACAGACAAGGCAAGAGCGGATATGTTTGAGCAGCTCAAAAAGGGAGAAAAGCGGTTTATCATCGCAAGTACATCAAAGCTCGGTACCGGCGCAAATGTGCAGGACAGAATCTGCGCGATCCATCACCTGGACATACCGTGGAAGCCTGCCGACCTGACGCAGCAGGACGGTCGGGGCATCCGGCAGGGCAATCTGTTCCCCGAAGTGGGCATCTATCATTACCTGACAGAAAACACCTTTGACGCCTATATGATGGGCATTATTACGAATAAGGCGAAATTCATCAACCAGATCATGACAAGCAAAGATCCCGTTCGCATGTCAGAGGATGTGGACGAAATGGTACTGACATACTCGCAGATGCAGGCAATCGCAAGCGGCAACCCGATGATCAAGGAGAAGATTCAGCTTGACAATGACATTG
>JAFYBM010000216.1 GCA_017540225.1 Oscillospiraceae bacterium | reverse complement strand
TTCGCAGAATGGTCAGCTTGCCGTCATAGACCGGCTGATCGCCGAGCAGCGCTTTCCGCACCCTGTCAGTGAATTCCTGCGAAAACTGCGCCTTTTCCACATGCACGACCGAGAGCGTTTCCACCTGCGGCATCACGATCTCAGCATTCGCCCGAACCTTGACATGCAGGCTTTCATTCTCAAATTTCGCGCTGTACCGCTCCGGAACGGTGTATTCGCTGATTGTTTCACGGTTTTCGCCGCTGTCGTTCGCCTCGCTGATGACCTTTTCCATGTCCTTGTGCCTGATGATCGCGGAATCGGGATTCTCCGCACAGGCCGTGCAGAGCAGCATTGCCGCCGCGATACAGACAGCGATTCGTTTGTGTTTCATGTGCCTGCCTCCTTTCGGTAATCATAGCATACCACACTCGGTTTCATCAAGTATTCATCGCGGCGTAAACAAAATGTAAACGGAAAAAAGCACCCCTGCATCTCCAATGCAAGGGTGCTCTGTATTGATTTCAAAGCGTATAACCGTTCTTTCGCAGCAGTTCCCGTGCGGTATCTGCGGAATCGACGCCGGTTTTATTCTTGACCGGCGCAAACTCTTTGCTGCGCTCCACCTCATATGCAAGACAGCTTCCCTGAAGCCGCACCAGATCGAGCGCAAGCGTCTCGAACTTGTAGGCATTCGGCGCTTCGGGGACAACGACCGTGCCGTCCGGCTGCATGTGGCGGATCTTCTTGCAGGCGCGGTGCAGCGGCAGTGCGACGCCGAGTGTCTGATCCAGACAAGCCGTATTGAACAGATAGTTGAGGATCACGCCGTAATTATAGGAAAGCGAACCGTCCGGCTCGCGGCTGCTTCGCATTTCATCAGTCATTTCAAAATATTCCACAATGGAGGGACGTCCGTCTTCCAGACACAGCACGCCGACCTTCTCATCCGGCGCTGCCTTTGCAACGACCTTGGCGCCGCTCTCCTTGCCGGAATCCAGCACTGCACCGATGAAGCAGGGGTCTGCAATGCGCTGAAGAACATTGTCCACTGCAAATACATTCAGCCACTCAATCCCTGCGGAACGAATGTCATTGAGAATCTCATTCCGCTCCATGGAAGCATACCAGCCGCCGTTTCCGTTCGGCGCCGTCAGGATCATGCCGTCCTCATTGAGCAGCAGCTGCCCGTCCGGATCGACCACAGGAAGCTGCTCCTGCCGGAAGAACCGGATGTGATCGCGGCTGTATCCGAAATAATCGTGCTCCGCAAAGAAGCGCTGCGTTTCCTCGCAGTTATCCTCGCTGGTCATGATAAAAAGCGGAACCCATGCGCCAGCCTGTTCGGTGACCGCCTTCAGATTGCGGATCTGGCACTCAAAAATATACAGCGTTCCGGTCACGCCGATATTGAACATGCCCTTGGGTTTATCGAAGCCGAGCCGGCTCCCCTGCCCGCCCGCGAGCATTACCGCACCGACCTTTCCGGCACGGATTGCCTCCAGACCGCGCTGCGTGTACCGTTCACGGTTCTGCGCAATTTCATCAAGTGTTGTGGCAAAAACCGGTTCGATCCTGCCGCGCTGCTCTGCGGGTTCTGAGGCCGCGCGCAGCACAGACAGATCAAGCGTCTGAAGCTGATTCAGGAGCAGCGTCTGCCGATCCGCCGGCAGTGCGCGAAGATAGTCTGCCAGTCTTTGCTGTCCCATTTCTGCAAGGGTTTCCGGAGTATGTAGATTCACGCCGTGTGCTGCATCTTTCATATTGCCTTCTCTCTTTCCCAATACTTGCAAAATTTCCCGGATTTTACTGATATGTTTATTATACCATGCTTCGCACCGATTGTCAACTGTAAAACCAAACGGCTCCCGCAGCGGGAACCGTCCGGATTCCCCCTGCGTGTTTCGCCCATCTTTTCATTTGCCCATTGTTTTTTCCATTATAATATGATACAACCGGGCAGTGCCCGCCAACCTAATTTCCAATTCTGCGCATCAGCGCAATTTTCATGATGCAGTTTCGAGTGCAAGTGAACCACGAGGGAACCGCGGGGATTTATAGGCGGGTAATCAGCTGTTCAGCAGGGCATCAAAGAAT
>JAFYBM010000215.1 GCA_017540225.1 Oscillospiraceae bacterium | reverse complement strand
CATGATATCAGTATACATATTCATGGCGACCAGCGCATCACCGAGATCCACGATCCCGTCGCGGTTGATGTCGCCGAGCTCCGCCCATGTCACGGCACGGACAGAAATCGGGAATACAAAGCGGGTATCCTCGTTTTCTGCGGTGATAACGGCATCGCCGTTCCGGCCGGTCAGCACAATGCCGTCCCAGATCAGTACAGCAACCTCCGGATCGCTGCTCTGCCAGCTATACTGTTCTGCATTCTCCAGCGGCAGGAACAGCGTCTGGCATTCTCTCAGAACGGTTGCAGTCGCAAATTCCACAGTTTCCCGCGAATGCTCCGGCTCAGGCTGCACAGCAGGTGCCGGTGCGGCAAACGGGAATACCGGATCATCGGTCACATTCCAGAAATCCTCCGCCGGCTCCTCTGCCGGTGCTTCTTCCTCCGTCACAGCCGTAGTGACCGCAGCGGTGGTAGTGGTCGTAGTAGTGGTGGTAGTGGTCGTAGTCGTTGTGGTGGTAGTAGTTGTAGTCGTGGTGGTGGTCGTAGTCGTAGTGGTCGTGGCGGCCGCGGTAAACCGCGTTGTCGTCACAACCGGTACGGATGCCGCATCAAAGGACATCCCGTACAGCGACATATAAACAGATTCTGACGGCTGAATCACATGGCAGACTCTGCGCTGCTGGCCGGAGGTGAAACGCTTGTTGAACGCTTCATAGCTGAGCGTATTTTCCTCGATCTGGCCGCAGCCGTTCGTATTGCCCTCAATGACGGTGACGCTGTAGCTGTCATAGCCGAGGATGATAACGGAATGGCCGTAGGTGCCGTCATAGAGAAAATCCTCTCTGGCAGTTGTGCGGAAATACGCACCCGGCATAACGCGGTGGCTGTAGAGATCCGCGGCGGTCAGGTCAATGATCTGATCGGCCGGAGAAATGACATTGTGTGCATATCCGGTATTGAAATCGCCGTTGCCGGCCATGACGCCGAACAGCTTGCTGTAAACGCCCTGCGAGTAGGCATAGCACTGCATTCCGGCCCAGCCCTGCACAGGGTAATAGAAAATCGAGGCGTTCATGCAGGAGCCGACCGGCAGATACGCCGGCTGTGTGCGCTCGGAATCAAGATAGAGGCCGCAGTCGCCCTCCCTGATCTCCTGAACCTTGCTGTTGAACGAAGCCGAATCGGTATACGAAGTGCCGCTGATCTCAGCAGCAGCAGCTTTTGTTCCGGCGGGTGCGCGGAACATTGCGGGCAGCATACACAGTGCAGCCGCCGCAGTCAGTAATCGTTTGAAACTCTCTTTCATGGGTGGGGTGACCTTCTCTTTCCTTGAATATGGTTGGTATTGACTGGTGAGCGCAGGTTTTCCCTTTTTCCCGATTGATCTGTTTCTATGTTGGATCGGATTTGGATTTTGAAAACGGAGATGTATTTTTGGTTGATTGTGTATTATTGGTAATTTTTTTATCTATTGCCCAAATCTTTTTGGGGTGCAGTGCCATTATACCAGAAAGTTACAAAAAAGTCAAGAGGAAATATCCATCTGAGCCAATGCAGCGCGCCTCCGTTCTTGTTCAGAACAGCGAATTCATGTTCGCTTTTTGGCCAAAAACGGGCATTTCTCTGTGCAGATTGGCTAAAACAGGGTGCGGATTTTGTCGAACATCCCCAATAGCTGAAAGTCTGCCGTTGTAATAATGTTTACAAGTTGGTAACATTCAACTTTTTGTTGAAAACGCAACTAGATACGATCGCACAGTGAATATGACAATCGCACAGCCACAAAATGACAGAAAGGATAAAGATATGACAGCAAAAAAGGAGCCGCGCCCCCGCCCGAAGGCAGGGGTACGGCTCTGAATCGGAAAGAAAAGGCTTATGTGAATTCAAATGTTACTGCACGGGAATCTCAATATCATTGATGCGGATGGCGGTCAGGCCGTCCAGCGAGATCGGCGCAGAGAAATACCGGCTGACCTCAAGGAATGCGTCATATCCGCCGCTGCCGTTTGCCGAAGCAAGGCTTGCACATCCGCCGGAACCATAGGGATCATACGGAATTTGCAGCTCGGTGCCGTCCTCGTAGACAGCAGTGTAACTGACTTCTACTTCGTCAACACCGGGGAGCCAGCCACATTTCGGTGCGCCGCCACATTTGCCGACTGTTTCATCATGCCGGAATCGCAGCATGAACGGCGTCACGGTCATCTCCTCAAAGATATTTTCATTTGCGTCATTGGGCAGTGTGCCGCCGTAGAAAACGGTAATACCTTTCTGAACGGTAATATCTGCCAGATCATAGGTCAGCCGGCGATTTGGAACCGAAAGAATCATCGGCTCCGGGTCATAGGATTCATCGTTATAGTTATAACCGATAACCAGCTGCTCACCGGTCTCAATCTCGATCTGCTTGTCGCTCAGGTCTGTGCCGGCATCCATTTCCGCGACAGTGACAAAATGATAAATGCCGTCCGCATCCGGAACGCCGCTCAAGCCGTGAATGTTCGGTGTATAGGTGCCTGTTTCGCCCTGCTTTGAGATGCCGCCGTGAACACATCCGCTGATCTGGGCGTCGCCATAAGGTGCAATTTCAGCGCGGATTTCATCGCTCAGCGCAATATCATAGGCGATATATACGGCCGCTGTATCCGCGGCAACCGACTGAATCGTGAGCGTAAAGCCGTCACCCTCGATAACCTCACCGATATCCAGCCCCATGCCGGAGAAATCATATAGCACCTGCTCACCTGATTTTTCAGTGAAGTATTTGCTGAAAACGGCCGCATAATTCCAGTCATTCACAGCACCGACCGTAACTGTACCGCAGATCATCAGTGCGGCGGCTGCGGCAAGTGCCGCGAGCATTCTGCGCCGGCTCGAATGCTGCTTTACGGTTCTTTTGTTCTGCGCATCAAACTGTGCCTGCATTTGCTTTGCTTTCATGAGAATCTCCTCCCTTTCGGCGGAAATCTGCTGCATGGCTGTCCGATATGTCGTCTTGTTCATCTTCCATAACCTCCCGCATCTGCTTCTTCGCTCTGGTCAGCCATGAGCTGACGGTATTGCTGCTTTTCCGGAGAATCGCAGCGATCTCTTTGATGGAATATTCCTCGAAATAATAAAGGTAAATGACATTCCGGTATTCGGGGCGCAGCTTCTGCATCGCTTCAAGCACTGCCAGCGCTTCTTCGCTCCGGAAGCCGCCGCTGTCAGGCGGCAGTGTGTGTTCCTCCGCGTCTGTCAGCGCGATATTGCGCGTTCTGCGGGCGGATTTGAGATAGTCGAAGCATCGGTTGACCGCCGAACGGATCAGGAATGCCTTTGCGTGCTCATGATCGGAAAAATGCTTTCCCGTTTCGAGCAGCCGGAGGAGGGTGTCCTGCACAATATCCTCTGCCTCGGCGCGGTTTCCGGTGTGCTGCACGGCAATGCGCAGCAGCGTGTTATAATGCTCCGTGACGATTTCCTCAAAGCTGAGCTGTTCCATTGCCGGATCACCCCCCTGTTTCTTTACAGTTTCAGCGCGCTGCGGAGAGCGTGTTCTGTATCGCCCTTCACCTATAAAACGATTGAGCAGGGCTTTTTCGTGCA
Organism: Oscillospiraceae bacterium; assembly: GCA_017540225.1. Lineage (GTDB taxonomy): Bacteria > Bacillota > Clostridia > Oscillospirales > Ruminococcaceae > Firm-04. Next base: position 88 of record JAFYBM010000215.1, on the reverse strand, counting down.
TTCCGCCCTGCTTTTTTTCGGAAATCATGAATTCTTCATAGAAATCCTACTTGACAAGGCGCGCAAACTCTGGTATAATAGATGTATT
>JAFYBM010000024.1 GCA_017540225.1 Oscillospiraceae bacterium | reverse complement strand
GTGATGACGCGGTCGCACTGCAATGCAATGTTTTCATCATGCGTGATAATAATCATGGTCTGATTGAATTCCTGATTGGATTTGCGCAGCAATGCGATGATTTCGGCAGAGTTTTTGCTGTCAAGATTTCCGGTCGGCTCATCAGCGAGAATGACGGAAGGAGATGTAAAAAGTGCGCGCCCGATGGAAACACGCTGCTGCTGACCGCCGGAAAGCTGCGAAGGCAGATGCTTTCTGCGCTGTGTCAGTCCGAGCAGCTCCAGCATATCGTCAAGCTGCTTCTGATCGGGCTTGCGGCCGTCCATAATCAGCGGCAGTGTAATGTTTTCCTCGGCATTCAGCACGGGGATGAGATTGTAGAACTGATAGATCAGCCCGACCTGCCGGCGCCGGAAGATCGCCAGATTCTTGTTGTTCTGCTGATAAACATCCTGTCCGTCAAGAAAGAATTTGCCGGAGGTCGGTCTGTCCACACCGCCGAGAATATGAAGCAGCGTGGATTTTCCGGAGCCGGAAGGCCCGATGACTGCGGCCATCTGCCCGCGCGGGACGGTAAAGCTGACATCATCGAGCGCCTTGACAAGCGTTTCGCCCTTTCCGTATGTTTTGCAGAGATGCTCAATCGTTAAAAATTCCATGATAATACCTCCTCAGGTGTTGTTGTGTATATTGTAGCATACAAATCTCACTATTCCGTGACGTTATTATTACGATTTTGTCACTTTGAGGGCTTGACAAACACGGAAGAATGTGTTATAATGCACTCAAACTCAGGGAGAGGTGAGAGGATGCGCAAATAATTCACTTTTGATTGCATGAATACACAGAGCGGAATATGCAGATGCATAGACCGCCGGTTTGTGCTGCCAAAAGTGGATTATGTTCGCATAACCTCTTTTTGCATATCTGTGCGTTTTTGCAGGAGCGGTCTGCTTCTGTACTTCGGGGTTATTTGAACATAACGGAACTGTTTGGCAGCAAGCAGTTCCGTTTTTGTTTTCTGCAAAAACGGACAGGAAAAGGAGGAATGCTTATGTCACAAATTCGTGCGGATCACCTGACTTTCAGCTATGAAGGCAGCACGGAACCGGTTTTTGAGGATGCATCGTTTGCCGTTGATACAGACTGGAAGCTCGGTCTGATCGGACGGAACGGAAAAGGAAAAACAACGTTTCTACGTCTGCTGCAGGGCGGATACACATATCAAGGCACAATTGTCTCATCGGTGCGTTTTGCATATTTCCCCTATCAGATCACAGAGGCGCAGATGCAGCGGGCTGCTGCGGATTTTGCTGAGGAGCTGCGGGCAGACTGTGCGATGTGGCGCGTGATCTGTGAGCTTTCGGCGCTGCATGAGGATGCTGAGATCCTGTACCGTCCGTTCACGACACTGAGCTGGGGACAGCGGACGAAAATTATGCTGGCGATTCTGTTTTCCGGCGAAAACGATTTTCTGCTGATCGACGAGCCGACCAATCATCTGGATGCACAGGCAAGGGAAATCGTCCGGCAGTATCTTGCATCCAAGCAGGGGTTTATTCTTGTTTCGCACGACCGCGATCTGCTGGATGCCTGTACCGATCACATTCTGGTGCTGAACCGAAAAACCATTCTGGTGCAGAACGGGAATTTTTCATGCTGGCAGGAGAATCAGAAACGGCGCGATCAGTTTGCGGAGGCCGAAAACGACAAACACCGGAAGCAGATTCGCAAGCTGCGGCAGGCTGCCCGCCGCAATGCGGAATGGGCAGAAAAAAATGAGCGGACAAAAATCGGATTTGATCCGGTAAAGGAACACGATCGCTGCATCAGCACACGTTCCTTTATCGGCGCAAAAACGAAAAAAATGCAGAGCCGCGTGAAGAATACCGAACAGCGCATTGAGCGTGAAATTGCGGAACAGGAGGGTCTGCTTCAGGATATTGAGCAGACAGAGGCACTGCAAATGCAGCCGCTGCGGCATCATAAAGAGCTGCTTGCCGAGCTGCGGGACTGTGTGCTGCAATACCGCGGAGCAGCGGAGCCGGTCTGTAACGGACTGACCTTGCAGATCAGACAGGGCGCACGCTATGCGCTGCAGGGCGCAAACGGCTGCGGGAAATCAACGGTCATGCGGGCAATCCTGCAAACAGCAGGCGTGCTGCCGCCGGATGATGCCCTGCAAATCGGCGGACAGTGCGTGACAGCCTCCGGACTTGTCATCTCGTATGTTCCGCAGGATACGGACGGGCTTTGCGGCAGTATTCCGGCTTTTTGTGAGGCGCGCAGGCTGGATCGCAGTCTGTTCTGTGCCGTGCTGCGGAAGCTCGATCTCGGCCGTGCGCAGTTTGCAAAGGATATGGCGGAATTTTCTGCCGGACAGAAGAAAAAAGTGCTGCTTGCAGCAAGTATTCTGACACCGGCGCATCTGTATATCTGGGATGAACCGCTGAATTTTATTGACATTTTTTCGCGGATGCAGATCGAAGCGCTGTTGAATGCGTTTCAGCCGACAATGCTGCTGGCGGAACATGATATTCGTTTTCGGGAAAATATCGGCGCAGAAGCGGTATTATTGTGATGCCGTCAGCTTCTCGGGCATCGTTTCGATCGGCATAGCTCAGTACCGAAGTTGCATTGATCTATTGAAAGAAATCTTGAGTTTTTACAACACTATGCAACGTAGCACGCCTCCACTTAAATATGAACAAAATGTAAATATTTCCGGAATAATAGGAAAAACTTATAGATGCATCGACAATCCGGTTGACAATCTGCCGGCAGGCGTGGTATAATATATACAGTCTTTTTGACGAATCCAGCAAAAAAACCGGTAACAATCATTGAAGGAGGTCATATCATGAAAGGCAAAAGATTTCTCAGCATTACCGTTGCAGCAGCGTGTCTGCTGATGAACGTTCCCGCATCCGCGTTTGCGGCGGGAACCGCAGAAGCAGCGCGAACAAATGAAACCGCTGTCAGTCAGGCGGTCTCTGCATCCGCGGTCAAAACGGCGCAGGTCAAAGTCACAGCCTCAGAGCCCTACACCCTGACGATCGACGATGTCAAGGTCTATCAGTGCCGTGAGGATGACAATAATTCCGATTCGCCGCTGATCGAGGCACTGTGGATTTTCGGGCTGAAGGATGATGTTGACTTCAGCGATGCAAAATACAAGAACATCGTCATTCCCGAAACGCTGCCCTATGAAGTGCCGGATCTGGACAAAGAAGGCAAGGAACAGAAGGACGAAGAAGGCAATGTCATCAAGAAAACGGTCGTGATGCCGGTCATCAAGTTCGGACTGGGTTCTGTTGCGAAAAAGAACAATCTCGAAAAGCTCACCTTCTCGAAAAATCTGCGTGTGTTCACAGATAATCTCGCAGACTATAAGAATCTGAGCGAGATCGTGATTCCGGAAGACTCGTCGCTTGAATCATTTGCCAGCGGTGCATTTCAGGGTACGTCGATCAAGTCGATCTACATTCCGGCGAGTGTCACATCTCTGGCTGACAATATGTTTTTTAACTGCACAAGTCTGACGTCTGTTACCTTTGCGCCGGATTCAAAGCTGCAAAAGATCGGCGCATACGCCTTTTCGGGTACATCGCTGGAATCCATCGACATTCCTGCTACGGTGACGGAGATCGGTGAGAGCGCATTCGGCATAAATTATG
>JAFYBM010000214.1 GCA_017540225.1 Oscillospiraceae bacterium | reverse complement strand
GGAAACAGGAAGGGCTGCACAGATTGCTGTGCAGTCCTTTTCCGTCATTTGATCTCAAAGTCAGCGTGATAGGTCTTGCCTTCCTTTTCGCCGTCTGCCAGCATTTCCATTTCAATGGAATATTTGCCCTCCAGCAAATTGCCGTAAAGATCACGCCAGTTCAGCTCCAGCATCAGTGTTTCACCGGCCTTGACGTAATTGTTCATCGTCAGGCGCGTTTCTTTATCAAATACCTTGAGCAGCTCCTTGCGCGGCTTTGCGCTTTCATCATAGAGCCGGTAGGCAAATGCATAGGAACGGCCTGCATCCGGCGAATTTTCAATCGTCAGCACGACACCTGTCGGCTGCACATCCTCCGGCGCAATATAAATATGCGGAACGAAATCAGAGGATTCGACTTCAAATTTTGCACGGACGACAACAGGAACCACAGTGCCTTCGCCGCCGTCCTCCGGATAGACTGTTGTACGGTCAAGGATCAGCTCCAGGATATAGGTGCCGTCCTCCAGCTCACCGTAGCGATCCTCCCAGTCATATTGCAGCGTGCGTTTTTCCTCCGGATTGATCCAGTGGATTTCCGAGGCATCGCGGTCATCCTCCTCCGGATCATAGTTTGAGAGGATTCTGCATTCTTCGCCGGTCTCCGCATTGAGAATGCGGTATGCGTAGGTGTAAGGCTTCTGTACTGCATTATGGTTGGTCATTTTTGCGGTGCATTTTGATGCGCGGACGGATTGCAGGTCAATGAACATATACATATTCTCCGCAATCTGATAGGTTTCCGTTGTAGTCGGCGCGGATGTTTCTGCGGTTTTTTCCGTTGTGGCTGCTGCGGTTGTGACCGTTTGCTCCTCCGTCACCGTAACAGCAGCGGTCGTTTCGGCTGTGCTGCTGCTTTCCGCCTCCGATTGCTCCTGACAGCTCATCAGAAACCATGCACCGGTGCAGAGCAGTATAATCACCAGTATCTTTCTCATAATGTCTCCTGTTTGATTGGTTTTCGGTTCAGCTTACGCTGCTGCCCTTGATAAGTGCCTGTACGATTTCCGGATAGGTGAACACCGAGCCGCGGCGGTAAAGCAGACCGAAGTTTTCGCCGGAGCCGGTGAATGCATTGTTGTCCCACCAGCAGCAGCTCATGCCGTGTGCTCTGGCGGCAGCCGTATAATATGCGGAAAACGCAACGCGATCCTCAAGATTATCCTTATTCAGGGCGCCGAATTCACCGATCAGAACCGGCGTGCCGTTCATGACGAATTTGCCGTAGAGACTGTCCATAAAGTTGAGAATATCGCCGGTGTCGCTGGGATTGTCGATAGACCATTCCTTTGTGCCTTTGGTATCGAGCGCAAAGCTGTAGGGGCGATAGGCATGAACCGAAACGATCACGCGGTTTGCAGAGTCTGACGGCAGCGCGAAGCCCTCATTGAGTGCACCGTCCGGAGAGGCTGCATAGCCCGGACACAGCAGCCAGCGGGTCGCATTGGTTCCGCCGGTCGCACGCACCGTATCGACAAAGAGCTGATTGAGCGTGTTGATGCAGCTTATGGCATCCTTGCACTGCTCGTTGTTCCGGTCGATCCACCATTCATAGTTTGTTCCGACGAGACGCGGCTCATTCATTGATTCCAGAATGAGGTGCTCATCGTAATCTTTGAAGGTCTCCGCCATCTGTGTCCAGACAGCCGTAAGATATTTTTTTGAGCTTTCCAGATGCTCGGTATCCGGATAATAGTAGTCTTCATTGTTATCGTGATGCGTATTGACGATCACATAGAGATCCATATCGCGGCACCAGTCCACGACTTCCTTGACACGGGTCAGCCATGCCTGCGAAATATTGAATTCTTCGTCAACATGATTATGCCATGAAACGGGGATGCGGATTGTTTTGAATCCGGCGGCTTTGATTGCGGCGATGTTCTCAATCGTTGTAATCTGACCGCACCATACTTTTTCGTAGTCAAGCTCATGTTCCGCACTGATATTGCCTGCATCGGAGGCATCGAATGTGTTGCCGAGATTCCATCCCAGCTGCATATCTTTTATCAGATCCATACCTTCATTCTCCGGCACTTTATATTTATCGACCGTAACTTCCGGAATCATGTCGGTCGGCTCTCCGAGGACATTTTCCGGAATCGTATAATCCGGAATGCTTGTTTCCGGCAGCTTCGGGCCGGTGCCGCATCCGGCACAGATGAGCATTGCGGCGGCAGTCAGCACTGCCGCAGAGCGTTTCAGAAAATTCATATTTACCCCCAGAATCATCGGAATCAGAATTACCGTTTGGATGCGGCCGTTACGCGGATCGTATCAAAGCCGCCTTCTTTCATGTGAATGTGCAGGTCGGTGACCGTCATGGAAACGGCAACCTCATATTTGGATGCGACCGGCGGGTCATCCAGCTCCAGCATCCGGAATACGTCACGCGAATTTTCAACGATAAACCAGCCGCGCGGACGCTTATCCTGCGGAAAATACGGAAATTCCGCCTGATTATCGACGCGGAGATAGAGTGCATTCGGGTTGTCGGGATCATCCGCAGGCAGAACGGTCGCAATGCCGTTGACGGAGAGCGTGCCGTTATAGGTGAAATCGACATTCATTTCGGAGCAGGTGTTGCCGTCATCATCCACTATGCCGTTAAAAGCAGTCATCTTCCAGCCAAGGTATTCATCTCCGACCTTCAGATCCTGACCGTATCCGACACCGAGCACGCCGATTGCTTCCAGACCGCGCTCGCTCCAGAGAATGCGCGTGTTGCCGTCAGCCTGCTTTGCGGGCTTTTCATCCGCAGCTGTTGTTGTTGCTTCGTCATTCTCGCTGTCTGAATCGGTTTCGGTTTCGGCTTCGGTTACCGCCTCGGTCACAGTGGTTTCCGGCGCGGTTGTTTCAGCATCCGGTTCTGTTTCATCTGCGGATGCCTCGGTTGTTGCAGAGACCTCGTCAATGTCGGCTGTATCGCCGCTTCGTTCGCTCGTGCAGCCGCTCAGAGCTGCCGCGGAACAGACTGCCGCAAAGAGAACGGCAAGTGCTTTTTTGTGATTC
>JAFYBM010000213.1 GCA_017540225.1 Oscillospiraceae bacterium | reverse complement strand
TACCGTTGATTCTGATCTGGGTGCTTTCCATATTCGGATTCGCTGCCGTTTCCGGCATGACGCGGCCGGATCAGGCATACATCGAGAAGAAGCCGTTCTGGCGGACAAAGTTTTTGCAGGCAGTGACGCAATTCTGGATGGGCGCTGCGATTTCGGCGGCAGTCGGCAGCATTTTGTTTGCGATTCTCGCGGGACTGCTCGGAATGTATTGAGCACACCCAATGAGGGATTCCAAAGAGTCTTTGCGCCAAAAGCCGCGCCCTGCAGGGCGCGGAATCCTCTCAGCGTGCAAAGCGCGCGCGGGCGTGGGTGCCGGCAAGAGCGGCACCCCATTCAAAAATAACATCCGCGAAGCGGATACGCAAATGCTTTGATGAGGAGGGAGATTCGGATGAAGCGCCTGAAAAACGAACAACAGAATGAGATCTCCGTTGTGAAGCACGGTAAGATGAATGTTGTGAGCAAGGAAACAGACTTTGTCGCCTGCCCGGAATGCTTTGAGATCCTGTCAGATGAGCATAAAATCCGCACAGAAAGAAATGTGAAGGAAGAAACGCGTATATATGAGGAATCCTATGAATTGAATCATTATAAATGCCCGAACTGCAAATGCGAATTTGTGCAAAAAAAGCTGATAAAGCGATCGCTCTCCCGCAAAAAGATGAAGACAGCAGCTTTTATTTGCAGCCTTCTTGTATCGGCTGTATGCTTTTTCAGTTCGTTTTTTGTGCCCGCTAAGGATGCGAATAAGAGATTTATTATCTATGAGTTAAGCTCGGTTTTTTTCTTCATTGGATTGATCGGGCTGATGTTCATTTTCCGGAAAAGACACCGCTGATATCAATGGAGAATGCGGCCGTCTGCATTACGGAAACTGTGAGATGATTCAATAATAAAATGCGCACAGCGCATATAAAAAAAGGAGTTTTGGAAAACATGGACACAATGCAAGGAATGAAGCGCACCTGCTATTGCGGTGAGGTGCTCGAAGCAGGCAAGACCGTCACAGTCGGCGGCTTTGTCGATACCGTGCGCGACAAAGGCGGTATTCTGTTTATTGTCCTGCGTGACCGCACAGGCGTTGTGCAGCTCACCTTCGATGACACGACCGATAAGGCACTCTTTGAGAAGGCTGCCTCCTGCAAATCGGAGTATGTCATCATGGCAAAGGGCGAGGTGCGCGAGCGCGAGAGCAAGACCGACAAAATCGCAACCGGCCACGTTGAAATCTACGTCACCGAGCTGCGCATTCTTGCAAAGGCAAAAACGCCGCCCTTCGAGATCACCGCGCAGACAAAGGTCAATGAGGAGCTGCGTCTGAAATACCGCTATCTTGACCTTCGCAGAGCACCGCTCCAGCAGAATCTCATTCTGCGCCATAAGATCGCGCAGTGCGCACGGCAGTATTTCTATGAAAACGGCTTCCTTGAAATTGAAACACCGATGATGATGAAATCCACGCCGGAGGGTGCAAGAGACTATCTTGTCCCGTCCCGTGTGCATCACGGCGAATTTTATGCGCTGCCGCAGTCCCCGCAGATTTACAAGCAGCTTCTCATGGTCGCAGGCTACGATAAATATATCCAGCTTGCCCGCTGCTTCCGCGACGAAGACCTGCGCGCAGACCGTCAGCCGGAATTTACCCAGATCGACCTCGAAATGAGCTTTGTCGATGTCGATGATATTCTCGATATTACGGAGGGCTTCCTGATCCGTCTGTTCAAAGATGTCATGCACCGTGAGCTGAAAACCCCGCTCCCGCGCCTGACCTATACCGAAGCCATGAACCGTTTTGGTTCCGATAAGCCCGATCTGCGCTTCGCAATGGAGCTGACTGATCTCTCCGAAACCGTGAAGGATACCGATTTTGTCGTATTCCAGAACGCGCTGAAGGACGGCGGCACTGTCCGCTGCATTACCGCGAAGAATGCTGCCGGTACGCTCACCCGCAAGGAGATCGACAAGCTCACCGAAATGGTGAAAGGCATCGGTGCAAAGGGGCTTGCTTATATCCGCTGGGTTGATGCAGAGCCGAACTGCTCCTTCGGCAAATTCCTGAAAGACGGCGAGCTGGATGCGATCCTCAGAACAGCGGGCGCAGAGCAGGGAGATGTCGTGCTGATCGTTGCGGACAAGACCTCTGTGACACTGCCGGTGCTCGGCGCACTGCGCAATCACCTCGCACGCAAGCTCGATCTGATTCCGGAGGATGAATTCAATTTCCTGTGGATCACACAGTTCCCGTTCTTTGAAAAGGACGAGGAAACCGGCGAATGGCTTGCTATGCATCATCCGTTTACCATGCCGATGGACGAATGCCTGCAATATCTCGATACCGCGCCGGAAAAGGTCTTTGCAAAGGCCTATGACCTCGTGCTCAACGGCACCGAGCTCTGCTCCGGTTCCATCCGTATCACCGACTACGAGCTTCAGCAGAAAATGTTTGAGTCTCTCGGCCTGACGGATGAGGAGATCGAGGCGAAATTCGGCTTCCTTGTCGAAGCATATAAGTACGGCGCACCGCCTCACGGCGGACTCGGCATCGGGCTTGACAGACTGACCATGACGCTCGCACAGTGCGAGTCGCTGCGTGACGTTGTCGCCTTCCCGAAGGTGCAGAATGCAAGAGAGCTGATGAGCGGCTGCCCGTCGCCTGTTGACAAGGCAAGCCTCGATATTCTCGGCATTGCTGCCGTTGACAGCGAAAAGGAGTAATGCAAAACGGCGGACAGAATCAGATCAACAGCGTCCGCCGCAGCAGCACCAATGAAAAAGGGGAAAAAATATGAATGTTACCGAACTGATGGCGCAGGTTCGCGTGGAAATGACGGGCGACCTGCAAAGAGATATGCAGCATATACAGAATGTCATGGAGGATGTGCGCAGCGAGCCGAATTCCGGCGAGCTGCTTCAGGCACTGGCCGAATATGCCTTCGGCATGGTACCGCCTGAGGCACGCGAGGAAATGGAAAAGCGCACCTTCATCAACGGAAAGCGCATGGATGCGGCATTCGGTGAAGCACTGGCGCTTGTCCGCGCAAACAAAATTGAAGAAGCAGCGGCGATCCTTTCCGTGATCTCGGAAAAAATCGAACAGTATTTTGAGGACACCGATCCAAAATTCTTCTGCTTCCGTAATCCGTTTGAATACCATATGTACCGGATGCTTTATCCGGAGGACACTGCCTTTGAACGTGCGCCGTTTGATTTTGCAAAATATCTTGATCTCTACGGTTTTGTGCTGCTGGAGCAAAAAAAGACCCGTGAAGCGCGTTCGGTGCTTCTGCGCGCACAGAAATTCAATCCGGTCAGCGCAGATGCACGCTTTGAGCTGGCGGAGCTGTGCAAATTTGCCCACAATCAGGAGGAGCTGCTGCGCGTCTGTCAGGAAACGCTGCCGCTCTGCACAACGGCCGACAGAATGGCGCGTGTGCTCGCAAACATGGGCTTTTACTGCTATGTGGCTCAGGATCTGTATTCCGCAGCCGTGTTCTACTTTGAAAGTCTGCGATTTGCGCCCTCACAGCCTGTTGAGATGGAATTGCAGGATGTACTGCGCCGCATGAAAACCTTTGGACAGAAGTTTGCGCCGCCGACACACGGTGAGACCATTGATGTCTACGAAAAATACGGCCTGACACCGCCGCCGAATTCAGATCTCGTCAATCTCGCCGTTACTATGATCGGACAGGCAAAGAAATTCAACCGCACCGATCTGGAAGCATTCTTCAACCGCTGCGCGTTCGATCTGACGAACGATCAGCGCTTCAAGGACGAAATGGAACGTCTTGCTGCTGAAAAACGCGAAGAACGTGCGCAGAATGCAGCACCGGAGACAGAAGCATGAAAACGGTAAAGCCTTCCGACAAGCGCCTGCAATATATGGGACGCATTGATTTCTCGGATCCCGATGCGCCGGATTTTTTCTGGGCAGGCTCGCTCGTGCAGTTTGCATTTACCGGTGATACGCTCGTTTTCATTATCGAAAACCATATAAGCTATAACGGTCTGCAGCTTGGCTGTATTATCGACGGCAAAGAGCATACAGTTGCGCTCGGCGATGCCGACAACCGCTATGATATTCCGGTCAGCGGATGGGGGACACACAAATGCATCCTGTTCAAGCGGCAGGATTCCACACATCATTTTGTACTGCGGGAGATCCTGCTCTCGGATGACGGCGATCTCTGCAAGCTGCCGCCGCTGCCGCGCCTGAAGCTCGAATGCTACGGCGACAGCGTGACGGCCGGTTCCGTCGTTGAAGCCGTACACTGTGTGGGAACCTCTGATCCGCCGGTTTATGATTCCGTTTACGACAACGCTTGGCACAGCTACGCAATGCAGACTGCGCGCCTGCTGAATGCACAGGTGCATCTGGTCGCACAGGGCGGCATTGCGCTGTTCGATCATACCGGATACTTTGACAACGGCAATTACGGCATGGAAACTGCTTATGATAAGCTCTGCTATTTTCCGGATTTCCCGATGACAAAATGGGACTTTTCGCGCTATCAGCCGGATTATGTGACCTTTGCAATCGGTCAGAACGACCAGCATTTTGACGGCCGTGACCAGATACTCGATGCAGAACAGCGCGAACGCTGGCTCGAAACCTATTGCCGGATTCTCGCTGATCTGATGCAGAAATATCCGAAAGCTGTCTTTATTCTGATGCTGACGGTGCTGATGCATGATGAATTCTGGGAGGAATTGCTGGACGATGCCTGTGAGCGCATGAGCAGTCCCCGCGTCAAACGGTTTCGTTTTACACGCTCCGGCAAAGCAACACCCGGCCATCCGCGTATTCCGGAGCAGTGCGAAATGGCCTGCGAGCTGACAGAATACATCAATAGCCTGCGTACCCGCTGAAAAAAAGTCCCCCTGTCCCGTGCATGAACGGACAGGGGGATTATCTTTTTTGTTTTCGCAGCTTGCGCGGGAACCATGTTCTGCGCGGCAAGGAAACCTGATGCCTGCCGGTGCAGGATTCAGGCGTTTTTGATGAGGTCAATCAGAATATCGGCAACCGTTGCGATGCCGAGCTTTCCGGTATTGAGAATCAGGTGATAATTTGAACTGGCGCCCCATTCCATGCCGGTATAATAATTATAATGGCGGCGGCGCTGCTTATCATGCCGGCTTACGATACTGTAGGCTTTGTCCGCAGGCACATCATAATGCTCAATGGCGCGCTTGACGCGGAAATCCACATCTGCGGTGATGAACACGCTGAACAGACTCGGATGATCGCGCAGGATATAATCTGCGCAGCGTCCGACGAATACCGCGGAAGGATTCTCATTTGCGAGCTTAGTAATGATTTTACTCTGTGTCAGAAAAACATAGTCTTGCGGGAGCGCTTCTGTTTCGCCAAAAGGGGAGTAAGGCCCCGCAACAGCGATATTATAGAGGAAGGAATTGGTCATGCGCTCTTCATTTTCCTGAATGAATTTTGTTGAATAGCCGCACTGGTCGGCGGTCATATCAATGAGCTTGCGGTCAAAGACCGGCAGTTCCAGACGTTCCGAAATATTCTGTGCAATTTCACGGCCGCCGCTGCCGTATTCGCGGCTGATGGAGATCAGCATCGGTTTCATAGCGGTTCCCCCTTTTTATTGTCAGGACATAACGTGCAGACAGTATTGCTGTCTTTATTATAACAGAGGCATCCGGATTTGTCAATAGAAAAATGAGATTCTGTCTATCATTTTTCGGCGGGTTCCGGCTTGATGCTGCATACTGAAACAGGCGGGGGAGAAAACAAGCTGTTTTCTCCCCCCGCCGCTTTTCCGGTCAGTATGATTGTCAGATGATGTGTCTGCCCCAGCGGAGCCAGATTTTCCGCAGCAGTCCTGCATTCCGGTACATCGCATCCGCCATATGCTTCGCAGTCTTCCGGAGTACCTTTGCTTCCGGTTGCGTAATGCCGTTCCGGCTGAATACCGCCGCCTGCTGAATCGCAATGGCGTGGGTTACCGAACCGTGCGGCAGCAGCGAGCATTTTGTCTCGGCAAGCTCCGAAAATTCGTCATGCGAGAGCTTTTCCTGATTGATACCCTGAATATGAAGCAGATAGATCAGGAATTGGTAGGCAGCCTGCGCCGCCTGATTCGGATCCTTGCTGCGCATTGCCTTTTCACGCCGTTTGAGGATCAGTCTGTGCAGCAGATAATACAGTGCAGGGACTGCGGCAGCAAGCAGAATCCTGCCGAAAATGCGGAGCAGTTTTGCGGCAAACTCCGGCGACGTGCTGCCGGGGAGCGCCTCACTGCCGGTGCCTGTCACTGCCGTTGTGGTTGTCTCGGCTGCGGCAGAGGTTTTTGCCGCAGTCTCATTTGAGGCTGCAGCCTCTGTGACAGTCAGAGTCGCCGTGGTTTCGGTGACAAGGACAGTTTCCGTCGGGGTCGTTTCAATCGGTCTGTGCCATGTATCGAGCACGGTTTCCGTGAATTCAAACGGAATCCAGCCGTAGCCCTTGACATAGATCTCTGCCCATGCGTGCGCCTGATAATCGGGAATATTGATCTCATAGTCCTCGCCGGTGCGGCCGAGCAGAAAATCATTTTGTGTCAGCACATAGCCCTGACAGTAACGGGATGGAATCCCGCACATCCGGCAGAGCACAACGGCAGCGGACGCATAATGCGCGCAGAAGCCCTTGTGACCGGTCGTAAGGAAATATTCGACAAAATCCTGATCCTGCGGCTGCGCACCGGGCTGTAAGTTATAATCCGCCCGCTCCCAGATATAATCGCGGATCGCGGCAAGCTGCTGATCGAGCGGCAGATTGTCCGGCGGCATATACGGCTTCGCAGCTTCTGCAATGCGGTGTATCGCCTCGGTATCCGGCAGCTTCAGATATTCCTCCTCGGCAAACTTCTCATAGGATGAAACAATCTTTTCCTGTGAAGGCGCGGATTGCTCTGCAATATCCGGCCAGTTGAATTTCGCATTGTTGAGAATCCAGAACGTATAATTTTCCGTGCTGTTCAGCTCAGTCTCGGTATCGTAGCGGTAACGTGTGCCAATATCAAAAATACTCTGATAGGGCAGATAATTCACGTTTTCCTTGTTGAGCGCATGAACCTCACAGCGCACGACGGGGAATTTGCCTTCCGGTGTACGCAGTTCATCGGCATGATCGGAATGAAACAGCGTCTGCGGCATACGGTTTTCTTCGGTCAGTCTGCGGAAAAGCCGCTGGTTGCGCCGGTAGGCATTGGAGGGGATCCCCCAGCCGCGTCCGGTATATTCCGAGCGGACAACACCGCGCATATAATAATCATCGACTGCCGCCGCGCCGCCGATGGACAGATGCAGCGCCGGTCTTCCGTCAAAATGCAGATCACCGTTTTGCAGCAGATCGACCTCATCGGTCACGACATTCGGCCCGAAGGAGCCGGGCAGTCTGTCAAAGACGCCCATAACATCGTCGATCGTGATATTTCTGTAAAAATCCCGCAGATCTTTGCGCTTCTGGTTCATTTCCTCCGTCCGCACATAGTTTGCAGAGGAGTGCAGTGCAGTCAGCGCCAGCATCAATGCGCCTGCCAGAATGAATGCAGTGCCGGTTTCATGCGTTGTCATGCGCTGTTCATTATCCGTCAGGAAGGAAAGCTGAAGCTGCGCGGAGATTCCCTGCGAAGCAGCCATTCTGCGGGAGGGCTTTCGTCTTGCCAGCGCAATCGTGCCGATCCAGAAGAAGATCATCATAAAAACAGCAATGCTGCTTGTTTCGATGCCGAAGTACAGGCCGCATTCCAGAAACGGAAATGTGACAAGAAACCGGATCCAGAAACCGCTGCGGCTAGACTGAACGTGCGACAGCAGCACATCGGAATACTCCAGCAGTGCAACCAGCGCAATTACAATCATAAAGAATACAAACTGGATGCATTCCGCCTCCGACCAGTCTCCGGCCGTTGCTTCCGTCGGCGGAAAGGCGATCTGCCAGAGGATCCGTTTCCGCATCACATGATAAACTGCTCCGGCACCGACTACGGCCGGTTCGCGGTAATGCACCAGAAGCAGCGGGATAATCGCAAATGCACTGAGAATGCAAACAAATCCGATTTTCGGGGAAATCATCCGGATGATCCGAAGTGTCAGCGTCATTGCAAGCAGAAACAGAATCAGCGGTTTCATCCGGATCGGAAAATCAAAAAAGCCGTTCAGTACCCAGAGCGTACCGATGCTGCCGCACAGCGCGACAATCATCCGGACAAGCTGTTCCGGAAAATGTGCCTTTTTGCGCAGCGACAGTGTCATTGCATCATGGATCAGCATATGATCCTTTGGCGGATCCGGCCGCGGCGGAAGCGGTTTATTCCGAAACATCACAGTGCAGCACCCCCTTTGATAAGGATTTCCTTCTCAAAATCGGGTTCCTTCATGGCACGGAGCTGTTCCGTTGAGGGATGGATCGGCTGCGGAATCCGGATCGGCACACAGCTGATGAGGCCGCCGAGCTGATCGGGGAAGCTCTGTTCATCCTGTCCGATGACCGCAAAGACAGCAAAGCGGTCAGGCTCCGGCTGGGAAAGTAGAAGCTCGCGCAGCGGAGCATCCAGCCGCGGCGTGAAGATCATCACGCGCGCAAATGCCAGCGCTTCCGTGCTCAGAAATTCCTGCATCGCCTGAAGCTGCGCCGGACGGCCGTCCGGTGCGATCGGCTTGTATTTCACGATCTGGCGCATCCATTCGGCCATATCGTTCATCGAAGAAAACGGCTCTGAGCTGACCATACCGGACTTGGCATGATAGCCTGTAATGGAAAAGCCGCCGCCGCGCTCAGAGAGCTGTGCGGCAGCCGCTGCAACGGCAGAAAGCATTGCATCTGCGCGCAGTGCCGCTTCCGGCTCTTTGCTGATCATCCGGTAATCCGGCAGCAGCAGACAGCCCGCAGAAAGCGGCAGACTGTATTCCTTCACCATCAGCGCGTCTATCTTGGAGCTGAGCTTCCAGTGGATCCGCGAAACCGGATCGCCCTCGCGGTACTGATGCAGATCAAAGATCTCGGAGGGGTCGTCGCCGGCTTTTTCCTTGGAATACTCATTGGTATCGGCATCCGGCTGCGGCTTGGGCGGCCATTGCTCTGGCAGCAGAACATTCGGTGCCGGCATGATGACAACCGTGTCGGTGAGATTGAGTCTGACCGTCCGCCGGAACAGGCGCAGTGCATCGTAAAGCACCAGCTTTTTCACGGTAATCTGCATGACACCGCAGGTCACGGCATGGAATCCCAGCCGAAGCCGCTGCGTATTATGCGAGACAACCGGCACCATCAGTGTCAGCTCCCGTTCTTCACCGGTCAGGCTGTTGCGGTATTCGAGCATGATCTGTGCATTTGCGGAAGAAAAAAAGCTCCTGTTTGAGATCTGAAGGATCCACTGAAACAGCTCACCCTTGCGGATTGGCTCACGGCTGTGGTAAATGCCTGCTTTGATAAAGTGCTTCAGCACTGCAACGCTGATCAGCGGGATCAGCGGGAACACGAGTGTGAAAATCAGAAGCTCAAAGGAAAGATTCCCGCGGTACAGCACAAAAAACAGCACCATCACCACAACCAGCGCCGCATAAAGCAGCTTGGCGCGGATCATTCCTGATACCTTCTCAGACGCGGCACAGGAACATTGCCGAGAATCTCCTCCAGAACCTGTACCGCCGAGATATTCTCGGTTTTGGCGCGGGCACTCAGCAGCATTCTGTGTGCAAAGGCATCTGCCGCAATGACGCGGATGTCATCCGGCGTCACAAAATCTCTGCCGCGGACAAGCGCGGTTGCACGGGCAGCGGCGCAGAGCGCCAGCGAGCCGCGCGGGCTGACGCCGAGCCGGATCATCGGATGCTGACGGGTTGCTGCGGAAATCTCCGCGATATAGCGCAGAATCGCGCCGTCAACATAAACCTGTGCCGCAGTATCCTGCAAAATGCGCAGTTCCTTCTGCGTCATGACAGGCTCCAGCCTGTCCAGCGGGTTCTCATTGCTGCGGGTCTGCATGATCTTGATTTCACTTTCGAGATCGGGATACCCCATATGCAGACAGAGCATGAAGCGGTCGAGCTGTGACTCCGGCAGCATCTGCGTGCCGACAGAGCCGGTCGGATTCTGTGTCGCAAGGACACAGTAAGGTTCCGGCAGCGTATAGGTTGTTCCGTCAACGGTGACGGCCGTTTCCTCCATCAGCTGCAAAAGCGCAGACTGCGTTTTCGGAGAGGTACGGTTGATTTCGTCAGCGAGCAGCAGATTGCAGAATGCTGCACCCTTCTGAAATTCCATCTTTCCGGTTTCCTTGCGGTATACGGAAAAACCTGTTACATCGCTCGGCAGAACATCGGGCGTAAACTGGATACGGTGATAATCCAGATCCAGCGTTTTTGCAAAAGCAAGTGCCAGTGTCGTCTTGCCGACACCGGGCATATCCTCCAGCAGAACATGGCCGCGTGCCAGCATGGCAAGCAGCACTTTCAGTATAATCATATCTTTTCCGACAACGACGCTCTGCACTGCGTGCAGGATATGCTGCGCACGGGCAGCCGCTTCCTTGGCGGAGAAAACAGTTGTCTGTTCCATGAGCTTTATACTCCTTTGATTCTGCGGCGCAGCGGGCATCTGCGGCCGCATGATTTCTCTTCGGGCACTATCAATTATTATAGCATATAATCTAAGAAAACGCAATGGGGAGAACATGAAAAAATGATTAAGGAAATAGTATGATTTCTGAGCAGTGCAGGAATGTATAAAAAAGCGGCATCGGAAGGGCGCTGCCTTCTTCTGCCGCTTTGTTTATGGTGTGTTCCACTGTCTTGTTTCAGCCGCATTTCCCGAACTCTGTATCGCATCTGCAAGGACGTCAATGCGAAGCGATAGATTTTTGAGCGCGGGATTTGTCAGTGAATAGGCTTCCGTGCTTAATTCGACCTTTTCCAGAAGCTGCGGTGTCAGATCTCCGCTGAGCAGACTGCCGGAATAGTAGAAGCATCCGTCACCGGGCGGATCTGCCTTCGGATCACTGTAATCCCATCCGTTTGTATGCCAGTCATCTGAAAGGGTGAGCTTGATTTCCTTTTCGCCGTCTTTGTAAACAAGCGTATTGCCGCTTTGTGTCGGGACAGTAAAATTGAACTCGTTACAAACATTTCCGCTGCTGTCAACCCACATCGGTACAAAGCAGACACGCAGTTTCTCGCCTGCATTCTTGCGGGAATCGTAAATCTTCACCGGTTTGTCAACCGATTTATTATCATTGTCGAGCACGAGCTCTTTGGAAAGCGTTTCGCCATGATCGGCTGCTTCGCTGACTTCAATATCCACACTGCCCGGTGCAAAGCTGTTTTTGCGCGGCGCGCTCTGATAGACGATCGCAAACACGAGCAGGGGAGTGATGAATAATACTGTGATGATAGCGCTGATGCCTGCTATGCGTTTCTTATTCCGTTTTTTCATTCAGCACTCCTCCTTTCTCATGGATTGCTGTGACGGATGGTGTTCTCGGCATAGGCCTGTGAGCTGAGATAAGCGTATTCCGTTTCACAGTTTGCGAAGCTGGCAGTCGGGGCATTGCTTTGTACGGCATCAGCCTCGGTCACTTTGAATGCGACATACGGGCAGCCGTTGCAGAGTCGATCATTTTCGTTGTTAATGACTGCGCTTCCCTTTTGTTTGACGCTTCTGCCGTCTTCATCCCCGATAAAGACGTTTGTTCCTGCCCAGAATGAATAGTCTGTGGAAGACAGACCGCTGACCTCTGTGATCCGGTAGAAGCCGGTACTGCTGAGCTTGACCGTTGCCGTTCCGCTGAAAACGGAAGCAGGGAATACATATTCTTTGCCGCTTCCGTAGCTGATCGTTACGGTTCTGTTATCGACCGAATAGCCGTTTCCTTCAAATTTGCTGAGATCTCCGGTGTACGGATTCGTGCAGTTCAGCGTTACAAAGAAGCTTTCGACAGGTGATGCCATTGTTTCGGCGTCATCATTCGTGAACCGTTCCACTCTGAACACAAATTTCTGCTCCGCGTCAGCGGTTTCACCGTGAATATACTGATCGAGGAATGCGATCTTCTCAATGTTAATGTAATAATCGTGTGCGCCGGATGTGTTCGGAACACGAATCGTCCAGTCTGTTTTGTCATCATTGGTCTGAAGATATGTACTTTGATCTGCAAATGCATTATTCACAGCATTGCCGATATTATTCACAGCATTGCCGATTGTGATATTTCCGCGAATGTCGATCTGGAATAAAATGCTGGCGGATAACCCTTCGTATCCGTTGGGTGCTTTCTTTTCTGTCAGGAAATAGGTATCCGGCGGCAGGGTTGCATCAATATTCGGGATCTCGCCGTTTGCACCCGTGGTAAGATTTTCGTAGCCTTCAAGCGGCTCATAATCCTTTATGAGTTTGCCTCTTGCGTTGATGATACCTCTGTAGAGCGCAAACTCTGCTCCTGCCAGCGGCGTGAGGCTGCTGCCGTCAACCTTAACGGCTTTGAGCGTGAATGGCTTGTTGTGGATATTGATGATACCCTTATACTTTTGCGTCGGATCGGTTGTGTTTTCGTCAGCCCAGCAGTCGCCGTTGTTGTACTCGTTGTCATTGACATCGTAGTTGTCGTTGCCGTTAACGGTGATCTTCACCTTACCGTCTGCGCCGTCCTCCACGGTGAATTGGATCGGCTCTGCCATACTGATATAACCCTGCGGTGCGCTCGTCTGCTTCAGGGTGTAGGTTCCTGCGTCAATATACAGGATCGCAACATTTCCTTTTGTTCCGTCGTCCATATTATTGCTGGAGATATAGGTTCCGTTTCCTACGGGAACTTCATTGCCGTCAACTGTTTCTGTCAGCTCAAAGGTTCCGTTTCCGAGCGGATTATCTGTGCTTCCCCAGTCGTACAGCTTGATCTTGATGCCGCCGTCACGGACATTTGTGACTGTGTCGCTTCTGGCATTATGATACTGTCCCTTAATCTCTCCCTGATAATACTCCACATGGTAAAGGAATTGCTCCGGTTTGCCGGGCGTAGTTTTGACGGTGATACCGGAATTTTGGGATGTGGTATCTTTCGGAGTGATCGTATGCGATTCGTCGACGGTAATCTTTCCTTCCGCATCAGCAACCGGCGGGTTGTCAATTGTCACTTCCTTTATGGTATAATTTTCCTTTGTTGTGCCGGCATCCGGTTTGTCATAGTAATACTGCTGTGATTTCAGCGTATCATTGAGTAACCGGACAGAGTCTCTCTGCAATTCACCGTTCTTATAAACCGCAATATAGACAGGGGAGACAGCGCCTTCTTTTATATCTGCTTTCAGGCCGAAGCTGAGATCATTCGGTGCGGCATAAACTTGGGTTGTTCCGAGTGCGTCAATTTTTGTGACGGTATCCGGATCGGTGATTGTAACATGGCCTTCCTCATCAACTGCGGGATTTCCGGTTACGGTCACTTCGCAGACCTCGTAATCATTCATTGTTTTCCCTGAATCCAAGTCATCAAAGAAATAACGCTGGGAGGTGATATCGTCATTGATCTGTCTGACCGTGTCCGGCTTTAATACGCCGTCTACATAAACCGCGATAAAGACCGGATCATGCGAGAGCGTATCATTTGCATCTGTCCAGACCTTCTTCACCTCAATACCGTAGCCGCGCTGATTCTTGATTTTCAGGTACGGAGAGGCCTCCGATTTTATGGTGCCTATGTTGATGTGCTCGGAATCCAAAGGCTGATAAGAAAGCACCGAACCTTCCTTTACGCATTCATAGCCGCTCAGCTTGAATACATCGTAGCCGATCGGATTATCCTTTTCGCGCTCCTCGACCTCAAATTTCATACCGTTCAGGAGATTCGGCACCTTGACCTGATATCCCGCGGGAATATTGGAAATCTGGCCGTTGATGGACGTTTCAAATGTGTATGTGACGATATCATCGCCGGTGAGCGGTTCATCTACGTTGTAAACTTTTGTGCTTGGGATGAATTTTCCTTTTTCTTTACTATTCGCCGGTTCTTCCCAGTAGCAGTATACATACTGTTCGGTTCCTGCTTTCGGTGCGAGAACATAATATTTTTGTATATGTGCGAGCTTCAGTTCCTTTTTCGGCTCCATAATCGGATTGTTCTGCTCATCGAATAGCGGTTGACCATGTTCATCCACGGACTGAACCATTTCAGTTGCGCTTTCCTGCTCCAGATACAGTCGGAAGCTGAACGGCGTGAGATCCTTGCCGCCCGCAGTCTCCTCATCTGTGATGTCATTTTCGTTTTTGTCTACGAGCCGCTTTTCAATGGTCAGCGTTTTTACGGCTCCCCTATCGACATTATTGACCAGATTCAGATTCGGCCGCTGTCCCACGGTACCTTCCGGAATTGTAAAGCAGCCTGAATCCTGCTCCTCAGCCTGAACGGCTTCACCGTTGACGGAAAGCTCTTTATAGACCTCCGAATTCAGACCGACCTCTCTGATCCGGTATCTGATCGTATCAGAAGGGAAGCTGATGGATACATCCTTGCCCGGTATCAGGAAATACACATTCTGATAGATTTTTTTGTTAGAAGGAGATTTATACTGCGCGTAGAAGGTTGCCTCTTTTTTCGGGTTCAGATAATAAACGCCGATTTCCTTTCCGGTTGCGTTTTCTGTGTGCGGAGCGCCGAGCTGCAGCCAATCACCGTTATCAGTCAGTTTATATTCGATCTGATAGGGGTATTTCAACAGGCTGTAGTCAATATCGCCCGCACCGCTGACCGACTTGCTCATGACAACGCTGCCGGGGGTGACATAGCTGAGGTTGAAGCGCATATGCAGATTCGATGCGCCCGCGCCTCTTTCCATGTAAAAGATTCTCATTTTGTGAGAGGTGTAGTTTTTGAAGACATAGCTGCCGTCATTTTTTTGTGTGAAGATACTGTTTTGTCCCTCTAATAAATATGCTTGTGCTTGTTCTTCGGTGTGGCGCTCTCTGTGAGTCATAAGATTATCATAGATTGCTTTCAGATTTGCGTCTTGTTGAATATCATCATATGTCAGCGTATTGGCGCCGCTTTTTCCTTCAAATGTATTAATGTACATGACTGCTTCATCCTGCGTATAACCCATGTAATTCTTTTTGAATATCTCATAGAGTGTTGTCTTGAATTCGTTGATTTCCACATCACCGGTCGCAAAATTAATCTTGCCGTGAAGCGCACCGTGGATGCCGCCGAGATCAATGACAAGCTCATTGTCAACATAGAGCCAGAAGTCATCGTCACCCGTGAATTCAAAAATGATATCGTGTCCCCATGCATCCTTGCCGTCCGGTGTCTGGACAAAACCGGCGGAAAGCTCCAAACCGTTATAGTAGTTTGTATCCGCTAGTCCTCCGACTGTATATAGCTTTTCATTTTTGCGGGGATCATCCTCGGGTAGTAACCCTTTTGTGGGCTTGCCTCTTTGTGCAAGAGCAGTGTAAAGATTTTTTTTATCAGAGAAGTATCCGGGTGTGATATAATTATACGGAAGGAATTGCCCGTGCTGCATGGTTTCGCCATTGTCTTCGTTTCTTGTTCCGAGTTCTTTATATACGGTAAAGTCATTTTTCACGGTAGTGCCTGATACAACGGGGCGATTGTTTGCGCCCTGCCGTTTTATCACGGGATTACCGTTGCTGTCTTTTTTTATTATTGTTTCGCCGGTGTCCGGATCTATTTCCGTCTCATATTCGTATGTCGGTTCGATCAGTGTTGCAAAATTCTGGCAGCTGTCAAATTCAAAATAACCGGTTGCTTCATAAGTGCTCTTAATGAAAAGATGATTGACTATGGTTCCGTTTCCAAAAAGTTCTGAAAGCGAATTATTTGTAATTATTGTTTTTGGAAAATTGTTACTGTCAGGAAGATCTGTAGTAAGAAGACCGGTGGTTGCTTTATCGATATAATATCGGGTTGTTCCTATTACATCGTGCTGTTTTTTGTCTGTTGACGTGTTGTTAACTTTGATATTGGTGGTGTTAAAATCCACCATCTTCATTTCAATGCCGTATTTTTTATTGTCAACGGTTTCGACCGGTGTGAGGCTGTCATTATCGGCATTGAGCGTCTCCGGTTTCAAATTCTCCATGATTGCAAAATAGAAATCGGAGGATTCGTCTGTCGCTTCCAGCTTGTGGCAGGATACAAGTTTCTTCTGCGCGGTGTCCGCTTTGAGCGCATAGAAAGAATAGGTCGGCTCATCCCATGCCACGATCTTTGAAAAGTATTCATCGTCGATTCTTTCTTCCAGATTGATACCGACCGTCTCCGGTGAAAGGATTTTGCCGTTCTTCTGCGGGACAAGATATTTCCGCGAATACGGATTATACAGCTCATAGTATCCGTTCGGCGTTCCGTCCGCATACTGATACTCCGTGAACTCCCAGAGCATCGTATTGATCTGGGAGCCGAACCACATGATGCTGTCACCGCTTTCCTCACAGCTGACCAGTCTGCCTTTATGGTCAACTGCATAGAACTCGTATTTCTTTTTGCTTTCGTTCCAGACACGGGTGTAGACGATGATTTTTGAGCCGTTTGTGACAACATATTTGCCGTTCTCGTCCTTATCGGAAACGCCGACCTTTTTTGCGGAGTAAACAACAAAGTCTTCTTCCGTCAGCTCGGATTTTTCTACAAAGTTCAGCCATGATTCTGCATCAGTTGCGTTTCCTGTTCTGAATGTATCATAATTGCCGTTGTTTTTGTTGCATTTTAATACCTTACCATCGCATTTCAACTGGATTTTATTTGCATTATCGCCCGTTCCGGGTATCACCTGAATCTCGGATGCCTGCTCCACATCGTCGGTCAGTGTGAGGCCGGTTGAAGAGAGCGACAAATACTTCCCGTTTTCGGCTTCGATCTTGTATAAATCCTCTTTAACATTGTGGAATGTCCACATGGTAATATCACTGTTCGCGGAAACGTACAGTTTGCCGTTGGGGTCAACCGTGTTTGTTCTGACAGCGATCTTTTTTGATTGCAGAGCAGTGCTGCCACTCACATCCTCCATCATTGCATAGCCGTTCTGCTCCGTGGCATAGTACATCAGGCCGTAGGTTTTGCTGTCGAGGTCGTAGGGGTCTTTTTTAATTGGAATATAGTACCAAAACCCAAATTGATGTTCACCATTACCTGCTAAAAAAGCATGTCCAGCAAGAGAGTTGTTCTCATACTGTAAATATTGACCGCCTTTTACACTGAAATAATAGTTATTTGCATCTTTCAAAGTAACAGTTGCAGAAGAGGCATCGGAACTGTTATCGACTATGGTTGCACTTTTATATGAATCAAAATTAAGATATTTTTTTATTACAGTTTCGCCATCTGTTTCTTTGAAATAGAATCTGAATTTATCTCCGTTTTTCTCTATATAATATTTGACAGCACCATTTTCGAGCGCCATATTCTTATTGTTTGCATAGCTCTCAGTAGCTTCGATAGCTTTTCTATTAGGCACGCCTCCGCCATTAGCATCTACAACATTACTTTTTATGAAGTTTCCACTGGTTGAGACAATATAAAAACCAATGCTGTCTGCATCAAATGTTTCCAGTTCTTCAAGAGTTTTAATTTGCTGCCAGCCCATATTTAATTGTTTAATATTCGGATCCTCCACAATCTCATACACCGAGAAACCGGTCGCATAGAAGCTGACCTTGCCGTCCTCTGCGGTAAAGTCGAAGATCTGCTCGCGTTCGCCGTCGTCGTGGATGTGCCACAGCTCGATATTCTCCGTAATCACAGGGTCGGTGATCTCGACATAGATTGGGTTGCCCTCTTCCGGCTGATATTCCGCCTCGCCGTCCGTGATCGTGATGTCATATGCGGCGATGCCCTCATGCTCATCGGATACATCCACAGCCGTTGCTTCGGCGCCCTCCGGCATAAGACCTTCCAGCGTGACGCTCTTTTCGTCGCTGTCCTCATCCGGATAGAGTTCAATGGTCTGTTGTGTCAGGTCAGGCTCGGCCTGCTCTGCTGCGGCCGTTTCGGCAGCCTGTTCTTCCGCTGCGGCCGAAAGCTCCTCCGCATAAACTGACGTTACATTTGACAATGCCAGAACGGCGGCTGCAATGATACTGGCTGCTTTTTTCGTGAGCTTATCAAACATGAACGTCATCTCCTTTTCTGAAATATATTGGGGCTTTTTCAGGTGTTACTGTGCGTTCTCCTGAAAAGCGCGGACAGCATCCTTCGCGGCGCTGTCATCCTGAACCGGCAGATCCTCCGGATAATTTGCTGCGGGGATGCCCTCTGCCGTCAGCGTGATGTCATATTTCTGGTCGAACACGCCGAGCCAGTCGGCTTTATAGACCGGAATATTCACATAGTTGAAAAGATCAGCGGTTTTTTCCTCCGGCGCGCGTTTTTTCATTTTGTTTTCGGTATTGTCGCCGGTGTAATAGAAATCGTAGTAAACGGTGCCGTTTTCTGTGCAGGTGTTCAGTACAAAATTCGGATTGTTGCAGCTGTTGACTGTCCATGTATCCAGCGTACCGACCGTAGTCATATCAAACAGCGGCGTGCCGTTCTCCATTGTCAGTGCATGGAGAATCAGGTTCAGCCGTCTTTTCGCATTCTGTATGGCCTGATCCGAGGTTCCGCTGTCGTCATACCGGTTATTATATGCTGTTCTGTTGCTGTCCGTTTCAAATTCGTGCAGTGTCACGGTCATCCGCAGCCGGATATACAAATCCACCTGCCCGTTATTGTAGCCGGACGGGTCTTTTTCAATTTGCATTCCCGGCTCAGATGCTCTTGCCTGATACTGTCCGGTGCTGTCCCATTTCGGTTCCAGCAACTGCACATCGCCGCTTTTTGCGTCCAGTCTGTTTGTGACTCTGTCCTCGCTGTGAAAATAGGAGAAAATTCCCGCCAGAAGCAGAACATAGACAATGAACAATGCGGCGGCAGCGGTCAGCATTTGCCGCCGGTTGCCGTGAAATATTCGGTTGATTTTGCGGATAATCTGCTCCACAGGAATCCCTCCTTTCGTTTGTTAATCATTCTGCCGCTTGTAAAAGAAGCCGGCACCGAGCAGCAGCAGAATTGCTGTGCCGAGCAGGATTTTGCCTGTAAAAGTTTGCAGAAAGCCCAGCACTGCGCCGATGCGCGGGAGTGCAAAGACCGTTTTACCGATGTAGTTTTCAGCTGTAACCGGATCAGGGTCTGGCGTTTCATTTTCATCGCCCTGCGTCCGGATGCCCTCTGCTGTCACTGCAATTGCGCGGTGCGTAACAAGCATTTCGTCACTGACGCGGAATGCAATGATGTCTCCCGCCTGCAAATCTGCAAAATCCGCGTGCGTATTGACAAAACACACGCATCCGACCGGAAGCAGCTCGCCCATTGAGCCGGATTTTACATGATAGAGCCGGATACCGCAGAGATACAGTACGGCCAGAAGCACTGCGGCCGTCATCAGAGCAGTTGAGATGATTTCGTACAGGATATTAAATGTTTTACGGAGCTTTTCTTTGGTCATAGGCTGTTTTTCGTTTTTCACAGATTTGCCGGAAGGAAACAAAAACGCACCCAATTCCCCCATAAGAATCAAGTGCGGCTGCGGACAGTCGGCAAAATGCGCGTCTGACCGTTGTTTTCTATCAAATAATCTATATCATACAGAGTCGTCTGTCTGGTATTCAGGTAATAAGGGCAGTGGGGGAGAGCCTTGTTATTCAGTTATTCTTCGATCACACCGGCCAGAATGCCTCTGGCCTCGTCATACTCAAACGTGCAGGTCGAGAGCAGCAGCAGCCGCAGATGATCTCTGCTTTTGAGATCGTCCGCAGTGTATCCGGCGGTATACTGTGCCTCCGCAAAGAGGTAATCGAGATATTCCGCTTTTTCATTGTCTGTCACGAAAACAGCATGGTATGCCGCTGCATTGCTCGGAACAGTCAGATATGCGAAAAAGCGAACGCTGTGGGTGCCGTCATCCGTTGTCAGCAGACCGCAGGGATTTGCTTCCATGAATGCAGCATCCTGATAAAGGACAAGATCCGCGAACATTCGCTGTCTGTCCATATTGTGTGCATAGACAATTGAATTAAAGCCGCTGAAATCGGGTTCGCAGCGATAATCCAGAAACGGGCAGCCCAGCTCGTAATTATACTGCCGGTCGAAGCCGTTGTGCAGATAGAAATCGTTATCTCCGGCCTGCGCGACCGGATAATCAATATGTGTGCCTTCGATCCGCAGCCAGCCGACTGTTTCGGAATTGACTTTCTCGGCAGGTGCAAGCAGCTCATGCGCTTCCGTATTCGCTGGCATGCTTTCCGGCCGGATGCTTTCAAACAGTGCAGTCTGCGTTTCATACGCCGAAAGCAGCCGCTTTTCAGGCAGGACAGCGCGGAAATAATATCTCCCTCCGCCGTAAATGCCGGCAGCGATGAGCAGCAGCGGAACGGCAAGCAGATACTTATGTTTCATGCGCCTTTTCATTTTGTTTCTTCCGGATGCAGATCAGCAGCAGCATTCCGCCCGTCAGGACAGCCAGCACTGAAATGCCGAGCAGCCAGAGCGTGCTGCCGGATGCAAACAAACCGGTATTCGGCGGGGAATAATCCTCATTGACCGCTGCGTAGAAGATCCATTTGAATTCGATCTCACCCTCGACATAGCCGGAGCCGTCCGGCCCGACCAGAACGTGCTCGCCGTTGACATCAACGAGCCTGTGTCCGTTGTCAACCGTATTCAGGACATCCAGATCATTCCATGTAACGGCGCATTTCAGCGTATGGCTTTCGCCGGGATCGTAAAGGCCGCAGTCATAAAACTTCTTGGTGAGATCAAAATTGCCGTCACCGGTGACGGTACCACGGTAAAATTCCTGTCCGTCGAGCTGGAAAACGCATTCGCAGCCCTTTTCGAGGTCAATCTCGCCGTCCTTGAAAAGCGGTTCCACATAGAAATAGATGTGGTAGGATTTGTCATCGCGCAGGTTCATGATCTGGACTTCCTTTGTGTATGTCACGCCGTAGTCCATATTCTCAACATGGAAGAAGTATTCGCCGGTTGCGGAATTGACGGCTCTGCCGTCAGAATCCATTGCGGTCAGCTTCTCCGGAAGTCCCTTTACCGCGCCCTCGGGCAAAGCGACCTCCGCAAAAGCCGGAAGGCTCATGCAGGAAAGGCAAAGGAGACAGCTTGACAAGGCGGTAAATATTCTTTTCACGCACATCGCGCTGTCTCCTTTCCTTTTGGATTGAAATTACAGTGATTATGTTGTGGAAGACCAGGTGGGAACACCGGTGTTTGCGTCCGCTTTTGCCGTGTTAATCCACGTCATAACGCCGTCGTTTGTATATTTGCCGTCTTCAGTCTTTGTGACCTGAATGCTGTCAAGAGCGACAGTCATATCATAAACAAAGCTCTCATATGCGTCCTGCGAAACAGAACTGTCAAGCGTCACGCTGTCAATCAGCTTTTCTGTTGTTCCGGCTGCCGCCAGCGCTTTCTTATAGTAGAAGTAACCGAAATCATTTTTCTGATCTACATTGGGTGCTGTTGTGCCGGTTGCAATAAATTCCCAATTGCTTGCCCAATTGCTGTCCAGCTCAATATTCAGTTTGATCGGATTGCTATCAACGGCCGTATAAGTCAGTTGAATCCACTTGGCATCTGTTTTTCCGGCTGTGGTTGCGGTCGGAGTTGCGGCATCCATTGCAGAGCTGTACCATGTTGCAGAAATCAGTTTCGCGTCAGCAGTATCAGTATTTGCAATTGTGGTTGTCTTGGTCGTTGCGAGCTTTAAGCCTGTTGCTGTGGAAAAAGCACCTTCCGGCGTTTCTGTAAAGGTTCCGGCAGCGTAAACAGTGTTCGGCTGTGTGACAAGAGGATAGTATTTGCCGGCCGTTTGATCATAGAAATAGCCGGAATACTCTGACCCCGATTCAACATTTCTTCTGAACAGATACAGGCCGGTCGCAGTCGGTGAATAGGTGGCTGAGTTGACATTCTGAGTAGTCGGTGCTGCACCGGCTTCCAGCACAAGGGTACCGCCTGCCTGCAAAGACTTGACTTTATCAGAAGTAATCTCGACAAGTGTTTCTCCTTCCGGTGCATCCGGTTTGGTGGTGGCATTCGATTCAATGGAGGCGCCGCTTCCGGCAGCGGTGATTGTCAGATCGTTCAGAATAGCCAGACGCACATATGCGTCAACATTTCCTGTGTTGACAGCAGTAACGTCCTTGTTGATCTTCTGGCCGGGTGTCCATTCCGAAGGCGGTGTGAAGTCTTCGGTAATGCTTACACCATAGTTTGCAGAAGCAGTCAGCCGGTTTGTGACCTCATCCTTACTTGTGAACCAAGCAAACGTGGAGCCGCAGACTGTCACAGCCGCGATAAGCACGGCCGCAATCAGCACGCGCTTTTCTCTTGATGTTTTTTTCTTCGCTTTACTCATTGTTGATGAACCTCCTGTTCAATATTATCATTATTCTGGTTTTCTGTCTCGGTTTCGCCGCTTCCCCCGCGCATTTCAAAGTAGCGTTTCATCAGCGCAAAGAATGCAATCAGCAGAATCACGAGCGGCAGAATAAAATACCATCTGAGCTGAATGAACCGCACGATGAATCCGAGACGCGGCACATGAAACAGCACCCTGCCAATCACACGGTTCTCATCAATTAAAAAGGAATCCACCGCATCATTCGCATCGCCCTTTGTGCGGAAGCAGATGACGCCGGTTCCCTGATAATCCGGCAGCTTTTCGACCACTCTGTGCGTCAGATAGGCATCGCTGTCTGATGACGGATTGAAGGTGATAATATCACCCTCTGCGATCTGCGCTGCATCGGTAATCCGGACAAAAACCATGTCTCCGCTTCGAAACTCCGGCACCATCGAGTCTGTCAGTACGGTGTAATACCGGAAGCCGAAGAGCGATTTATCGGGGCTTCGGTTCGTTGCAAAGAAAGCTGCCGCAACAATAATCACGAGCGCAAGCAGATACACAAAGACTGACCGAATAACCGAAAAAATGCGGTAGCCTGTGCTTTCCGGTGCTTTTTGCTCTTCCTGTGCGATTTCTTTCACGCAGGGCAACACTTCCTTTGCTTCGTTTAGAGTATTCTGTCGATGTGCGGCTGCAAACCGAACGCTTCTTGTGGAACAGCCACAGCTTTCTTGTTATCGAGACAGCCGACACTGTGCACAACGTGCAAAGCGTCTATAGCTATCTCATCTTATATATTTTACCACAATTTTTACAAAGTGTCAATAGTTCAGCAGTACATAAGCGAAATAAAATTTAACATTTTTTTGTAAACACATACAAAATTCGGGACGTTTATCCTTTTTGATACACTTATTTTTAGAATTGTGCTGCTGAAACGGATCGGAATTTGCGGGCGGTACCCCGTGCGCAGTGTGCGGTTCTGGTATTACGGCTCTGCCGGCGCAAAGTCAATGTTTCCGCTGTTAATGTCTGCGCGGGCCACGGTCACACGCATCGGCATTCCGAGCGTATACGTCATCCCGCTGCCCTCTGTATGCATGGAGAAAAAGCCGTCATAGGTATATGCATCCAGCGGCAGTGCATCGATCGGAACCAGACCCTCAGCAGTATTCGGCAGCATGACATAGATCCCGAATTCCGTCAGGCCGGAGATCACGCCGTCAAAAGACTCTCCGATATGCTGTTTGGCCCATTCTGCGCGGTAGCAGTCCTCACAGTCGCGCTCAAGCTGTACGGCGCGCTGCTCGGTGCTGCTGCCTGCAATCGCCGCATCATGCGCAAATTGCAGCACATGATCGGGCTTTTCGCCGGAAAGATATGCTGTCAGGATCCGGTGAATGGCCAGATCGGGATAGCGGCGGATGGGAGAGGTGAAATGTGCATAATCCTCCAGCGCCAGCCCGAAATGTCCGACAGGCTCTGTTTCATAGTCCGCTTTCGCCATGCTCCTGAGCACCATCTGATGCACGGCAGCCTTCAGCGGGCTGTTTTCGGCATTTTTCAGTACCTGCGCATAATCGCGCGGCTTCGGGGCATCCAGTGCAGGGTGCGGGATGTCCAGACGATTCAGCGCCTCTGCAAGACGCAGTGCTTTTACCTCCGGCGGCTGCGCATGAACACGGTATACAAACGGCAGATGCTTTGTTTTTGCAAGCCGCGCCGCGGCCTCATTTGCAAGCAGCATACATTCTTCAATCAGCTCCTCGCCGGCGCCGCGTGTCCGTGCCGCGACTTCGGTGCAGACACCGTTTTCATCGAGCAGGAAAGCACTTTCCTCCGCCTCAATGGACGGTGCGCCGCGCTGCTCCCGCGCCGCAAGGCGTTTTTCGCGCAGCTCGTTGAGCAGCAGCAGGGATTCTTTTACAGATGCATATTTCTCCTCGATTTCCGGTGAAGCTGTCCCCGCGAGCAGCGCGTTGACCTCGCGGTAAACGCCCTTGACAGCCGAGCGAATGACTGTTTTCTCGAAGCGGTAATGCGTGATTTCTCCGTTTTCATCGAGTGTGAGCAGCGCGGAAAAAGCCAGTCTGTCCACATCCGGATGCAGCGAACAGATGCCGTTGCTCAGTGCCTTCGGCAGCATCGGAATGACCTGATCGGCATAATAGATGCTCGTGCCGCGGGAGATTGCCTCCTTGTCGAGCGCGGAATCCTGTGTGACATAATGCGAAACATCGGCAATGTGAACGCCGAGCCGGTAGCCTGTATCGGTTCTGGCAATCGAGATCGCATCGTCAAGATCCTTGGCATCCCAGCCGTCGATCGTGAAGATGATGTCCTCCGGTTCACGCAGATCAAGGCGGCCGCGCAGTTCCTCCTCCGGAATGCCCGTTTTTTCAAGGCGCTCCGCCTCAGCCAGCACATCCGGCGGAAAATCGGTCGGGACGCCGCTGACAATCACGAGTGCCTCCGCACAGGCTCTGGCTGTTTCGGCACTGCCGAGAGACACATCCACGCGCACGGTATGCTCGGAATGTCTGGCTCCGCGCTTTGTCACGGTTGCAAGCACCTTGTCGCCGATATGCGCTGTCCAGTCCGCCGCGTTTTCAATTTCCAGCGTCTGCTTGCAGAGCGTATCCGGCAGCAGCCGCAGCATCCCTTCATCTTCCACCAGCATTCCTGCAATCTGCACGGCGGCCGGCGCGATAATTGTCTGAACGGAAGCCTCCGGCGTACCGTCCCGCATACCGGTCGG
Source organism: Oscillospiraceae bacterium (assembly GCA_017540225.1). Lineage (GTDB taxonomy): Bacteria > Bacillota > Clostridia > Oscillospirales > Ruminococcaceae > Firm-04. The sequence goes on along the minus strand of JAFYBM010000213.1, from coordinate 2,157 downwards.
CATCAGCAGCACGAGGTCGCCGGCGCAGGCCCCCTTGAGGTCGCGGCCTGCAATGAAAATCTCCTGTCCGCCGGCTTCTGGTTTTGCAAAGCCATAGGTGCGGCTGATGCGCGAGATCACTGCGCGGATCATGCCCGCGGCCGCCGCCATTGCATAACCGGTGCGGCGCTCTGCGATGACACCCTCGGAGATCAGCTTTTTCAGTGCGCGGAGATAAGCAGCCTGCCCCTTTCCGCGGCATTTGGATGCTAGGTCGGCACGGGAAACCGGCCTGCCGTTCGCTTTATTGAGAAATGTGGTGATGCGGTTTGCAAAGTGTGTGATCTGTTCCTCGGAAACCTGTATGCCGTTTGCTGCTTCGTATTCCTTTTTATTGCGCACCGCGCCTTTGCGGTCAGCTTTTTTCATGCCGCTGCGTGCCTTCGGGCGGTGAGCGTGTCTGCGTCCTGCCATTGCGCTGCTCCTTTCTGTGCAGTGTTCAGCTGAAATAAATATAGTGTTACAATACAATTATAAAAGAATAAAACCAATGCCCTGTACTCATTCGCGGAGCACAGGGCATTCAGATTACTTTTTCAGATAGACCGGAACGATCGTGACAACCAGTGTCACAACAAAGAAGATGATCATGAGCCATTTGGTCCATCTTTTGAGGATCGCTTCCTTGGTGTTGCCCTCGTTTTTGCTGAAGGCGGAATCATAGGTACCGCCGGTGATCGCAGAAGTCATGTTCTGATCCTGCTTCTGATCCTGCATCAGGCAGAAGAAAATAATCAGTACAGTGGAAAGCAGCAGCACACTGCCGCCGATGATTTCAATGATACTCATGGATAACGATTTCCTTTCTTTTTTGCATTTCACGGCGCTTCGGCCGATAAGCGACTGCTCTTAGTATAGCATACTTTCAGAAAAAAAGCAAGTGTTTTTTCAAAAAAATTCCCGCTGCAACAGGAAAACTGCGAAATCGCAGCCGCAGCTTTTTGTCAAAAATGCATATGGAGCGGCCGTCTTCGGATGCCGGACAATGCAATGTACTGTTTTTTGTCATGCTGCGGTGTCAAAATGTTCCATAGATAATTCGATGAAATCTGCCTAAAATACTAGCACGGCAGCAAATCAGTGAAACGTTCTGCAACAGGGCAGTCGTTTCCAAACGGCTGCCTAATGCGCATATGCGCAAGAAAAGGAGAGAAGAATCATGAAGGGTGAAATGACACAGAAGGGCAAGGAAGCCCTCGAACGTTTCAAAATGGAGTCTGCCAGCGAGGTCGGCGTGACCCTGAACAAGGGTTACAACGGCGATCTGACCTCTCGTCAGGCCGGTTCGATCGGCGGCCAGATGGTCAACCTGATGGGTCCGGAACAACAATGGGAGTTTATTCGGGAGGATATCAAAAACATTGGCCATACGCGGATTTTGACGTATTCTATGCAGGTCGGAATTTGAGTGCGCTACAATCAGTAAAGTTAAATAGATGCTGCTGTTGTGCAAAATGACGGCGCTATTTTGGAATAATGTTGTTGCAACTTGCAATATTATCTTATTTGTGTGATAAAACCGTGATTGGATTTGACGCAATTGAAAAGGCGAAAATTTTACTGATTCGGGGTTGAGCCTGTTGTGCAGTAAATCCAATGTGTTATCGGCGGAGATCGTTGTTTCCGCGTCGGATGTGAATTCTGTCTGTGCGCGGTGCTTCCGAAGCTATACTACACCCTTGAAGGATGAAAGTTGGTGACTCAATTATTATTTATCAAAACTGGTCATTTTTTACGAGCAGGCTCAACCTATGGAGCTTCATGATCAGCTGATAAAGAAAAAACAGCCACTCCGGCGAACCGGAGTGCTGTCAGAGATGCGTCCTGCGTTACGGTCAGAGACGGAATGCAAAAAAATATGATTCTCCTGCAACCAAATGCACTTTTTGAGGGTATTATGAACGGAGCGGTGCAGAATACTGCCTCAATTGTTCTCTGCCGGCTCATGCAGGCGGCAACGCTGAATTCGTTTATGTTATTATATTGATGTCCCAACTATCTCTTGAAGATATCTGCTTGTCTTTTTGCCGTGATACTGCGTTAGAAATCCTTGCCTTGCGTCAGCAAGGCGGCGGCTTTCTGCCTTGTCTCACGACAAAAATCCTGCGCATCTATTCT
>JAFYBM010000212.1 GCA_017540225.1 Oscillospiraceae bacterium | reverse complement strand
GTACGAGAATGGTATGTGTTTTTTTCATCTCCGGTGTGAACCGTGCTGACATTTGAATCCTCCGCTCTAATATAGGTATCGCATGTTTCGCGCAAGCGAAACTGCGCAGTTTGCCGAAGGCAAACGTGCGCTGCGCGATGATTGATAATGGGCTCCGCCCAAACCTGCCAAAGGGTCACTGACCATTTGGAATCCCATTATGTAATGATGTATTAGCAAGGTAACAAGTTTCAGGATTACAAAAGGTGAATCCGGCACTTTCAGAACCTGACCTGATACGGAAAGCCGACCGCCTCTGTATATTCCGGCAGGACGGTCTCTACGGGGAACGGCCGCTGTTCCAGTTTGCCGTCCTTTGTCCGCACCAGCGCGCAGAGCTCCCCGGTCCGGATATTCTCCGATTTGCAGAACTCCGCAAAGCTTGTGCAGAACGCATCAAACAGATCGCGCTGCTTCACCCGGAGCGCAACGGTCTCATGCCACTTTGCTGTCCAGAAGTTCTGCTTCTGCGTGCGCTTCAGCAGCGCGTCCCCGAAATGATGCTCCTCCAGCCGGCAGAATCCCGATACGACGGCATAGTCGCCGTCCTGCTCGTACTTGCCGGACTTCGCATCCAGCCGCGCATAGCTTTTGATCACTTCAATATATGCCTTTGCAATATCCCTGCCCTGCTGAAAATAAATGCTCTGAATGTCGATCTGCTTCGCGGCATGGGAATCCGCATCCCGCCGCAGCGTCTCGGTCAGTACCGTCCGGAGCTCCATTTCCGCTGCCCCCTTCCTCAAAACTCGATCTGATACGGAAAGCCGAATGCCTGGATCTTCTCCTTTTTCGGCTTTTGCAGGGTGACGGGCAGCGTATGATAGCAGGTTTTGCCGTCCTTGTTCAGGATTTTCGCCTGAAACGGATGCAGGATAATCTGCTCGTCCTCGCAGAGCTTTCTGAGCGCGGAGAGGAACACCTCGAACAGCTCGTTCTCCGGGTTCAGCGAAACGACGCTCCGCTTGCCGTGCATGAAGCGTTTTTTCTTCTCGGTCTGCAGCACGGGCTGCTCGAAATCGGTCTCGCTGATCGTGATGAACCCGCTGATGAGCGCCCGCTGCTCGACGCGCTCGTAATTGCCGCTGCGCGCCGCGATGCGTGCCTCCTCCTCGATCATATCGACATACTTGGCCGCGATATTCCGCGCCTGATGATACCGGCGGCTGCGGAAATCGGTCTCCATGTCGCCGTGGATCTGCACCTCAGCCTTGAGCTGATCTATGAATTTCATATTATCATCCTTTTTCGCTGCTGACTTTTCTTTTGTTTTCTTTCTGTATCTGCCGCAGCCGCGGCAGCGCATATATACTTTATTATATCATATACTGCAGAAAATTGCAATGGGCGGAATGCGAAAATTTTAACGGCCGCAAAGAAAAACAGCCCTGCAAATGCAGAACTGTTTTTCCCTCGAAGTAAAGAAGGCTCACCAATGGACCTGCGGCGCATTGGTTTGCGCCTTTTTTATCATAGCATGAAGCAGCCTGTTTGTCAAGTGTTTTATTTGGGAGCATCTTGCGGATTTGGCTGTGTGTCGTCGGAATAGGCAAAAGATTCATATTGTTTAGCAAAAAAACTATTGACATCCACAACGGTTTGATGTACAATAATATATAGGATCCAAAGCGGTTTGCAGTTGAAAACGAAGAAGGAGGAATTTCTATGAAAAAGTTTATGAAATTCGCAGCCGTGCTTGCTTCTGCGATGATGCTTTGCACGAATTGTCCGGCTGTCTCTGCAGAAGATCTGCCGTTCCACCTTTTCGGCTATATGAACGGCGATCACCTCGAGCAGCTGCAGATACTTGATGACAAGGGCTGGATGAAGGGCTATGTACTGAACAGATTGCGTTCCAATGATACGAACGAGAACACGCCGTATTATGTCTGCACCTATCATCTTGACACGGTTTGGATGCAAAGTGTTCTGAATACAGAAACAGGCGAAATCCACAAGGAGGCACAGCATATTGATGAATATCTGATGTATCTGGCAGCGATGCGAGAGGATAAGCTGCAGTATGTTCTGCGCAGTGATATAGACCGTACCGCGGCGGAGCAGAAGGCGGAGGAAATTGTGCAGAAGTATTTTCCGGAGAAAAGGCCTTATGAATGCGCAAAGGGGACTTATCTGCTCACTGAACGGGATGAAGCTCTGAGAACAGAGGAACGGGCGGACAGTCTGATGCATGAACTGGCCGAAGCCGGACTGATCTCCGCATTCTATACATGGGGAGAGACAGCGGAGTATAAAGAGATCGACCACGGATTCCTGACCGTCTATGATGCGGACGGGTATATCAGAGAAAGGGAACAGGAAGAAGGAAAAACATACGACTGGGCGGCAATCGAAGCCTGGGTCAGGAAGCATCATCCGGAATGCGAATTTGTCAGCATCGCGGACAAGGACAGCGAGCTCGGCAAAAAGCTGGACATCAGCTACTGGTACCATGAACTGCTCTGGGGCAATACGTTTTATGCGGTAATCCCGCCGGAGGATATTTCGTTTGCAGATCATTTTGCACTTGCAATGGAGCTGTATGAACAGTTCGGTCTGTCGCCCTGTGCATGGCCGACATCGCTTGAAAGCGAGCCCGGACAAATGTTCGGCAAAAACAGCCTTGCAGTTACCGGAGACGCAAACCTTGACTGCTCCGTCGATGTCTCGGACGCGGTGCTTGCCGCACGGTTCGCCGCAGAGGACAGAGAAGCCGTCATCACCGATCAGGGCAAGGAGAATGCGGACGTCAACGGCGACGGCAGCGTCACAGCAGACGACACCGAGCTCATCCTGAAAAAGATCGCGAAGAAAATCTGACCGCATATTGCGAAACAGCCGCCCGGCGCAAAATCAGCCGGGCGGTGTTTTTTTCGCTTTCAGCTTGCTATTTTATCTGTTTTATGCTATAGTAAAAGCACAGGGGGAAGCAAATCTATTTTGAACGGGGAGGGTATATCTATGAAAAGAATCATTGCAGCAGCACTCAGCTGCATGACGGCACTGACAGTGATCGTGATGCCGTCGGCGGCGGAACAGGAGGACACATTGACAGCCGAGACACAAAGCTATTATGCGGAATGGAAACAAGCGTATCT
>JAFYBM010000023.1 GCA_017540225.1 Oscillospiraceae bacterium | reverse complement strand
TCACCCCGACAGCCGCAAGGGAAAAAACCGCTGCGGCTGTCAGAGCTACTAATTTATGCAAGGATTGCTTTTCGCTGAAAAAATGTTTCATTTAGAACACATCCTCAGTAGGTAGAGAAATGATACGATTTCAGGTAAATTAAGCACTGGGAGCTGCCTTGTTCATCCAAGAGGTCAGCTGCGGAGCTGCCAGACGCAGAGCGACAACGAGAACGAAGATCAGAACGAAGCCGATGATTGCATTCTTGAGGTGCTGCTTTGCCTTTTCACGCTCCTGCGGCTCCTCAGCCTTTGCAAACTTGACGCCGAGGCTGATGCAGAACAGTGCGCCGACTGCGGTAACAACAACGATCAGGACAGTAGCAACCTGGTTGACGAGGCCGATGATCGGCTGTGCAACCTGAGAAAGGTTTGCATCCGGGTTGTTGGTCTTCGGAGCAGTTGTAGCTGCAGCGCTTGCGCTCACCATTGCGAACGAGCCGGTTGTTGCGGCTGCGAGTACGCGGCCGATCCACATAACGGTTCTCTTGCGGAGTGTCAGTTGGTTTTTCATAATTGTTTCCTCCTAAATAATTATAAAGTTTTGTTTTTATCCTTAACCGGCGTACCGGCAGATAACTGTTTTTTCGGCTGCGGTTTGGGATCAGCCGTAATCCCCATTCGCTGTCTGCGGACTTTCTGCAAAAGGACGACCGTCCGCACCATATCATCTATACTGGCGGTCGGTGCGCGGGGTCTCTGCTGAGACAGTCCTGAAAGTGCTGCCTCAATCTGTTTTTCGTTCATCGAAAATCTCTCCTTGCATCAGGATAAAAGCTCTTTCAGCTTTTCTCTGCCCCGCCGGAGATGGGATTTCACCGTATCCACCGGCTTTTGCAGCATCTGAGCAATTTCGGAAACCGTGAGGTCATTGAAATAGTAGAGTTCTATCACCTCGCGGTAATCATCGCGGAGCTTTTTCAGCGCCTCCCTGACCGCAAGAATATCCTCGATACTTGCTTCACTGGTTCCGGTCAGTGTCACGGAACCGAACATATCGTCATCGAGCTCCTCATGGTAGCTGCGGTGCGAGAGGAATTCTTTTGAGCAGTTGATAGTCACGCGCAGCAGCCATGCCTTCCGGTGTTCTTCGCTCTGGAATGTGCGAACCCGTTTGAAGTACCGCAGGAATACTTCAGAATAAACATCTTCCGCATCCGTAGTATTCCGGACATAGCGCATTGCAACGCTGAAAATCATGTCACTGTAGAACCGGACGATCTCTTCGTCACTCATAAGGAATACCCCTCCTTCCGCCGCTTGGGTGCAAGAATGAGAATAGGTTTTTTATTTAAATATATATGCAGCCCTGCTGCGGCTGTTTCCGGCCGCCGCGGACATCAGAATCGCAAGATTTGAAATGTCCGGCGCAATTTTCGGTCAGCAAATTGCAAAAGGGCATACCAATACACATTATTATTATCTCATATTTGTCAAAAAAAGTCATTGTCCAATCCGGTCAAACGGCGAACTTCGTTTGATTTTCCAATTTCTGCCCGTTTTCTCTTACATATTTTGTATGTATTTTTAAGTACCTGCGAAAAAGCCGCCCCTTTCGCGGTTTTTCCGCTGCAAAACCGCTCCCGGCACTTGATTATTCCCCCGGAAATATGGTATAATAATAGTGTCCGCGTTTCGGCGGGACAGGTCGTTATCAAAGGAGCGCTGCCTATGCTGCTTTCATTTTTCCAATCCAATTTCATGACGTTCATGGCGCTGATCGCGCTGGTCGCCATTATGACCGCGAACCGGAAAACCGCGATCCCGGCCGCGAGTCTTTTTAAGACCACAGTCGTGCTGCTGATCCTCCTGATTGCGGCAGATGCGGCTGACAGCATGGCCGAAGAAGCCGCAGCAGCCGGAAACAATCTGCCGCAGCTTGTGCAGGTCCGGATCATTGCCGGCACGGTCTGCTATATTTTGCGCCCGATCATCATCATGCTGGAGCTGCTGCTCCTCAGTCCGTCCGTAACGGTCTCCATCCTCTGTCTGGCGCCGGCGCTGTTCAATCTGCTTGTGACCCTGCCGACAGTCTGGGGCACGCCCTATGTATTCTGGATTGACGAAAATGTTCACTGGCACGGCGGGCCGCTGCATCTTGTCGTGTATCTATCGCAGCTCGCCTATGTGCTCATTCTTTTTGCCTTTTCCATCCGCTATTTCCGCCGCAAAAACCTCATGCGCAGCATCATTGTGATTACGATATTCATTCAGGCCATCACGGTTGCGTTCTGTGAATACACAAATCTGATTACAGGATACGTCAACGCCGTGACGACCCTCTGCATTCTGGAATACTATGTATATTTATCACTGGTCTATCAGCAGCAGATGCAGGAAACAATCGTGCAGAAGGAGCGCGATATCAACCGCAGCAATCTTCTTTTGCTGCGCAATCAGATCCAGCCGCACTTTATTTATAATTCCCTGAGCATTATCCGTTCGCTCGCCAAGCGCGACAGTGTCGGTGCCGTCCGCTGCATCGACAGCTTTTCGGAATACCTGAAAGCGCACATCGGCGCCATCCAGACCGATGACCTCATCTCCTTTGAGCAGGAGCTCCAGAATGTCAAGACCTACCTCTCGCTGGTGCAGGCGGATTATACCCGCAAGGTCGCGGTCATTTATGAGCTGAACGAAACAGATTTCAAGATTCCGCCGCTCTCCCTTGAGCCGATCATTGAGAATGCCGTCAGCCACGGCATCAGCAAGGAGACCGGTATCATCAGCATCCGCACGGAGCGTCTGGATGACAATGTGCAAATTATCGTTGCGGACAACGGCACCGCCGAAAAGGATCCGGAACCGATCATGCACAACGGCATCGGACTGGAAAACACGCGCAAGCGTCTGGAGCTCCACTGCGGCGGCACACTGGAAATGGAAAATTCGCAGAACGGCATGACCGTAACAATCACCGTTCCGATACAGAAGGAGTCGATCTGATGAAAATACTGATTGCAGACGATCACCCGATGATCGTAGATGATCTCAAAGATGAAACCGAAAGCCTGCTGCCGGGTGCCGTCTGCATCTGCACGAGCAATCCGCTGGAAATCCTGCCGCTCTTTGCGGAGCATCTGTGCGATATCGTGCTGCTGGATATCGAAATGGGCAGCAAAAACGGCATTGCCGTTGCAAGGAAGATTCTGGAGATCAAACCGCGCACCAATATTATATACATCACCGGCCATCCGAAATATGCACTGGAAAGCTACAGCACCTACGCCAGTGCCTTTCTCGTCAAGCCGATCACGACAGAGCACCTGCAAAACGCCTACAGCCATCTGCGCTTCCCGATCTCCCGGCTTTCCACGGAGGATGTGGAGGCACATTATTCCGGCGAGCCGCTGATCGGAAAACGCATCGAGCGCTTCCTGGAGCTGCGCGGTCTTTCGCGGCAGGAGCTTGCAGAGGAGCTCAATGTCGCGCTGCG
>JAFYBM010000211.1 GCA_017540225.1 Oscillospiraceae bacterium | reverse complement strand
GAAACAAAGCACGCCTTGACCGCCGCGATCTCACCGCAGCCCTGCCATGTCAGTCCGCCGAGACGGTACACGGCATAGCTGTGAAGCTGCCGCTGCGTCGTGACTGCGTTCACGCTTACCATGCTGATGACAAGCAGAATCAGCACACCGATCAGAACCGGAATCAGCGCGATGACCTCGCCGTAGACATAGCGCAGGCTGTTTGCGGCAAACTCCGAATTGTTGATCCCTTGCGCCATTCCGTGAAAGCCAAGCAGCTTCATATCCTCTTTGATTGCGGCGTCATCTGATCCATCCGGATAGGTGATAAACGCCAGCCCGATCGGAATCAACACGCCGTCAATTTTCTGCGCCTCCGCACGGGAGAGAATCATGGCTGTTCCGCTTGAGAGCTCCTCTGCCGTTCCGTACAGCATCCGGAAATTGCGTTCATCTGCGCGGCGGTGATTGAAAACCGGCAGCCTTGTATCCTCAGCGTACAGTCCGGAGATCTGCACACAGGGCGCATCCGGTGTGCCGTATCCTGCAACAATATCCCCGACATGATACCCCTTATTTGCGGGTGCGATCGCCTGCGGATATTCTGCGGCAGCATCATGCATGACAAATCTGCCCTCTGTCAGCTCCGGCATGAACGATTGCAGAATGCCGTCATCGACGACATGAACATTGTAATTGATGAACTCCGCATCAATCATGTATTCCATATCAACCTTTGCACGCATCCCGAGAAGCTGCTCGCAGTCCTCTGCCCGCATCGCCATCGGCCCGCGGAAGGCACAGACCAGACCGTCCTGACGGAAATAATGCGCAAACGGTGTATAATAAGTGAAGCGTGATTCCACTGAGCTGACGGCGGTCAGACCGATCAGCAGCATGACACTCATTTGCAGAATCACAATCAGATTCAGCAGCAGATCGCGGCGGAATTCCCGAAAGCCAAGCCGAAGTATCATGATGCACCTCCTGACTGAATATCGCGGATGGAGCGGCGATAAACCAAACAGACTGAGAGCAGCAGCATTCCGGCGGTACACACGCCGACATAGATACCCATTGCCCGCAGATAGAGCGCCGGGGAATACGCCGTCTGAATAAACGGGAAAAAGCGCGTCAGCGCGGGCAGCAGCAGCCGGTCATAGAGCAGAACGGCAAGCGCAAACAGCGGCAGTGTCAGCAGCAGGCTTTCTCCGAGATACATCAGAACCGCCTTTCCCCGCGTGCAGCCGCACAGCATACAGACAGCCAGCGTTTTTCTGCGTTTCAGCAGGATGTAATAATACAGAATCACAATGTTGACCGCAGCTGCCGCAGCGATCAGGACGGCGATCAGCATGATCGTGTTATACAGCGTGTAGTCTTCCTCGTAGGCAGGCGTTATTTCCGGCAATGTAACACGGTCGCCGCATACACGCTGTACGGTTTCCAGCAGCGCGTATGCCTGCTGATCGGTCGGCGGCACATCAAAGCCGAATGAAAAATGCAGCACCTCCGTTTCTGCCGGAACAGAAGGGAACGGCACTTCACTGGTCGTTTTTTTCATCATGATCGGCGTAAAATCTTCGCCGCAGACCGGGAATGTGTCATAGCCTTCAATCGTTTCCGGCAGGATCAGTGCGCCGTCTTCGGAATAATGCGGATCATGCTGCTGCTCATTTATAACCATATCGTGTGTACTGACAAGCATGACCTTTTCGCCGGTCTGATACTCCACGTCTGTAAAATACCGCCCGTCAAAGACGAATTTGTTTTCATACAGATTCTTTTCACCGTCCGGATACGGGTGATAGGCGCCGTTCTGATAAACAAAGCGCGTAAACAGCTCCTGACTGCGCCCGTCCCAGAATGCACCGTCAGACAGCGAAGCAAAAATCAGTGTGATATGCGAATGCGTATTGCTGTCCAGTGATTCCACGATCTGTTTCAGCTCGTCCTTTTTTACGCCGCTGCACGGGAATTCAAGGGTTTTCTGTGCAGCGGTGAAATCCTCTTTTTCAAGCTGATAATTCTGATACAGCCCGAACGAAAACAGCATGACCGCCGCCGAGCTGAGTACACAGCAGAGCATCAGAATAAAGAATCCGGTGTGATGCAGCAGAAAGCTGCGGATATTCCGCAGAATCATTCTCATGACAGCGCCTCCGTTACGAGAATGCGCTCAATCACATCGGAATCGGGCGATGTGTTTGCGTGACATTCGGCAGTATATACGATACGGCAGCCCTCCGGCAGATCCGATGCCGTGTATTCTCCCGAAACGGTCAGATAATAGTAGAATCCGGCGTCGGCGCAGTCACCCGCACAAATCGTCTGCACGAGCCGGTCGCCGTCATAGATCGCTGCGGAAAGCGTCAGGTCGTGCAGCGCAGCTGATTTATCCAGCACCGCCGCAGAGACGGATCCCGTTCCGGCTTCCGTCTGTTCGTGTGTAATATCCAGCTTCATGATGCCCTCGGAAACGCACATCGGCGACGATCCCATCTCGGCTTCGATCTCATGCACCGGCTCGACTTCATACAGATCATTCGGTTTCGTCCGCTGCATCTGCGACATAAGAAAGAATCCAGCCCCGATTCCGCCGATCAGAAGCAGTACTGCGGCAGAATTCACAATACGCAGCAGCCTTATATGAAAGCGGCGCTTCGTCGGCTCCAGCGCTCGCAGGCGCAGTTCACTGTCAATTTCTGCCATTGCGTCCAGAATCATTCTCTCGTTCACAGCAATCCCTCCTGTTCCAGATAAATTCGCAGTTTTTTTCGCGTTCGGTAGAGTGAGATTTTCACAGCGCTGATGCTGAGATGCTGCCGCTTCGCAATCTCCTGCACCGGCATCGCATAGGTATACCGCAGAATAAAGATATCGCCGGACTGTTCCGGCAATCCGCGCAGAAACCGGTTCAGCGCATCCGTCAGCATACGACGGTCGATTTCAGCTTCTACTGTATCCGGAGCCGCAGCACATTCCCGTAGTTCATCCAGCAGGGCAGGCCGCTGACCGCCGCCACGCCGCTGTGCAGTCCGCGTATCAAGCCGGTGCATCGAAAGATTTCGCGTGACAGCAGCGAGGTATCCGAACAAATTGCACGGATTATCCGGCGGAATCGAATTCCATGCCGTCATCAGCACATCGCTGACGATTTCTTCCGCGTCCTGCCGGTCGTTCAGAAGCTCAAAGGCAATCCTGCACAGCGCCTTGCCGTATTTTTCATTTACTGCTGTGAGCGCCTGCTCATCTCTTGCACGAAACAATGCCAGCAGCTGACAGTCCTGACCGGGCCGACTTTCGTCCATGCCTTCACCCCTTTCCTGAGCCATTACTATACAGTACGAAAAAATACCTGGTTGGTTACAGGTTTATTATATAATAGGAAAACATTATTTTCAAGCAGGGTTTGGAAACGCCCAATGATGCCGCGGAGCGCCCAAGTCAGTATTGCTCGGCCGGAAACGGGCGTGCAATACTGATATTGGGTAATGTATCGGTAGGTTTCTGTAAGCGGCAGTGTGAGCGTTTATCCATTACTGACTGAATAGAAAAGAGAACAGTGAAGCAAGGATCATTACAAAAGCAGACTTGGCTAACCGTTGTTTTCTTTTTCAGACAGCTTCAAAGAATGGAATGCTGTTCACAAAACGATCACAGTGCGTTTTCACGCAATCCGGACAAATCATAGCCGCAAAATTGATGTGCACATTTTTGCACATCACTCTTTTTACCTCTTGACAAGAGAACGAATGTTTGATATAATGTTGATAAGAACGTCTGTTCTGTGGCGAAAAAGCATCATTCAAGTTTAGCGGCCGTCTCACTTTCACGAAATAATGATACGATTATGCACTGGCCTCATTTTACAAGCGTTGCTGGACGCGACTAAAACGATCACACTCGATTATAGCATAGTAATCAACTATGTTATAAAAACAATCCGATGTTCATAGACCGCTTTTTCAAAAATCGTTTCAAAATGATCGAGAAGTATCACACAGACAACAGCTCATATCGCAAAGAACGATGTGAAAACTGTGTGAAAGCGCTCAAAAAGTGCCCCAACGGATTGACGCCACCCATTATCCGTTTCGACAACCCGATTCGGGTTTTCAAAACAGGAGCATTTCACTTTCGTTTCATTTCATGGGCAAAGTCTGCGCTCTGCTCCGCAGT
>JAFYBM010000210.1 GCA_017540225.1 Oscillospiraceae bacterium | reverse complement strand
GCAGCCCCATTTTATACATGGTATATAGCAGCTTGCGGTGCGAGGGCTTGAAGCCGTCGATCTCCGGCAGTGCGCGCGATACGATCGCGCTCATGGCGTAGGGCATGAAGTTCTTGCGGAATGTTTCCGTAATGCGCTCCTCAACAGTCAGTCCTGCGCCTTCAATATATGCATTGGAAGGATTTGCCTGTTTTACAGGCAGCTCCCGTTTCTTTCTCGGCATATTTTCAATCCTTTCCGGTCAAATAGAATGAGAAATGCGCTGTTTTTGCTGCACATTTTCTCAGAGCGCTGCCTGTTTTGCTTCCAGCGCATCGAGGATCCGCTGATAATTCTCCGGCTGATCCGGAAACTTTCTGCCTGTGATCTTCGGCATGACAGCAAACCGCATTTCGCCCTCCGGCCCGTCAATATTGATATTTCTGGCACCGAACAACGCTTTTTTGATCTTGATTTTTTGCAGAAATGCAATCTCAAATGAAAAATGCTCTGTTGAAAGAAAGCTGCAGCGGATACCGAACAGTCTTCCGCCGTCGGTCAGCCCGATATATCCTGCCTCCACATTCCGGTTCGAGGCAAAAAAGCCTGTCTGATAAAAGGAACAGTAGGCGGCTGCGGTCAGCGTTTCGCCCGGCCGCAGACTGCTTTCCAGCATCTGATACATTTCATCTGAATTGAATTTCATCGACAGCATTCCCATTGCTGCTAATCCTCCGTTTACGAAATATCTGCGAGATCGAGATAATCTCCGCCGTTTTCCGCGATATAGTCCTTACGGGCGGCGAGATTGTCCCCGAGCAGCATATCAAACATATCAAAGGTAGCTTCTGCATCCTCCGGCGTGATGCGGATAATGCGGCGTGTTTCGGGATTCATCGTGGTCAGCGCCATCATTTCCGCCTCGTTCTCACCGAGACCTTTCGAGCGCTGAAGCGTGAATTTCTGCCCCTCGATCATCGAGAGAATCTTCACGCGCTCCTTTTCGTCATAGGCGAAATAAGTGCGGTCCTTTGTGGTGATTTCAAAGAGCGGCGACTCCGCAATATAAACATAGCCCTCGCGGATCAGTGTCGGGGCAAGGCGGTAGATCATTGTCAGAATCAGCGTGCGGATGTGGAAGCCGTCCTCATCGGCATCCGTACAGATCACGATCTTGTTCCAGCGGAGATTGTCGAGACTGAATGTTGAAAGCTCCTTGTTTGCCTTGGTCGTGACCTCGACACCGCAGCCGAGCACCTTCAGCAGATCGGTAATGATCTCTGATTTGAAAATGCGGGCATAATCCGCCTTGAGACAGTTGAGGATCTTGCCGCGCACCGGAATCACCGCCTGAAATTCCGCATCACGCGCCATTTTGACAGAACCGAGAGCGGAATCGCCCTCCACGATATACAGCTCGCGGCGGCCGGTATCCTTCGAGCGGCAGTCTACGAATTTCGGCACCATGTTGGAAAGATCCAGATTGCCGGAGAGCTTCTTTTTGATATTCAGACGGGTGCGCTCGGCATTTTCACGGCTGCGCTTGTTGATGAGCACCTGATCCGCGATGCGTGCGGCATCGTCCGGATTTTCCGTAAAATAGACCTCCAGCTGATGCTTGAGAAATTCGGTCATCGCCTCATAGATAAAGCGGTTTGTGATTGCCTTTTTTGTCTGGTTCGCATAGGACGCAACCGTGGAGAATGAGGACGACACAAGCACAAGACAATCCTGCACATCTGCAAAGGTGATCTTGCTTTCGTTCTTCTGGTAACGGTTGTTGTTTTTCAGGGAAGCGTCAATCTGCGCGGTGAATGCGCGTTTGACGGCATCATCCGGCGAACCGCCGTGCTCCAGCCAGCTTGAATTGTGATAGTATTCGAGCCGCTGCACGGTATTGGAAAACGCAAAAGCAACATTCAGCTTGACCTTATAGTCATCGCGGTCGGCACGGTCACGGCCTTTTCTGTCGGCAGACCAGAACTGCACCGGTGTCAGCGGCTTTTCTCCGACAATCTCGGTGACGTAATCGGTGATGCCGTTTTCGTAAATGAATTCGGTTATCTCAAAATGCCCCGGCGTTACCTCATTGCGGTAGATGAACAGCAGATTCGGATTGACGACAGCCTGCCGTTTCAGCACATCGCGGAACCATTCGTCCGAAACGGCGATTTCCGTAAAAACCTCCAGATCGGGTTTCCAGCGGGTTTTTGTACCGGTCTGCTTGCGGGTTGCAGGCTCCTTTTTCAGACCGCCGATACAAAAGCCCTTCTCAAAGTGCAGTGTATATTGCTGGCCGTCACGGATTACCGTAACATCCATATATTCCGAAGAAAACTGCGTCGAGCAGAGGCCGAGACCGTTCAGACCGAGCGAATAGGCATAATTATCGCCCTCTGCGTCATATTTTCCGCCTGCATACAGTTCGCAGTAGACAAGCTCCCAGTTATAGCGCTCCTCGGTCGGGTTCCAGTCAACCGGACAGCCGCGGCCGAAATCCTCGACCTCAACAGAATGGTCAAGATAGCGTGTGATTGTAATTTTTTTGCCGTAGCCGGCGCGTGCCTCGTCGATGGAGTTTGTGATGACCTCAAACACCGAATGCGCACAGCCGTCAAGGCCGTCCGAGCCGAAAATGACCGCCGGACGCTTCCTTACCTTATCGGGGCCTTTGAGCAGCGTAATGCTTTCGTTGCCGTATTCCTGCGGCAGTGCGGCTCCGTCCTGTTTTTTTGCCATGCAGATACCTTCCTTTTTGGTTATAGTCGTACATAATAATTATAACACATTATGGAAGAAAACGCAATGGGCTAAATGTTTTTTCGGCAGACTGAACACTATTTCAGCGAAACATCGCGTGAAGAAGCTGATCCAGCGTCTGCCGGAAGCTGCGGCGCGGCACATCCTCCGCTGCCCGCAGCGGTACCTCATAGATCAGACTGTCACCGCTGTAAAAGGCTGCGCTGCCGACAATATCCCCGCGGCGGACAGGTGCCTCCGCATACTTCGGCAAAACAACGATACTGCTGATGCCTTCGCCGTTCGGCGCTGCGATGGAAAGCAGTTCATCCGGCTCTGTCAAGACAGCAGCAGCCGTTCCGCCCCGCACGCACAGCGGCTGCATAAATTCCGGCGAAAAATCCGGCGTCGTCACATAATACCCTGAAAATCCTTCCGCCAGCAGCGATTTTGCCTCCGAAAACCGCATATCGTCATCCGGACAGCCCAGCACAACAGCAATGCAGCGCAGACCGTTCCGTTCTGCCGCCAGCGTCAGAGTATAGCCGCTGGCATCACCGTGACCCGCCTTCAGACCGAGAATCCCCTCATACGAGCGAACAAGACGGTTTTCGGAGACAAGCTCCGTTGCACCGTCCCGCAGAAAATCCCGCCATGTGATAAAATACGGCGTCAGAAAATCAAATTGCAGCAGCGCACGGCCGAGCAATGCAAGATCATGAGCCGTTGTACGGCTGCCGTCCGACAGACCTGTACTGTCCGCAAACTGCGTGCTGCGCATTCCGAGCGAAAAAGCTGCTGCATTCATATTGCGGACGAAATCAGCCTCCGTCCCCGCAAGCCGGCAGGCCAGCGCGACACAGGCATCATTTGCATTGCCGATGATGACGGCCTTGAGCAAATCCTCTGCCGTCATTTTTTCTCCTGCCCGCAGCCAGACCGTTGCACCGGCAGTCCCCTCCGCAGAGGGCGGCACGGTAATGCTGTCCGATAATTGCAGTCTGTCCGCAGAAATCGCCTCCGCAGTCAGATAAACTGTCATCAGCTTGGTCTGCGTTCCCGCCGCACGAATCGTATCTGCATCCGTTCCGCCGAGCAGCATACCGGTCTGCGCCTCCATCAGCGCCGTGCTGTAAGCAGGCTGATCCGGTTCGGTCTGCTCTGACGCAAAGACTGCCGCAGGCATCAGCAGAAGCAAAACTGCCGTCATCGTGATACAGAAAAAACGCATATACCGCATCCGATCGCCTCCGTTTCGGTGCAGTATATGCGTATTTTTTATGCTTTATGCCGGTTTTTCGCCCCAGAGCACATATTCCGTATTTGTCGCATCATCGTAATAGAATACATAATCCAGATCGCTCCGCACCTTGATGCGCTGCTCATATGAACTCATCTGCCACGGTACGAGCTTTGCAATCCGAAACATTTTCAGTGTCACGCCGAAGCCGGCCTTTTTCTCCTTGTTAAATGTCTGATTTTCATAGCCCATATGTCCGCCGTCCGTGTCGCTGATTGTCGGAAAAACATAACACGAGAGCGCGGATGCATTGCCCTCCATGCAGAGCCAGAGCGTTCCCTCCGAATCCTCCTCGACATGAAGGCTCTCCGCAAGATTGTATTTTTCATAATCCATCGAACAGTCCGTGACCGCCCAGATATATCCGCCGAACAGTCCGCCGGCCAGCAGAATCACAGCAGCGGTGATCGCTGCGACCTTTCCGAGCCGGATGCGCTTTTTGATTTTTTTGATCGCGGAAATATCCTTTTCCGCCGCGACTGCGACCTTCTGATTCAGCTTATTCAGCATGGCACGGCATTCCTCGCATTCCGAGAGATGTGCTGTCACGGCCTTTTTGCTCTCCTCGCTGCAAACGCTGTCCGCATAGAGCGGCAGCAGATCACGGATCATATCACAATTCTGTTTGCTCATTTTGATTCCTCCTGTAACGTATCAATGATTGTGAGCTTTGCACGGTGATAGGTCACACGCGCCCAGCTCTCTGTTTTGCCGAAAATCTCCCCGATCTGCCGGAAAGACAGCTCCCCGAACACGCGCAGCGAGAACACTTCCTTCTGCGGCTCCTTCATATCGTGAAGGATACGGTGAATGGCCATGGCCTGCTCGGTATCCGCGAGATGATCTTCGACGGAAACGCTGCGGTCAGGCTCATTTTCAGGGATTTCCCCGCCGGTCATGCGGTTCTGCTTTTTACAGTGCGTCAGATAGAGATTTTTGGCGATCTGTGTCAGCCACACGCGGATATCGCAGTCACCGCGGAAGCTGCCGAGCGATTTCATCGCCTTGAAAAACGTGTCCTGTGTCAGCTCCTCTGCCAGAGATTCATCATGTGTGACGGAGCAAAGGTACAGATACACAGTATGAAAGTATTGGTTGTAAAGCGCTTCAACATCCATGAGGTTTCCCCCTTTCTGTCTATAAGACACAGTTCACGTCATTTCGTTACAGGAAATAGAAAAAAATTGAGAATGCACCGGAAACAGTGCATTCTCTTTCTCATTCATGCGCCTGCCTCCACTGCTGAAACAGCGCATTTTCATCAATAATGCTGATTGCAGCAAGTGCATTCGGATCCTTTGTGCGGATGCTGTCGCCCTTTTCCGGCCCCCATGCCAGCGCTGTATAGGTTGTCGGGCTGTCCGGAATATAGCATTGATAGACCAGCTCATACATTTCCTGCACATCCGGCGCAGGCTCATCCGATCCGCGCACATACCGTTCTGCATCCGGCGAAATCTGCGATACTGCTTCTTTGAGCCTGTTCAGTTCATCCTCCGAGAGACTGCCAAGCTGCTCAGGCGGGTCGGCATGATTGAAAATATCCGGATCGCGCCTTGCTTTCTTCCCAAAGAAATCATAGCCCTCCTGATTCAGATACTGTGTCGTGAGCACATTGCCGTCCTGCTCTACAAAAAACAGAAAGACCGTTGCGCGTGTGTCGCGGTCGGCATCGTCCGGATGCTCCAGATCCACACAAAACAGCAGATTATCCTCTGCGGCAGGCTCCGCAGATGCTTCGGAGATGACTGATTCCGTCTCAGACTGCACACTGTCTGCCGCACCGCAGCCGGCCGTCAGACACAGTACCGGCAGCATACATAACAGCACGCCCGCTGCACAATGACGGATGGTTTTCCGCTGCTGCATCATTGTTCCCGACCTTTCGGCGGACCGGACGGCCGGTTCGGATCAATGCCGTTCTTTTTGAGGATCATTTTCAGAAACAGCGGCGTCAGAACGAAAATCAGCACATATGCGACAACAAGACTGATAATAAGCGATTTGAGGAACATGATGATAAACGGCGGAACGGATGCACCGTGGCTGACCGCATTGCGATAGCCAAGAAACACATTGCAAAGTGTAATGACCGGCGTATAGATCAGGTCGGAGATCAGGCTGCTCAGTGCATTGCCCTTCGGAGACCGCTCATCAATGCCCGCCTTGCGGCAGGCTGCACCGCCGACCTTCTGCATCGGCACAAGAAAGCCGATCACAAGGCTGATAATTGTACTCAGCACAAAACTGATGAGGAAGCCGGGCAGCGAGAAATGCCCGCCCATCAGATTGCCGAGCAGCGAAAGACACAGGCTCAGTGTCACGCCCATACAGATACTCATTTGCATTCCGATTTTTTTCATGATACTGTCCTCCTTTTTATGGTTTCGCAGCGAGAAGCTGCCTTGCAACAAACACGCCGGATGCCGAGGCGTGCGAAAGCGAATGGGTTACGCCGGAGCAATCTCCGATTACATACAGCCCGTCATATTTCGTTTGCAGGCGGCTGTCGATCTCGACCTCCATGTTGTAGAATTTGACCTCCACACCGTAAAGCAGCGTATCATCATTGGCCGTACCGGGCGCGATCTTGTCCAGCGCATGGATCATTTCAATGATGCCGTCAAGAATGCGCTTGGGGATCACAAGACTGAGATCACCCGGCTGCGCCTGCAAGGTCGGCACAACAAAGCTCTCCTGAATACGGGAAAGATTGGAGCGCCGTCCGCGGATCAGATCACCGAATCGCTGTACCATCACGCCGCCGCCAAGCATATTCGAGAGCTTTGCGATGGATTCGCCGTAGCCGTTGGAATCGCGGAACGGCTCCGAGAAATGCTTGCTGACCAGCAGCGCAAAATTCGTGTTGTCCGTATGCAGTGCTGGATCCTCATAGCTGTGACCGTTGACCGTCACGATGCCGTTTGTGTTTTCATTGACAACGACGCCGTGCGGATTCATGCAGAAGGTGCGCACCAGATCCTCGAACTGTTTGGTGCGGTAAACGATCTTGCTTTCGTACAGCTCATCGGTCAGGTGTGAGAACACCGCTGCGGGCAGCTCCACGCGCACACTGATATCCACACGGTTTGAGCGTGTCGGAATCTCCAGCGCCGAACAGACCGATTCCATCCATTTGCTGCCGCTGCGTCCGACTGAGATCACACATTTTCTGCCGGTATACCGCATATCCGCAGAAACCGCTGCAAAGCCGCCGTCAATGCGTTCAACGGTGTCGATCTCCGTGCGGAAATGGAAATCAACCTGCTCTTTCATCTCATCGTAGAGATTTTGCAGCACAATATAATTCTTATCCGTGCCAAGATGCCGCACCTGCGCATCCAGAAGATGCAGCCCGTTTTGAAGGCATTTTTTCTTGAGCGCGGTATTCGCAGTCGAATAGAGCTTTGTGCCGGCGCCGCCGTGCGAGAGATTGATCTCATCGACATAACGCATCAGGTCAAGCGCCTCCTGCCGCCCGATGTATTCATAGAGCGTACCGCCGAACTGATTTGTGATATTGTATTTTCCGTCTGAAAAGGCACCTGCACCGCCAAAGCCGTTCATGATCGCACAGGTTTTGCAGTGGATGCAGCTTTTCACCTTCTTGCCGTCGATCGGACATTTCCGTTTTTCAAGCGGATTTCCGCTCTCAAAAACACCGATCTTCAGATTTTTGTTTGACCGGCACAGCTCGTAGGCAGTGAAAATGCCGCCAGGGCCGGCACCGATAATCAGAACATCATATTCAATATTCATAGGCTCTCCTTACGCAGGTTTTCTCCGCAGCGCCGTGCAGAGCGAGGCAGCTGCAAATACCAGCAGATTCATGATAATCACGCTCGCACCGACTGCCGTATCCAGCAGGAGCGAAAGGAACAGACCAAACAGGAAGCAGCTCACGGAAATTATGACCGCGGCCGCCACAACCCCGCGGAACCGCTTGCAGATGCGCATGGCCGTCACAGCCGGGAAAATCATCAGGCTGGAGATCAGCAGCGCACCCATCATCATCATACCGAGAACAACCGTCACAGCCGTGAGAACCGCAATCAGCAGATTGTAGAAGCGGACATTGAGACCGGTCGCCTGCGCAAAATTCTCGTCAAAGGTCACCGCAAAAATCTTATCGTAAAACAGCAGATACACAAGGATTACACAGATACTCAGGATCACGCTGAAAATGACATCTCCGCGGGTCATGGCAAGAATGCTGCCGAACATATAGTGGCTGACATCGGTTGTCAGATTCGCCTTGGAAGAAGCGAGAATGCCGAGCGCCAGTGCCGAGGTCGAAAACAGCGCAATTGCCGTATCTCCGCCGAGACGGCTGTTCTCGGAGAGCCGCAGCAGAATATAGGCCGCAGCAATCACCACGGGAATCGTCACCTTCATCGGCGCCCAGCCCAGCGCAACCGCGATACACAATGTGCCGTAGCCGACATGGGAAAGCCCGTCGCCGATCATGGAACATCGCTTGAGCACAAGGCTGACGCCGAGCAGACTTGCACACAGGCTCACTGCTACACCCGCAATCAGCGCCGGCAGCAGAATGACCGAAACATATTCCGGCGTCAGAATCGCTGAAAGATCATGCATCGGAACGGCCCTCCTCATCTTCGGACTGCGTATGCGTATGGGCACAGCCTGCGCATTCCTCCGGCTGAATGCTGTCACCGAGAAAACGCTGCCCGACGGCGCTTTTTTCATATTCCGCGCAGCTCCCGAAAAAGCTCTCGTTTTTTCCGATATGCAGAATGGTTTTCGCATGGCGCACCGCGCATTCCACATCATGTGTCACCATGATGACAGTAATACCGTGCGAATCGTGGATATGCTGCAAAATACTGTATAATTCGGTTGCAACAAGCGGATCAAGGCCGGTCAGCGGCTCATCAAGCAGCAGCAGCTTTTTGGTTGCGCAGAGCGCTCTTGCCAGCAGCACGCGCTGCTGCTGGCCGCCTGATAATTCGCGGTAGCAGCGGTCGGCAAGCTGTGTGATGTTGAGGCATTCCATCTGCTCGGCTGCGCGCGCTTTTTCTTCCTTCGTATAAAACGGATGAATCGCACGGCCGTTGAGGCAGCCGGAAAGCACAACCTCCCGCACCGATGCCGGAAAGCTGCGCTGAATCATGCTCTGCTGCGGCAGATAACCGATCTCATTGCGCTTTAAGCCGTCACCGAATTGCATCGTGCCGCCGTCTGCGGCTTTCAGTCCGAGCAGACATTTCATCAGCGTGCTTTTTCCGGAGCCGTTTTCCCCGACAATGCAGAGATAATCTCCCTGCTCGACCGTAAAGCTCAGATCCTTCTGCACAATCAGCGATTCGTAGCGCAGCATCAGGTGCTCGCAGGTGATATAAGCCATATCAGTTCAATGCCTCCTCAATGGCGGTCAGGTTTTCGTTCATCAGCTGCTGATAATGCATTTCCGCATCGAAATCAGTGCGGGAGACATTGTTGCAGGATTGCAGCATTTCCGCATTCGCGCCGGTCGCACTGCAAACGGCATCCGAAATCTTCTGCGAGGAGTTTTCCAGATAAAACACCGTTTCAATGTTCAGATCCTTGACTTTGGAGATCAGAAAGGAAAGCGTCGCTGCGGATGCATCCGTATCACTGCTGCATCCGGCAAAGGCCGCATAATAGTTCCAGCCGTATTCCTCCGTCAGATAGCGGAACGGGAACCTGTCCGCAAAAATCAGGGTATCGTGCTTTGCATTGTCGTGTATTTCCCTTGCCCGCTGATCCAGCGCAAGCAGCTCCGTATGCACGGATTCATATGCGGCATCGCAGTGCGCTTTTTCCTTCGGAGCAACCGCATTGATGCTGTCATGCATGGCCGAAAGCATCGCATCGGCATTCTTCGGGGATGTCCAGATGTGCTCGTCGATCTCCTCCCCTTCTTCTTCCTCCTCATCAGACTCCATGCCCTCGACCGTTTCCTCGTGCAGCAGATTCACACAGTCAAACATTTTCAGGTTATCCTTGTTCTGCCGGCCGGTTTCGATCAGCTTTTCAGCCCATGTTTCCGAGGCACCGCCGATATACACAAACAGATCACAGCTCTGGATCGCGGCAACATCCGAAGGCGTCGGTTCATAGGAATGGCTTTCACCGCCCGGTGTCAGCAGCATGATCACATCGACCGGTTCACTGAAATCCGCCGTAAGCTGCCTGGCAAAATCATAGGTCGTATAAACAGTCGTGACAATGGTCAGACCGTTCTTTTTTGCACCGCAGCCTGCCGCAGATGCAGCGCAGATCACGGCTGCGAGCAATGCTGCCGTCATTTTTTTCAGATTCATTGTTATTTCCTCTCAGTCATTCTTTTGATTTGCTTCTGCATTGTTCGCAGATGCCGTAAAAAACAGTGCGGGCAGGGTCAATCCGGAAGCCGTGCTCTGCCGCAACATGGCCGGCGATTTCATTCAGATGGCCGCAGTCCAGATGAAACAGCGTGCCGCATTCCGTACATTTCAGATGAAAATGGTGCCGGCAGACGCCGTCCTGCCCGCCGGTATACTGCCAGCAGGCGCTTCCGCGGTCATCCAGCGCATAGCGACGGACCAGCCCCTCTGCTTCGAGCTTTTCAAGCTGCCGGTAGATTGTGGCGGCGCCGATGGAAATGCCCTGCCGTTTCAGCTCCAGAAGCAGCGCAGCCGCCGTGATATGCCGGTCAGGGTGTGCTTCAAAAAATGCGAGGAGCTGCATTTTTTGTTTTGTTTGATAGCCGGTTTTACGGGGCATAGAGTACACCTCCGTGAAATTGAAATTGATAATTGTTATCATATCTAAAGCTATTATAACACATATCCTCCCAAAAAGTCAAGTATAACCGGCCTAGAATGTTTGAGCACTGTAAATTCTTCCTCCCCTCTCCGGGCGCTGCTCAGACTGCGCAGACAAACATAAAACAAGCCCGCCGGAAAGAATCCGACAGGCTTGCCTGCATATTCATTTTTCCGAATCAGTCATACCGCGTTGTATACGGAATATCATGTGCCTTTGCATATTTCTGAGCGTAGGATCCTTCCGGTGCCGTGATTGTCAGATACTCGCTGCATCCCTCGAAGCAGCCCTCACCGATCTCCGTCAGACTCGCAGGCAGACTGACCGTCATCAGCATCGGACAGTCCACGAATGACCCTGCACCGATCGAGGTCAGGCCCTCCTCAAAATCCGCGGATTCCAGACGCAGCATATCGCAGAAACAGTTTTTGCCGATCGTGACCTCCGTTTCGCGGCTCAAAAGATATTCTGCCGCCGCAGCACAGAACGAACCGTCGCCGACCCCGACAGTGCCGTCCGAAAAAATGATCGTCGAAAGCACCGGACAATCGACAAAGCAGTTTTTGCCGATCTTCACGTTTCCGCTGAGCGTAATATCTGTCAGACGCATCGCGCCGCAGTAGCTTCCCTCGGGATAAACTGTGGTATCCCCGCGCATCGTCACCAGATGCACGGTCTCGGTGTCAACACCCGCTGTATGTGTCTCCTGCATCTGCATCGGCGCATCCCATGCAGGCATTTCCGGCATTGTGCTGAGAAAATCGGATATTTCCAGCTCCTGCACGGAAAAATGTTTTTCCTGCGCAAAGCGCAGCGCATAGGAATCCTTTGGCGCAATTATCGTCAGATCCTTGCAGTCAGAAAAGGTCGCGTCACCGATCTTTGTCAGGCTGGCCGGCAGCACAACATACCGCAGCTTCGGGCAACGAATAAAGCAATTTTCGCCGATCTCCGTAATGCCCTCTCCGATCACGGCCGCTTGCAGCGAATTGTTTTCGATAAAGCAATAATCGCCGATTTTGCCGGTGCAGTTCTGAAAGATGACCCACTCCATACCGGCCTGCGAAAAGCTGTAATCACCGATGCTGAGGCTTCCGTCTGTCAGCCAGACATCCTGCAATTTCCGGCAATTCATGAAGCAGTATTCACCGGTGCGGATCTTACCGCGCAGCATAACCGTTTGCAGGCTCGGCATATCATAAAAACAGTAATCCTGCATCGTGACAGTGCCTTCCATATAAAGTGCTTCCAGCGCGCTGTTGTCGAAGCAGTATTCCCCAAGCTCCGTATCCGCATTTGCAAACACGGCCTTGCGCAGCTTCATGCAATCCTCGAAGGCATAATCTCCGATATGGCGGAGCGACGCCGGAAAACGTACCGACCGGATCAGCTGATTGTCACTGAATCCGTATTCGGCAATCCATTCAACCGGACAGTCATCCAGTGTTTCGGGGATCACCAGCTCATCAATACTCTTTTTGGAATCCACATTGTCGAGCACGGCAGCGCCGTCCGGTGATTCATAAAACTCAAAACGAAACGGCTGATCCTCTTCCTGCTCCTGACGGCCGGATTTGCTGCTCTCATCCTTCCGGCCGAATATATCGGAAGCCGTGTCTGAGCGGGAGCTTTCCTCCTCTTTCTGCGCCGATGATGTTTCCGAAGACGATTCTGCATCGGAAACCTGATCGTCATGCAATACACGGAAACCGTCAAACCGGCATCCGGATAAGGATGCTGCACAAAGCAATACCATCAATATACAAAGACTCTTTTTCATTATGATTCTCCGTTCAAAGCTGGGGGATGATCGCATCCAGCAGTGCCTTTGCCCTGTTGTAGGCCTCCTGATTTTCTTCCAGTGAATTCATGTTTTCCGCAACGAGCCGCAGCGTCAGATAGCTGCCCTTATGCGGCGGCTCGGAAAGCCCTGCCGCCTCCGCAAATTTCGTCCCGTCCAGCATCAGCTTATATCCGTCTGCATAGGGGCAGTCCGGATACAGCTTTTCAAGATCGGTGAACATTTCCTCCGGCTGAAGATAGCTCTCCGCCTCCGGTGCGACCAGAACCAGCATACAGGTTGCCGTCTGGAACTGCACCAGAAGCTGCGAATTATAGGCGGCGGAGTAATTGCCGCTGTGCTCCATGCTCTGCTCCGAGACCGGAATATAGACCGACTGCACCAGCGTCTTTTCATCTCCGTTATAATCAGGCACCATCGTCTGCATCCATGCGCAGAGCTGATCGGATTCGGAATACAGCTCCGGATCCTCCGTCAGCAGCAGAATGCGCACATCCGGATCAACCCTTGTCACATAGTCATAGATCAGAAAGCCCGCCACCGCCGCGATAAACGTCGCTATGCCGAGCCACCATTTGGAATGGTAGAACCAGTTGCCGATCTTCTGCCAGACCGTGTAATGCTTTTCGGTTTCCGCTTCACGGAACACCTTGTCGCTTTCCGTAATCACACCCTGCTTTAAGCGGATGAGATCGACCTTTTCCTCGGCAAGCTCTTTGGCATACTCCTCGCGTGCCTGATAAGCCGCCTCAGCCTCCTTTGCCTGCCGCTCACGCTCCTTCAGCTCCTCGGCGCGGCGGGCTTTTGCCTCAATCTCCCATGCATTCCGAAAGGCCGAAACATTTTCTGTTTTATGTTTTTCCGACGGGTCAGACGGCCGGTTGGATTCGTTCTGCAAGTTGTTTCAGTCCTCTCCGTTCTTTATTCATTCATCATCCGCCGTGCGACAGCATGATAGATCCGCTCATCCACTTCCATCAGTGATCGTTTGTCATCATGGAATTTCACCGCGACCGTGTAAACACCCTTTTTCTGCATCGACTCCGATGCACGCAGCCGCAGCTTTCCGAGACAGGCCGGATCCAGCACACCGGTCAGCAGCAGCGAATTGCCGGAGCGGATCAAATCGTCCGTCATCAGCTCAAAGCGCACAATGTTTTTTTCAGTCAGATAGATGTCATCTGTTTTGGTCATAGTTCCGGAGATATATGCCAGCTTTGCGGAAATGCAAAATACGCGCGCACCTGCATAATCTCCCGCCAGAACAATATTTCTAGCCGATGCCATTTCAGCACCCCCCTGTTCCTTTAATAGAATGTCGCAACGGGCTGTTCAGGCGGGTCTGCATCCGCAAGGCGGGTAACGTGCAGCATCGGCACATAAACGCCTTGCATCTGATTGAACCGCACCTCGATCGCACCCGTAATCATAACCCAGTGATCCTTATGCGGCGTGAAGCTGCGCCCGTACTGCGCCGCGATCCAGCTATACTGAATATCCTCCACACAGCAGGTCATGATATGCCGCCCGACCGCAAAAATATTCGGCGGGAATGTCGGATTGCGCACGGCAAGTCCCTTGAAGGTCACGGTCTTGTTTTCGTATTTCTTCGTATCCTCCATGAGATCACGGTAAAACAGCGCGAAATCACGATCCTCGATCACGATATTCTTCGCGTTGACATCAAAGGGCAGCGGATCCTCAATATCGTCAAAGACGGCCTCGCCGTCCGGATATTCATAGTAAATGTCGGTTCTGCGGCTCACACCGCGCACAATCTGATGGTATTCCTTCGGATCCATATCCTTCGTGAAGCGGTTGAAATATACAAGCTCCGCCATATTGAGCTTGTCCACAACCAGACTGCGCATATTCGCATTATACTGCATAAAGGTCGTCGCATCCGCAATCAGAACCGCCTGATACACTGCCCAGTCATCCGGCATATTCTCAAACAGCGTCGAGATCTGCCACATTCCGTTATATTCGATCATGACGCGCTCTGCACGGCATTCTGCCGCCATTTGTTCGAGGCTGCGTTCATTCAGCTCACTGATGTCCTCAATTGTACGCATCGTGATGCCGTATTCCTCAAATTTTGAGGTGTCGTATTCCTCCATACCCTCCTCGCAGACGAGCAGAAGCGTGCGCTCGCCGTTTGCAAAATGCGCATCCTCCAGCGCATCCTGCATGAACAGAGTCTTGCCCGCCTCAAGGAAGCCGAGGAACAGGTATACGGGGATAAACTCCTGCTGTTTTTCCGGCATATTGCCCTCCTTATTTCACACAGAACAATGCAGCAAGCGCATCCTCATGCAGCTTGGAGCCGATTACGCAGAGGCGGCCGGTCGTCTCGGCAGAGCCTGTGCGCACATCCGGTGTGCCCGGCACATAGTCAAAGTGGATCCACTGACCGTTTTCGCCGGCTACGATACCCTTTGCACGCAGAACGAGTCCGAATTTCTCCTCATCGGCCAGCGCCTCAAGTGCAGCCTGAATCGCATCGGCGGTGTAGGCATTCGGTGTCTCAACACCCCAGCTCGTAAACACCTCATCTGCATGGTGGTGATGATGGGCGTGATCGTGGCAGCCGCAGGTGCAGTCAGGGCCGTGATCGTGGTCATGGTGATGCTCATGCTCGTCATGATCGTGGTCGTGGTGATGCTCGTGCTCGTCATGATCGTGGTCGTGGTGATGCTCGTGCTCATCATGATCGTGGTCGTGGTGATGCTCGTGCTCATCATGATCGTGGTGATGATGATGCGCGTTTTCCTCATTGAGCAGCGCTTTCAGTTCATCATCCAGCGTATTTTTCTGCGTCATTGCAGCAATGAGCTGCGCACCGCTCAGCTCGTCCCATTCGGTCGTCACGATCGGCGCAGCATCATTCAGCGTGCGCAGCCGCGCAACCGCATCATTGATCTGCGATTCCGTCAGACCGGCGGTGTGGCTGAGAATCAGGCAGCTCGCATAAGTGATCTGGTTATTGAAAAATTCACCGAAATTCTTTTGATACATTTTGCATTTCTTTGCATCAACAATCGTCGTGAAGCCGTCCAGCTCAACATCCTCCATGTGCAGATTCTGAACTGCACCGATGACATCACTGAGCTTGCCGACACCGGACGGTTCAATCAGAATCCGGTCAGGCTGATACTCCTCAAGAACCTGCTGGAGCGCCTTGCCGAAATCGCCGACCAGTGAGCAGCAGATGCAGCCGGAATTCATTTCATTGATCTGGATACCGGCCTCCTTGAGAAAGCCGCCGTCAATGCCGATCTGACCGAATTCATTTTCGATGAGAACGAGCTTTTCGCCCTTATAGCCGTCAGAAATCAGCTTTTTGATGAGCGTTGTCTTGCCGGCGCCGAGAAATCCGGAAAAAATGGTGATTTTAGTCATGGAAAACACTTCTTTCTGTAGTTTATAGAATCACAACTATATATTATATCACAACAACGCGAAAAAAGCAATTCTTTTCACCGTTTTTTCACGGTCATTCGAGGCTGTCAGATAACCGCAGCATCGCGTAAAGATTCGGCAGAGCCATCAGACCGTTGCAGCAGTCGCAGAATGCCCAGATCCATTCCGGTGATCCCAGAGCGCCGGCAAATGCAGCAAGTACATAAAGCGCAGGAAAAAAAGCATCAGCACGGCCGCCGAACAAATACCGCGCACAGGATGCGCCGCAGTGAAACCAACCGATCATCGTGGCAAACGCGAGCAATATCATACAAATTGCGAGAAAGCAGCCGGCACAGCCTCCAAGCCCAGCAGTGAAAGCATGAAGCAGCCAGCCGGCCGCATTTCCTGCATTCAGATACGGCGCTTCCGGCGCGGTCAGCAGCACCAATGCCGTTGCAGTGCAAAAAATGACAGTATCGGCAAACACTTCAGCAGAAGCCCATTTTCCCTGCGTATCTGCGTCAGTTTCCGCATCCATATGCAAAAGGCCGGAGCTGCCGAGACCGGCTTCATGCGAGAAAATTCCGCGGCGCAGACCGATGCTGAAGCTATGCAGAAATGCAGATGCAGAGATGCCGCAGCCGGCAGCTCGCAAACCGAAGGCTTCTCGGAAAACGCGCAGGATCGCATCCGGAATTAAAACAATATTGCGCAAGAGAATGATCCCGCAGCCGACAAGATAAAACCCGCAGAGCAGCGGCATCAGCCACGCCGCCACGCGTCCGATCCGTTCACGGCCGCCGCACAAAACAACAAGCAGCAAAAGCGCCGTCACCACGCCCGCAGCCGGTGCCGAAACGCCGAATCTCCGTGCGGTCTGTGCAATGGACGAGCTTTGTGCCATATTGCCCATGCCGAGCGAGGCGAAAAAGCAACATAATCCAAAAAATCCGGCCGCAGCCTTACTGCGCACGCCGTATTTCAAGCAGCCAAGCGCTCCGCCGATCACAGTTCCGTCCGACAAAATGCGACGGAACCGCAGACCAAGCACATTCTCTGCATAGGCAAGCACCATTCCGAGCAGGGCTGAAATCCACATCCAGAAAAGCGCACCGGCTCCGCCGGTCATCAGTGCAAGTGCCGTTCCGGTGAGATTGCCCGTTCCCATTGTCGCTGCAAGCGCGGAAGCAAAAATCCGGCGCTGCTTTGTCTCATCGCGCCGAAGCAATCTTGTTATAATTTCACGCTGCGTTCTGCAAAAGCCCCGCACCGGAATGCCGTGTGTCCGCACTGCACAGACAACCGCCGTCAGCACCAGCAGCACCGGCAGAAGCCATTGCCACAAAACCAGATTGCAGTATGTCAACAGCCGCATCCGATCACCCCTCCGCAAAAAGCTATGCGGACAGGATGAAAAATATGTCAAAAGCTCCCGCCGAAACGGGAGCTTAATTCATATAGAAAATTCGTATTTTCTGCAAAAATCAGGTGTATACGAAAACGATTTTCCGCGGAGCTGCTGACAGGCTTTCAATTGCTCCGGCACATCAAATGTCAAAAAACAAGCCGCCAGAAGCTGATACTCTTCACCGTGCCGACGGTTTGCTGCTGCATTGCCGTAGCGGTTATCGCCGAGCACCGGACAACCTAGCGCTGCCATTTGTGCGCGGATCTGATGTGTCCGGCCGGTGTGCAGTGTCACAAGGCAAAGTGCAAGATCGTCATGTTTTTGCAGCAATTCATACTCTGTCACGATCTCGCGGAAGCCCTCACGCGGCGCTGCGGAAATCTCCGCATCATGCCCCTCGCGCCGCCTGTGATATGCTGTTACGGTGTCATGCTGCTTTGGCGGCGCACCTGCCGTCACACATAAATACTGTTTTCTGACACGGTGCAGGCGGATCATTTCATTGACCTCACGGAGCGCAGCAGCCGTCTTTGCACCGATCACAAAGCCCTCGGTATTACGGTCAAGGCGATTGCAGAGGGCGGGCGTAAAGCTCTGTTCTGTCTCCGGATCATAGGCGCCGGACGAAGCAAGATAATACAAAAAACGCCCCGCCAGCGTATCGGCACTCCCCTTGTCATCGGCATGAACCGGCAGATTCACCGGCTTTTTCAGCAGCGCGATCTGCGTATCCTCATAGACAATCTCCGGCATCGGCAGGCGCACTGCCTTTGTTTTTTTCTTCGCAGATACGAAAAATTCATCAGGCAGATAGACCTGCATCACATCCCCTGCCTGCAAAAAAATCGCCGGCGGAATGCGCTTGCCGTTGAGCTGGATATCCTTCCTGCGGAAGGTTTTGTAGAGCAGCGATTTCGGCAGCTTCGGGCAGGCTTTCAGCAGAAATTTATCCGCGCGCTGCCCTGCGTCATTTGCCCCGATCGTAAAAGTATGCATTGATTTCTCCTGTTTTTGCGGCATCCTCGCCCGCCGCAAGAAACCGCAGCCTGATTTTTTCCTGTCCCCTCGCGTCAATCACGCTGACATACGGCTCCATGCTGACCCAGAAGCATTCCTCCCGCGGCAGTCCGTTAAACACATCATGCTGCGGCAGACGGGAATCCTCTGCCATGACAGTCTCCCGCGCAAGCGCTTCTGCTTTTAGAATATCGTCATCATTTTCGGCAAGGATTTTCCAGCAGCAGCCCGGCACATCCTCATTGAATGCTGTTCTGCCGATGCCGGATTCATAGATCACACGAAAATCCGTCTGCGCAAGCAGCCGCTGAACGGCAGGTGTCTGCTCCTGCTGCTTCACGCGATAATCATCGTAGCAGCGGATCATCTGCGTGCTCCAGTCGTAATCCTGCACACGCGAAACATGGCATTCCGTTCCGCTGCTGTCCTGCAAAGTCCATAGCTCAAATTTTCCGTAGGTATCCTGCTGCTGCATTGAAATTTCCGCGAACGGTACACCGTAGAGCGCCGCCATGCGATCCGTCACCGGCCTGTTATCCTCCGATTCGCGGCCGTTTTTCGAGCCTATGAGCAGCACTGCCAATGCAACCGAAAGCACCGTAATCACGACACCCACAACGCACGCCAGAAGGATGCCGGTACAGCTCGTTTTTCGGCGGGATTTCGATTTTCCGTTCATACAGATCACCTCCGGAAACTGTTTTCTCCATTGTAGCACAGTTTCCGGAGGAATACAAGCATGATGCGGTTACAAACCATTACAATCCGGCGATCACAGATCGTTTCGGATCAAGTCCTCATAGGTTTCGCGCTTGATGACCGTGCGCGCCTCGCCGTCCTTCACCATCACCATTTCCGGACGCGGATTGCGGTTATAATTCATCGCCATCGAATAATTATATGCGCCGGTCGCCAGCACGGCAACAATATCACCCTCCGCGGCGGGCTGAAGCGGCATATGCTCACCGACCAGATCACCGCTCTCACAGCATTTTCCGCCGAGTGTGACGGTCTCGCTGCGCGCCTCCGATGCTTTGTTCGCAATCAGTGCCTCATAGCGGGAATGATAGAGCGCATAGCGCGGGTTATCGCACATTCCGCCGTCGATCAGCACATAGGTGCGGATATTCGGGATCAGCTTCTTCGCCATGACCGTATAAAGTGTCAGTCCTGCGCCGCCGACGATCGAGCGTCCCGGTTCAAACAGGATAAAGGGCTTCGGGAAATCTACCTTTTCGCAGCTCTCCTTGAGCGCCGCAAGAATCGCACGGATGATCTCTCCGAACGGCTTTGGATCATCCTCCTCGGTATAGCGAATGCCGGGGCCGCCGCCGAGATTCAGCTCCGGCAGCACAATGCCGATTTCTGTGCGGATTTTATCCATAAACGCGACCATGACGCGGGCTGCCTCCGCAAACGGTTCTGTATCAAGAATCTGCGAGCCGATGTGACAGTGCAGACCGACCAGCCGCAGATTCGGATAGAGGCTTGCAGCCTTGACTGCCGCCATTGCCTCGCCGGTTTCCAGTGCAAAACCGAATTTGCTGTCAATGCAGCCGGTCTTGACGAAATCATGGGTATGTGCGTCGATGCCGGGCTTGATGCGCAGCATGACATTTGCGACCGTGCCGGCCTCTCCGGCGATCCGGTCAAGCCGTTCCAGCTCCGGCAGATTATCACAGACGATCCTGCCGACACCGCGCGAAACAGCCATTTGCAGCTCAGAATTTGATTTGCTGTTTCCGTGCATCACGATCTTTTCCGCAGACATCCCCGCTTTCAAAGCCGTATACAGCTCGCCGCCGGAAATCACATCCGCGCCGAGGCCCTCGGAATCAACAATCCGGTAAAGCTCCTTGCAGGAGAGCGCCTTGCTCGCATAGCAGATCAGGCCGTTGCCGTCGTATTCTTCGGCAATCACGGATTCATAGCCGCGGCAGTTTTCACGGATCATATTTTCATCCATGACATAGAGCGGTGTGCCGTGTGTCTTTGCCAGCTTCACGGTATCGGCGCCGCCGATGCAAAGATGACCTTCCGTATTGACTGTCAGATTCGGTGTCAGCATTTTTCATCATCCTTTCATGTTTCCTGTATGTTCAGCGCGTTCCAATTACCACTTATCATTGTCGCCCTTGATATGCTCAAGCGCAAGATCGCCGGCATCCATTGCCTTCTGCTTGACATATTGCAGCATTGCGTTCACATTGATCAGCTCCAGCTCATGCATCATGTTTTCAAGCAATGCATTGCCCTGCTCCTGCTCCAGCTTCTTGATCAGCTCAACCTTTGTCAGCCAAAGATGCAGCTTTTTCTGGTTGGATACGATCTCAGGCGGCGTATTCTGATCGGAATAGTAAGCGGTCAGCGCAAGCAGATCGCTCATGATAAAGGTTTTGTCAAGTCCGTAATCGTTGAAGTAAATGTGTCTGAGTGCGCAGCAAAGCGCAAATCTGTTTCTTGCCATTTCATTCACCCTTTCAGTTATCATTTGCTGCATCAGCATTTGAGTTGCAAACATTTCAATTATCATAATGTACGTTCCGGTTTTGTTCGCGGGGCATCATCCCAGTATTGATAGAGCCTGCACTGCATCATGCCGTTATAGAGCTTGCGCGTTTTCCGTGCTTTCCGCCCGAATTGCTTTTCAAATTCGCTGTCCGGCGTGATAATGCTGCACGAATTCCCCTGCGGGAATACCTTGCCCATCACACGGTACAGCTCTCGCGCCTGCTCAATATCCAGCATCCGTTCGCCGTAGGGCGGATTGCAGACAATGTTCCATTCCGCCTCCGCACGAAAATTCCGGATCTCCTGCTGCTTTACGGTAATGCGGTCTGCTACGCCGGCTTTTTTAGCATTTGCAAGCGTCAGCGCAGCTGCTTCCGGATCTATGTCAAAGCCATAAGCATGAAACTGCGCCTGATGATCTATTTTTTCAGTCGCGGCACTGCGTGCCTGCCGGAAAATCTCCGGCGAAACCTGTTCCCATTGCTCACAGAGGAATTTCCGGTGCAGCCCCGGTGCAATGCGCATCGCACGGCGCGCACCTTCAATCAGAAATGTGCCGCTGCCGCAGAACGGATCACAAAGCTGCGTATCAGACCGAACGTGCGACAGATCAAGAATGCCCGCCGCAAGCGTCTCACGGATCGGCGCAAGCACCGACTGCTGCCGCCAGCCGCGCTTGTAAAGCGGATTGCCGGTCGTGTCAAGATACAGCGTACACTGATCGTTGCGAATCTGGAATTGCAGCGAATGCAGCGCACCTGTTTCAGGCAGGGTTTCCGTATGATATGCCCGCTGAAGCCGCGTCACGGCTGCTTTTTTGACGATTTTCTGACAGGCGGGGACACTGCTCAGCGCAGAATTCAATGAGCTGCCCTTTACCGTGAAAGCATCGTCATGGCCGATAAATTCTTCCAGCGGAAGCTGCACAACGCCGTCAAACAGCGGGTCAAAGGCGGTTTTGCCGCGCTGCGCCCCGACCGGAAAGCACCCAAGCTCAATAAGCACACGCTCCGCTGCCGTCAGCTCAATATTCGCCGCAGCAACCTCCGGCCAGCCGCCCGAAAACGATACGCGGCCGTCTGCAACCGAGATTTCCGGTACGCTGAGACGTACCAGTTCAAATTTTAATACACTCTCCAGCCCGAAATGACATGGGCAAACTATCCGAAACATATCCGATCCTCTCCAGTCAACCGAGGTTCAGCAATGCCGAAACAATAATCCATCGAAGCACCGTTGAACACCGGTTTACCGGAGCAGACCGGCGATGCCTTCGGCTTTGAATTTCTCCTTATAATACGCAAGCTCCTGCGAGATCATATCGTCAATTGTCTGCATTCCGAGCAGCTCAACCGGTGCTTTATCATCGGTCAGCAGTCTGCCGCCGCTTTCATACGGCGTAAGCCCTGCCACAGTCTGCTGCATCATTTTTTGCAGCGCGGCATCGGAAATATCCGCAGTATGATTTTCCAGCAGCTCCGCAATTTCCGGATTCCGCGATGCAAACAGCTCACGGTTCGAGGAACCGGACACATCGACCGTATACACATTCGGAAATACCGATGCGACCGTATCCTGCAAATACGCATTGATCCCGTCTTCACGCTGTGAGATCATATTCATATTGACAATCATGACACCGTTCTCCGTGAGATGCGCACGCACCGCCTTAAAGAATTCCTGCGTGCTCATCTGAAAAGGAATCGTGATGTCCTGATAAGCATCAACCATTATAAAGTCGTATTTTTTCTCCGTTCCGGCAAGAAAAGCACGGCCGTCATAGGTCGTGACCGGCACAGACGGATCCAGCGAGAAATATTCCTGTGCAAGCGCTGTGATCTTTTCGTCGATCTCGACGCCTTCGATTTCCAGTGAATCAAAATAGCGCCGGCACTGTGTCGCAAACGTGCCGGTGCCCATTCCCAGAATCAGCATTTCATGCGTATCCTGCGGCTGCTCCAGCATGAGCGGTGCCGCAAGCGCATAATCATAGTACATTCCCGTCAGCGTGTCATCCTTGATATACACAGACTGCACGCCGAACAGCACATTGGTCGAGAGGATTACTCTGCGGTCATCCTCACGAACCTGCAAATAGTTGTAAACGGATTCATCTTCCAGTGTCAGCGAATGATCCCAGAATGCAAAGCCGAAGGATAAGCCGCCGACGGATGCCGCCGCAAAAAGAATCACCGCTGTCACGACACGGACAAGTCCGCGCCTGACAGAGATAAAATACACCATGCCGAGCAGCAGCAGAATGCCGGAAAAAATGATGAATGTCGCTGCCGTTCCGACCGCCGGAATCGAAACAAACGTCGGGACAAATGTGCCGATGATGCTGCCGATTGTATTGGCTGCACCGAGCGCACCGACAGTCCGGCCGCTGTCATCCAGACTGCTGACCGTATATTTCACCAGCGAGGGCGTGACTGTTCCGAGCAGAAACAACGGGTATACAAACACGATCATGCAGGAAAGAAACGCTGCCCAGATCAGGAAATTCGTGCTGACCGTCACGACCAGAAGCGCGGAGATCAGCAGAATCACGAGCTTTCCCGCAAACGGAATCGCCGCAATCCAGACTGCCGCAAACAGCAGCCTGCGGTATAATCTGTCAGGATCGGGATGTTTGTCGGCCGAACGGCCGCCCCAGACATTTCCGAGCGCCATCGCAATCATGATTGTGCCAATGATAATCGTCCAGACAATCTGCGAGGAGCTAAAATAAGGTGCCAATAATCTGCTCGCACCGAGCTCTGCCGCCATAACTGACATTCCGGCGAAGAACTCGGTGAGATACAGATACCATTTTTTTGTTAAAATACGATTGTTTTCCGACATCGGGTTACCAGATCACATCCGGATTCTCGTCATCCTCTGTTGCGCTGTAGCCGAGGCCGAGTGCGCGGTTATCACACCACGGAAGGTTTGTGGATTTCCAGTAGCCGACAACGCCCTGCGGACAGCCCATGCCGGCGATCTTACCGGTTGCGGCACAAACATGACCTACCACAACGGAATCACAGGCCGGAAAATCCTTTGCGAAGTCTTCATCATAATAGTGGTTTGCGATCCACTCACCGATAATGTTCTTCCAGACACGCGGAGAGGACAGTGACCAGTGGTTCTGGATCTCCTTGTTCTCCTTGTAGCCGAGCCAGACGCCGCTGACAAACTGCGGGTTCAGGCCGACAAACATCAGATCGTACCAGTCGGATGTCGTACCGGTCTTGCCGGCAATCGGGATCATGTTGCCGTTCATATACATCTGTGCAGCCACACCGGTACCGTTCTGGACGACATTCTGGAGCAGTTTGTTCATAACATAGGCTGTCTCCTCGTCGATGACCTGATGATAGCCGTCCTCCGCATTGAAGACAACCTGACCGTCTGTTGTTTCGATACGGCTGATGATATGCGCATCGTTAAAGTATCCGCCGTTGCCGTAAGGCATATATGCATTGACAAGATCCTTGACGGTGATGCCGTAGCCGAGCGCGCCGACAGCGAGCGGTGCGTAGTCAACATCATAGCCTTCGTTCAGATCCAGACCGAGCTTCTGAGTTGCAAAGTCAAAAACCTTCTGTCTGCCGTAGGTCTTGACGAGCAGTGCGGGAATGGTGTTATAGGAACGCTCAAGCGCATGATAGATATTGATGGTCGCATTGGAATAAACGGTGACGTTGTTGGTGTCCGCATAGTTCGTCGGCCACGGCTTCTCCTTGCCGTTTTCGTCCTTGATGGTCAGCGGCGGGTAGTCAACGACCTGCGTGCCCCATGTGATATAGTCGTGATAGAGCGCATAGCCGTAGCTCGTGACCGGCTTGATCGCGGAACCCGGCTGCTGCGGTTCATTGGAAGCAAAGCTCGTACCGAGGGAGCCTTTTTTCTCACCGATGCCGCCGCAGGTGCAGAGCACTCTGCCCTTGTAGTCGATCGCGGTGAAGCCAGCCTGAAGCGTCAGGTTTTCTTCATCGGAGAAGACGCCGTCGCCGTCGAGATCACGGAATTTGGTCGTTGCGGCGGTATTGGTCATGCCGAGCAGGATGTTATCCATCGACATGAATTTCTGTTCCAGATAATTCTGCATTTCACGGTCAACCGTCGTATAGATCTGATAGCCGCCGGTATTGATGAGTGTCAGCGCACGGTCAAAGGAGATGCCGCGCTCATCCATCAGCATATTCGCAAATTCATAGATTGCTTCATCAACTGCCCAGGAGGTCGGCTTGTCCTCGTCGTCATCATCCAGCGTGATGGTGCCGTCGTCTTCGAGCTTCTGCTTTTCCGGATGGGCACGGATATACTCATCGGAGTCGGTAAAGATCAGGTGCTCGTTCAGGGCTTCCTGATATTCATCGAACGTGATCGCGCCGCCTTCGTACATATGCTTCAGGATATATTCCATACGGCTGCGGTTCAGCTCACGGCCGGTGTTGACAAAATCATCGGTGTAATACGATGTGCCGGTGACGGGGTTGTCGGCCGTTAAGTTGTGGCCCGCAAACGGATTGTTTTTCTCAGGGCTTTGCGGAATCGCGGCAAGACAGGCGCCCTCCGCAATGGTCAGATCGCTGACGTGCTTGCCGAAATAGGTCTGTGCAGCCATTTCGATGCCGTTGTTCGCGCCGCCGAAGCCGATATAGTTGAGATATGCTTCGAGAATCTCATCCTTGCTGTAGGTCTTTTCCAGCTCCATGGCACGGTGAATTTCGCGGATCTTACGCTGCGGGGAGGATTCATTATCACCGGTCAGATTCTTGACGAGCTGCTGGGTAATGGTCGAACCGCCCTGCTCGGTTGCCCAGAATTTCAGGATCATGTTCGCAAAGGAAGCGGCGGTACGCTTAAAGTCGATGCCCTCGTGCTCATAGAAGCGCTCATCTTCACCGTAAACGAACGCATCACGGACGTGCTGCGGCACCTCGGAAAGATCAACGGGAATCCGCTTGATCTCGCTCTGGACGCTGTGGACAATCTCCAGCTCGCCCTCGGCATTCGTCTCGTAAATATTCGTTGCCGAGCTGGTTGACAGCTCCTGAATACTGATCGAGGTCGTATTCTCCATATAATTCGTAATATAGATCGTTGCGGCAATGGCGCAGATCGTACCTGTCACGGCAAAGAGGAGGAAGAACGACAGAAATGTCGTCAGAAGCACTGTACCGATCGTGTGCAGGATCCGCAGAATCAGCGGTCTGCGTTTCAGTTTCTTTTCTCCTTTGCGCTTTTTCGGCGTTTCGGATATATTCCGGTCTTTCATATTGTCTAAACTCCTTTCGGATTTACAGCAAGCATATCGGATTCCGGCGAAGAACAGCGAAAATCTCCCCCTTCGGACCGTCTCGCACGAAACTTCAAACGTATACAAGCTATATTATAGCACAAAATTCCCGACTTGTTAAGCACTTTCAGAAATTTTTAATTCTTTCTTTATTGTTCCTGCATAAATCCGGAAATTTTGAGCATAATGACGATACCGAACCATACAGAAAGGACGATTTACATGACAAATACTTCAAAATGGGTGCTGCCGGCGCTGGCAGGCACAGCGGTCCTTCTGGCTGCTGCGGCAGCGATGCTGCTCCGCGGGACATGGAAACCCGTTTCCGCAATGCCGGAGGAATCCGTTTCCGGCGAAATTTTTGCGGAAAATGTGCAGCTCCAGATTTCTGCCGAAACCGGCATCGCCGTCCGGCAGGAAATACCGGATAATCTGCCGGAAACAGGCTACCTGCTCAGACTCAGCGGCGATACGCTCTTTGTCTATGAGGAGGGCGTGAAGGAA
Organism: Oscillospiraceae bacterium; assembly: GCA_017540225.1. Lineage (GTDB taxonomy): Bacteria > Bacillota > Clostridia > Oscillospirales > Ruminococcaceae > Firm-04. The sequence goes on along the minus strand of JAFYBM010000210.1, from coordinate 5,978 downwards.
CCGGTCGCGGAATATCCTCTTCCCGCGGACTGGCTGCCCGATTATGACCGCATTCTGCTCGAATACGGCTTTCGGGCGGCAAATAAGGACGAGCTGCGGCAGCTTCTGGAGGATTATGTCTCATGATCCGCATCTGCCATGAAGCGCGCCGCAGGCTGCGTGAAAACAAGCGCAGTGCTGCGGTCATCGGTGCAGCACGGATCATTATGTGGCTCTGCGGCTGCATTGCGGCAGCACTGCTCCGGAGGCTGCTGCTGCAAAACGGTTTTCTGCCCGCCGATACGCTTTCGGCGGCGCCGAACACGGGAGATCTGTTCCTGCTCCTTGCACTGCTGACAGCTTTGCTCGCTCTTGCGCCGCTGCGCGTGCAGACGGCATGGCAGCTCGGACGTCTCGCCGGAACGCTCGATGACAACGATCTCGGCTTTCTGGCACAGAGCAGCAATCTCTGGCTCTGGTGCAAGGGCGCGGCGCTCCGGCTGCTTATGCAGCTTCTAACGGTTCTTTCGGTACTGCCGCTTCTGGTTCTGTATATTGCCGCAAAGAGCATCTGGCTGCTGATTCCGCCGACAGAGGAAGGACTGCTCCCGCTGCTGACCGTGCTGCATCTTGCGATCCTCGCGGCAATTTCTGCTCTGCTGCCGCTGCGGTTCTATGCCGCAGGAACGGCGCTCCCCTACTGCTATCTGAAAATCCCGCACAAATCCGGCATCCGGATCATACGCCTGTGCTTCCGGCTGACCCGCGGACAGACTGCCGATATTCTTGCGACACGGCTGCTGCTCTTTCCCGCGCTGCTTCTGCCGTTCACTGCTGTACGGATGCTGCCCGCGCTGCTGGTCAGCGAGCAGCTCCGCTGCGACCGCATCCGCAGGCACCGGAATCCGAGGCCGTGCGGCCGGTTTTCTCATCTGGAGCTGCACGCATATGATGCATAGCCTCTGCCGCATTCCGGAGGAATCCGCGGCAGGGGCTGCCTCTTTTACAGCGTTTTGTTTATTTTGACGAAATTCCTGTTTTTTTCAAAAAGCTCTTGACATCGAGACAGCTCTGTGATATAATAAACAAGCTGACCGCAGGAACCGCGAATCGAAATGCTGGTGTAGCTCAGTTGGTAGAGCAGCTGATTTGTAATCAGCAGGTCGGGGGTTCAAGTCCGTCCACCAGCTTTTTTCTTTTTAATTGAATATGGGAGAGTTCCCGAGTGGCCAAAGGGGGCAGACTGTAAATCTGTTGCGTTTCGCTTCGGTGGTTCAAATCCACCCTCTCCCACCAAAAGCACCCATGCAATGCATGGGTGCTTTTTTTCTGAAATGAACCTTTCTGCAAAGCACGCTGTCAGTTCAACCGTTTTCAGAATTGATCCGGAGGCTGTTTTGTCCCGCACAGCCGTTCCCGTGCAGATACGGCCTCTTTTGCAAGAAGCCACTCTGCCGCATACAGCAGATAATCCGCCCATTTCATCCGCCTGTGATACAGCGGCGAAGAAGGCGTCGCGGCACATTCCCAGCCTGACACAACAGCCTGTGCAAGACGCATCCGCAGAAATTTCGGTGATTTGCACATTTGCTGCGCCAGCACTGCACACACCTTTTCAGGTGTCAGTTCCGGTTCATCGCAAAGCAGCAGAACAGCCGCACATAGTATCCGATGGTTTTTCGCGGGAATATCGCAGCTGAAAAACAGCTCTGACAAGGCTTTTTCTCTATCAAACACAGCTTGTGCTTCTGCCGGACGCCGCATAGTGTCACACATCCTTTGTGCTATGATGTTTTGTTAGAATCATCATAGCACATTCAGTGCAGTTTGTCAATAGATTCGACATTTATAGACAAAGCTCCGTTTATTTCCGGCAGCTTCCGCCGCATTTTCCGCAGTCCGCAGAGCATCCGCAGCAGGAAGCACACCCCTTTTTTCGCCGGCGGATGCACTGAACAGCTGCACGGAGCAGCGCAGCCGCAATCACTGCAAGCACAATATAATCAACCGGTTTCATTATGATACTCCGATCAGCATGAGAATTACACGCACAAGCAGCGCTGCGGCCCATGCAACCACACACTGCCAGACAGCGACCGCAGCCGCCCATTTTCTTCCAAGCTCCCGCCTGATCGCTGCAATGGCCGCCACACAGGGCGTATAAAGGAGTGAAAAGACAAGCAATGTCGCAGCAGTCAGCGATGAAAACGCCGTCGTGACACCGTCTGCATACAAAATCTGCAATGTCGAAACGACACTTTCCTTCGCCATAAAGCCGCTGATCAGCGCAACCAGAATCCGCCAGTCTCCAAGCCCGATCGGTTTCATGACAGGTGCAAACAAGCCTGTCAGCGCGGCAAGAATGCTGTTTTCAGGGTTCCCGACCAGATTGAGATGCAGATCAAAGCTCTGAAGAAACCATACAACAACCGTTGCAATCAGAATCACAGAAAATGCACGCTGCAAAAAGTCCTTTGCCTTCTCCCAGAGGAGCTGCGCGACATTTTTCACCGCCGGAAGCCGGTAATTCGGCAGCTCCATGACAAACGGCACCGCCTCACCCGTAAAGATCGTTCCCTTATAAAGACAAGCCGCAAGAATGCCTGCCAGTATCCCGAACAGATAAAGCCCGATCATAATCAAAGCGCCCTGCTTCGGGAAAAACGCATTGACAAAAAATGCATAGATCGGCAGCTTGGCCGTGCAGCTCATGAACGGCGTCAGCAGCATGGTCATTTTACGGTCGCGGTCGCTCGGCAGTGTCCGCGTGGACATGACCGCCGGCACCGAGCATCCGAAGCCGATCAGCAGCGGAACAATGCTGCGGCCGGAAAGGCCGATCTTCCGGAGCAGCTTGTCCATGAAAAACGCAACACGCGCAATGTATCCGCTGTCTTCAAGCAGAGAAAGGAAGAAAAACAGCGTCACAATGATCGGCAGGAAGCTCAGCACACTGCCGACACCGGAAAAGATGCCTTTTATCACAAGATCATGAATGACGCTGTTGACACCGGCCTGCGTCAAAGCCTGATCCGTCAGAATGGTCAGCCTGTCGATGCCGGTTTCCAGCAAGCCCTGAAGCCATGCACCGATCACATGGAACGTCAGGAAAAACACCAGTCCCATAATCAGAATAAATGCGGGAATAGCCGTATATTTTCCGGTCAGGATGCGGTCGATTCTGCGGCTGCGGATATGTTCCTTTGTCTCGGCAGGCTTGGCCACGCCTTCATCACAGAGCTTCTGGATAAAGGAAAACCGCATATCCGCGACAGCAGCACTGCGGTCAAGGCCGCGTTCCTTTTCCATCTGCTTCACAATATGCTCCAGTGTTTCCAGCTCATTCTGATCGAGCTTCAGCGCTTCAATAACAAGGGCATCGTCCTCGATCACTTTGCCGGCAGCAAAGCGCAGCGGCAGTCCCGCCTGCTCCGCATGATCCTCGATCAGGTGAGAGATGCCGTGCAGACAGCGGTGAACAGCACCGCCTGCGGCATCCTTTCCGCAGAAATCCTGATGCACCGGCTTTTCCTGATAATGCGCCACATGAACGGCGTGTTCGATCAGCTCCGAAATGCCCTCATTTTTCGCTGCCGAGATCGGCACGACCGGCACGCCCAGCATCATTTCGATGCGGTTGATGTCAACGCCTCCGCCGTTTGCTGTCAGCTCATCCATCATATTCAGTGCCACAACCATCGGAATATCCATTTCGAGAAGCTGCATCGTGAGATACAGATTGCGCTCGATATTTGTGACGTCCACAATGTTGATGATCGCGTGCGGCTTTTCCTGCAATACAAAATTCCGCGAAACGATCTCCTCGCTGGAATAGGGCGACATGGAATAAATGCCCGGAAGATCGGTAATCAGCGTATCCGGATAGCCTTTGATTGCGCCGTCCTTGCGGTCAACAGTCACGCCGGGGAAATTACCGACGTGCTGCTTGGAGCCGGTCAGACGGTTAAAGAGCGTTGTTTTGCCGCTGTTCTGGTTGCCGACAAGCGCAAAGCGCATCACGGTTCCGTCCGGCAGCGGATGCTCGCTCTCTTTCTCATGAAAACGGCCGCCCTCACCGAGACCGGGATGCTCTGTTTTGATCCGTTTGCGCGGTTCATGTACGGCAGCGGACTTTGTTCCGGCCGGACAGACTTCGATTTCTGCTGCATCCGCAAGGCGCAGCGTCAGCTCATAGCCGCGCAGCCGCAGCTCCATCGGGTCGCCCATCGGTGCAAGCTGCACAACCGTGACCTCTGTGCCGGGAATCAGTCCCATATCGAGAAAATGCTGACGCAGTGCGCCGTTTCCGCCGAGTGTTTCGATGCGGACTGTCTTACCCGCCTCAATATCCTTTAAGGTCTTCATTCAGAATCCTTCATCTCCTTGATCCTGCTGTCCTGAAATGCAGAAGTTAGGTTCATCTAACCACGCATACATCATACCACGTTCAGCAGCGTTTGTCAATCGAAATGCGGCCAAAGCGCATCAATTTGTATGCATCAACAATTGGTTAGGCATACCGAACAGCAAAATCAGCAAAAATGAATGCCGGCACACTCCTGCAAAAGCATAAAAAATCACTCCCCTGCATCTCTGCACGGGAGTGATTCATGCCGCTGACCCGACTTGAACGGGCACACTGTATCCAGCGAGAGATTTTAAGTCTCTTGTGTCTGCCAATTCCACCACAGCGGCTTCGCTCGTATTATATCATATTCCGGCTGAATTGTCAAGGCGCAGGGCTTCATGCGCCGCCGCAGCTGCATTCACGCTGCAATACCGGATTATGTCTGATCCTGGCTGTAAGCTGTCAAATTTGCTTTCCCCGTTGATTGACAGCCCTTGAAATGCATCAGCGTCAGCCGTGCAGAATGATTCACCATTCAGAGGATCAAGACTTTGCAAGCGCGGCAAAATGCTCCCCGCGCTTTTCAAAATTCTGATAAACATTATAGCTTGCTGCAGCCGGCGACATCAGACAGATTTTGCCCTTCTGCGTGATCTCCTTTGCCGCAGCAACGGCAGCCGGCAGATCCGCTGCATATAGAATGCGGCTTTGCAGGGATTCCGGATAGGCTTTTGCCTCCTCCAGCAGCCGCTTTCCGGAGTCAGACATCAGAATGATATGCGGAACCGGCGATTCTGCGAGATATTCCAGCAGCGGCTGAGAGCCGATGCCCCTGTCCATGCCGCCGATCAGGACGGTATCCGTATCGGGCAGGCTGTTGAGCGCCTGAATACAAGTTTCGCAGGCCGTTGAGATCGAATCGTCATACCAGCGAATGCCGTGATAGATGCCGATCGGAGAAAGCCTGTGCGGAAGCGGCTGAAAGCTCCGGATTCCGCGCACGACCTCTGCATCGGAGAGGCCGAGCCGCTTGCAAAGCGCATAGACAACCGCACAGTTATAACGGTTATGCACACCGGTCAGCGCAATATCCTCCGGAATGACACAGGCCATGCCGCAGAAATACATTGTATTCCCGTTCAGCAGCGAAACATCCGCTTCAGTGCTGTCTTTCGCAAGCCGCCAGATCTCCGCAGCGCAGTCCCCTGCTGCCGGCAGCGAAGGCTCCCCGTAGATCAGCAGATCCCCCGCCTTCTGGTTCCGGTAGATGTTCTCCTTGCAGTAGGCGTAATATTCAAAGGTACCGTAGTGATCCAGATGCTCCTCATAGAGATTGAGGAATACGGCCGTTTTCGGTGAAACATGATTATATTCAAGCTGATGCACGCCGATCTCCATAACGATCACTGTCTCCGGCGTGATCTGTTCATACAGCTCTGCGGTCGGGATACCGATATTTCCGCCGAGCACAGACGGAATCCCCGCCTCATGCAGCACATGATACAGCAATGCAGAGGTCGTGGATTTGCCCTTCGTACCGGTGATGCCGATGCACCGATTCCGGTATGCGGTCAGGAACAGCTCCGTCAGGGATGTGACGCGGCAGGGCAGCTTTTCCGGCTGAAGCTCCGGCTTCAGCACGATGCCGGGG
>JAFYBM010000209.1 GCA_017540225.1 Oscillospiraceae bacterium | reverse complement strand
ACTGGAAACGATCGGCCTGCGGCACCAGAATCACCGGCAGGGCGATGGTGATGAGGAGACAAACGGCAATTTTCCGATCTATATTTTCGGAGACAATGATTATCAGCTTGCGGAGCTTTCCGGCAGACTGTTGGTGCTCAGCGATTCCTATTTATACATCTATACAACGGACGGCAGTCTTTCGGCAGCGCGGCAGCATACATACGGCAATGCCATGATGCAGACGGCAGGCGAATATGTCATGCTCTATGAGAGCGGCGGAACGCATTTCCGGCTGGAAAATGCGGTGAAAACGCGGTTTGAGAAGACACTGCCCGATCCGATCATCTTCGGCCGCGTTTCCCCGAGCGGCCTGACGGCAATCGTGACCGGCTCCGATGCCTGCGCCTGCAAGCTGTATGTCTATAACCTCAAAGGACAGCAGATCTATGAGCGAAGCTGTGTGGAGCGGCTGACCGAGATCACGTTTATGCCGGATGATTCCGGCTGCTGCGCAGCGAGCATCAGTGCTGCAAACGGCGGGCTGAAATCCGTGCTGCACGGATACAGCTTTACCGAAAAAACAGATTTATGGACAAGCGAACCCCTTGACACGCTCGCAATTTCGGTATATAATACCAATGAGGGGAATTTGTTTGTGCTGGGAGATACCATGTGCTGCTTTATGACGGCAAACGGTCTGCTTCTGAGCAGCTATCAGTATCCGGATGAGCTGGCAGAGGGCAGCTTTGCGGGCAATACAGCGGCCGTGCTGCTGAATGATGCGGAGCGGCGCACGGAATCCCTTGTCATTATGGATGGCTCAGCCGACCGGCCGATGATCTGGCCGTTTGAAAAGAATATCAAGGATATAGCGGTTCTGCCGGAGAGCGGCTCGGTTCTGGTGCAGTTCCGGAATGTGTTTAAGACAGTTCAGGCAGACGGCCTGACAGCGGCCGTTACGCCGGTATCTGACAACTATGACGGCTTCCTGCGAATCGGACAGTATCTGTTCCTGCGCGGTTATAATTACATAGATGTGCAGGAATATGAAGCATCCTGACAGCAATGTGCTTCAAAAAGTAAAAAAAGAAAAAATGCTTCTGCGGACAAGACAGCAGAGCATACGGAGGATTATCAGATGAGCAGTGGGCTTTGGTGGATTTTTGACCTGATTCTGATTCTGATTGTGGTGTATGTGATCTATTCCAACGGCAAGCGCGGATTTACAAAGGTGCTGATTCTTTGCTTCGGTTATATTGTCACTACGCTGCTGGCATCGGTGATTTCCGGTGTAGCGGCACCGCTGCTGTATGATACAGTCGGACGCGACAATAATATTTCGGGGTTTGAAACAGTAAATGCACATCTTGATTTTGTGCAGATCTATCAGACGGCGCTTGAGGAGCAGAAATACGGCGTGAAGCTGGAAACGGATCAGATCAAGGAGATTCTGACGAATGATGACAGGATCAATTTTGACTCCAATCTGTATCATTATGTAAACAAACTGAACGGTATGCCGGTTTCGACCAAGACTGAGTTCCAAAGGATCATGCTGGATACATTTATTGATGCTTACGGAAAGGAGCTTGGCGAAAGACTGCCGAAGTATGTGCAGATGCAGATGAACGTGCTGGTGCGCGATAATCCGCAGCTCATGCGGGAGACAATCTCGGATTTCTATGATTCGCATCTGGCGATCTATCAGCGGGCAGCCGCAGCAGAGCGGCGCTTTGCAAAGCAGCCGACCGCCGAGGTGCTTCAGATTTTCATTTATTTCATTCTGTTCTCAGTTATAATGATTATCATAGCGATTTTCAGTGCGCTGCTTCAGCGAAGAATGTTCTTCAATATCAAGGAGAGCACGGATCATGCTGTCGGCGCGGTGCTCGGCCTGCTGGAAGCCGGCGCAATGGTGATTCTGATGACACTGCTCGTGCGGCTGATTGTCATGCTGACCGGCGGACAGTACCGTCTGTTCAGTGAAGCAACGATTGAAAATACCAAGATTTTCTCATTTTTCTATAATATTATTCCCAAACTGCTGTAAGGGCGGCTGAATATTCCCCAGTTTACGGAAAGGAGCACGTTTTCGTTCTGCGAAAACGGAAAGAGATATGATTTTATGCAGTAATTGTAAGAAGCGTCCTGCGATTGTATTCATCACATCCATGCACGGCTCGGAAAAGCGGAATGACGGACTGTGTCTTGTCTGTGCAAAGAAGCTGAATATTCCGCAGGTTGCCGAATATATGGAGCATATGGGCATCTCCGATGAGGACATCGAGCAGATGAGCGATCAGATGATGGATCTGATGGGAGATGATGATGAAAACTTCGAGATGGGCGGCGCAAGCACCATGCCGGGCTTTATCCGCAGACTGTT
>JAFYBM010000208.1 GCA_017540225.1 Oscillospiraceae bacterium | reverse complement strand
TTAGCAAGCAGGAACTGCAAATCAATGAGGAGATCCGTGACCGTGAGGTGCTCGTGATTGACGCAGACGGCGAGAAAAAAGGCGTGATGTCGGCAAAGGATGCCCAGAAGCTCGCTTATGACCAGAATCTCGATCTTGTGAAGATCGCGCCGCAGGCAACACCGCCTGTCTGCCGTGTCATGGACTACGGCAAATATTGCTTTGAGCAGCAGAAGCGCGAAAAGGAAGCACGGAAGAATCAGCGGATCGTGGAGATCAAGGAGATCCGGATGTTTTCAGCGATCGACACCCACGATTTTGAAACCAAAGTCGCGCAGGGCAAGAAATTTTTGCAGGGCGGCGATAAGGTCAAGGTTTCTGTGCGGTTCCGCAAGCGTGCAATTGCACACCCGCATCTGGGCGAGGAGCTGCTTGAGCGCTACCGCGATGAGATCGGTGATGTTGCTGTGGTCGATAAGCCCCCGAAGATGGAGGGCAGAGCCATCGTAATGTTCATGTCTCCGAAGCAGAATAAGCCGGAAAAGGGCGATAAGGCTGCGAAAAAGCAGAAGCAGCAGAAGCCCGCAGAGGCACCGGCCGCAGAGCAGACAGCAGAAAAGGCAGAGCAGGAAGCGTGAGCTTTCCGGAAACAAATGCTATATGATATGCAGCGTCGGAAGGTTGCGGCAGCCCTGCCGCAGGACGTGATCATATACAACGAAAATTCAAGGAGGACGAATCCATGGCAGCCGTTAAGGTTAAGAAGATTAAGGTTAAGACCCATTCCGGTGCGAAAAAGCGTTTTCAGGTCACCGGCACAGGCAAGGTCAAGTTCCAGCACGCTTATAAGCGTCATCGCCTCGTATCGAAGGATAAGAAGGTCAAGCGCATCGCAAGAAATGCCGGTGTGGCAACCAGTGCAAATGCACCGACAATCCGCGAGATGGTTCCTTACAAATAAGGCTCTGTCTGCATACGAACGAAAGCGAACAGCCGCGTGAAACGATGCGGCGAGAATTGATTACGGAGGAATAAGAATATGGCTCGTATTAAGGGCGCAATGATGACGCGCAAGAGAAGAAATAAGGTCTTGAAGCTCGCAAAGGGCTACTGGGGCAGCAAATCCAAGCACTTCAAGATGGCGAAGCAGGCCGTCATGAAGTCCGGCCAGTATGCTTACATCGGCAGAAAGCAGAACAAGCGGTTCTTCCGCAGACTGTGGATCACCCGTATTTCCGCTGCCTGCAAGCTGAACGGCATGAACTACTCCACATTTATGAACGGCTGCACCAAGGCCGGTATCACCCTGAACCGCAAAATGCTCTCCGAGATTGCGATTCATGACCCGGCCGGCTTCACCGCAATTGTTGAAAAGGCAAAGGCAGCTCTGTAATGCATGATATTCAAACACGCTCTCTCGGAAATCGTCAGAGCGTGTTTGTGTTTGTTATCGGGGCGCTTTTTTGAATTCGGAATGTGACGGAAGGGCGGTGCAGCATGGCGCAGGAGCATGATATTTTGCAAGTAGGTACATCAAATAAGACGGTTCGGCTCTTTGCGAATCTCAACCGCAGCCGGTCATTCCGCGAAAAGCACGGCTGCTTTCCGCTGGAGGGCTTCCGGCTGGTGCTGGATGCCCTGCAATCCGGTGTGAAACCGCAGGCGCTGCTGCTGACCGAAAAGGCACAGGCGCAGTACGGTGCTGCGCTCCGTGAGGCGGCGCCGAATCTGCGGGAGCTGCTAATCTCTGATGCGCTGGCAAAGGAGATTGCAGATACCGAAACCGCACAGGGCGTGTTTGCAATTGCGGAAATGCTGCCCGAAACGGCGCTGATGCCGAAAAAAGGTGACCGCTGTATGCTGCTGCACTGCGTGCAGGATCCGTCCAATCTCGGAGCAGTGCTCCGGACAGCCGAGGCGCTCGGCACGGACGGCCTGTATCTTTTTCAGTGCTGTGATCTTTATAATCCGAAGGTCATCCGCGGGAGCATGGGCGCGCTGTTCCGCATTCCGCTGCGGCGGCTGCGGGATATGAATGCATTTTTTGCACATTGCGATGCGGAAAAAATGCCGACCTGCGCAGCCGTTGTGGACAGAGATGCGAACCTGCTCGGCAGCTATGATTTCAGCGGCGGTGCCTGTGTTCTGATCGGCAATGAGGGAAACGGTCTGCCGCGGGAGATCAGTGATGCCTGCACTGAAAGGCTCACAATTCCGATGGCGCCTGCGTCCAATTCGCTGAATGCGGCAATGGCAGCGGGACTGTTTCTCTGGGAAATGGCTAAAATCTGACAGAAGGCGGTGAATCAGATGGAACTGCAAACAAAACCGGAAACACCGGAGGAAATGCTGCGCTACTGGGTCTGGCTTTCACTGGTGTTCGGTGCGGGGAGTACTGCACTGCTGCGGTATTTGCAGCGAGCGGACTCTCCGCAGGATGTTTATGAGGCGATGCAGGCCGGAATGCTGCGTGATCTTCCGCCGAATTTGCAGAAGGCCATGACGGAGCATTCGCTTTCCGAGGCTGAAAGCATTGTCTATTACTGCCGGAAAAACAATGTCGCGCTGCTGACGATAGACAGCGAGGCGTATCCGCAGATGCTCCGCAATATTGCGGCACCGCCCGTTTTGCTGACGGCAAAGGGCAATCTCTCGCTGCTGCATAATCCGCTGTCTGTTGCAATGGTCGGAACGCGGCGGCCTTCTCCCTATACCGAGCGCGTGACGGCGTGGATCGCCTCGGAGCTTGGCGCAAGAGGCTTTACCATTGTCAGCGGATGTGCAAAGGGCGTGGATACCGTTGCGCATACGAATGCACTGGACGGCGGCGGCTCGACAGTTGCGGTGCTCGGCTGCGGCATCAATGTGAATTATCCGCGGGAGAATCAGGCGCTGCGCGAGCGGATGATCTCCGGCGGAGAGGGACTTCTGATTTCGGAATATCTGCCGGGGACACAGCCGTTTCCGGCGAATTTTCCAAAGCGTAACCGTATTCTCAGCGGCCTTGCCAATGCAACTGCCGTTACGGAGGCAGCCGCACGAAGCGGCTCGCTGGTCACGGCGCAGTGTGCGAACGATCAGGGCAGACATCTGTTCTGTGTGCCGCCGGCGGATATTTTTGACACGCGTTATGCAGGCGTGATCCCGATGCTGCGGGACGGTGCTTATCCGCTGATGAGCTATGAGGATATTCTCATGGTTTATTACAGCCGGTATCCGCAGTATATGGATTTGCAGAAAGCCGCACTGCGCAATTCGGAACGGCTGGTCTTTTCCGGCGAGCAGACTGCGGAGACAGCAGCGCCGGAGCAGCCGGAAATTGCATCGAAAGAGGCGGCTGTCAGCGGGAAAAGCAGTATACCCGCGACGGTGCCGGAGGCTCCGGCTCCGTCCGGAACAGATGCCGCTCTGCCGGAGGATCCGGATGCACGCCGTATCGTGGAATTTTTAAGGCAGTCCGGTGAATGCTATGCCGATGACATTGCGGCAGCGCTGGATATGGATCTCTCGCAGCTGCTCAGTATACTGACGCTGCTGGAGCTTGACGGTTATGCGGAATCACTGTTCGGCAAGCAGTACAGGGCTTGCTGAAACGAAAACAACATTCGCGCTGCGGTGCGATAGCAAAGCGGGCAGCGGCCTGCATGGAAGGATAGTAGAGGATTATGTCAGAACTTGTGATCGTGGAGTCGCCGGCAAAGGCGAAAACAATTCAGAAATATCTCGGCAAGGGCTTTGAGGTCGTTGCTTCGATGGGTCATGTGCGTGATCTGCCGAAATCCAAGCTCAGCGTGGATATTGAGCACGATTTTACGCCGACCTATATT
>JAFYBM010000207.1 GCA_017540225.1 Oscillospiraceae bacterium | reverse complement strand
TCCTTCGTATAAAGCATAACGCTTGCGATATTATCCATCTGGGTCAGGGTATCACCGATCTCAGTGACACGCTCCTCGGTTGTCCCGTCGAGCATATAAACAATCACTTCATTTTTGTCCTCAATGCCGCCGATGATCGAATTGATATTAATATAGAACAAAACGGAAAGCCCGACAAGAAGCAGACTGACCAGAAGCACGCAGAATGAAGCAAACGCCATCACGCGGTTCTTCCAGACATTGTCAAAGCCCTGTCCGACAAGATACCGGAAACTACTGAATTTCAAGCTCTGCGCCTCCAATCACTTCATCAAACACCACTTCGCCCTCGCTGATATTGATAATACGTCCGCCGAAGTGCCGCACCATTTCATGTGCGTGTGTAACCATCAGAATCGTCGTGCCGCAGGCATTGATGCCCTGAAGCAGCTCGACAAGCTCATAAGCAAGCTCCGGATCGACATTTCCGGTCGGCTCGTCCGCGATCAGCAGTGCAGGATCATTGACAAGCGCGCGCGCTAAAGCACAGCGCTGCTGCTCACCGCCGGAAAGCTCGCTCGGATAGCAGTCCGCCTTATCCTGTAAGCCGACCAGCGACATGACGTAAGGCACACGCTTCTGGATCTGCTTTTTCGGTGCGTCGATCACGCGCAGAACGAATGCGATATTTTCATAAACGGTCATGGTGTCAATCAGGCGGTAATCCTGAAACACAACGCCGATTGTACGGCGAAATTCAGGAACCTTCCGTTTTTTCAGCTTTGTGAGGTCGTATCCGTTGACATAAACCTCACCGCTGTTCGCATCAAGCTCCTTGAGCAGCAGCTTGATGAGCGTGCTTTTTCCGGCGCCCGAACGGCCGATGACGAATGCAAATTCACCGTCCTCGACCTTGAGGCTGACATCGGACAGTGCTTCGACACCGGTGCTTTCGTAGGTGACGGAAACATTTTTCAGTTCAACCAAGAGACATCCTCCTTTTTGGACGTTTACGTCTCAGCACGGGATTTTCATGTGCTGTTTCTTCGACATCTTCTGAGGGGTATTCATCAAATCAGTCAATTATCTAAACATGGAAAATGCCAAACAGATTACTCCGTTCGGCACTCCCCAATTCAAAAGCAAATAACAAAACAATCGGAAATACTGAAAAAATCAGAATTTCACAGGGCTGGAAGAAAGATATTTTTTCACCATCAGCGCAATCTTGAATACGATTGCATGATCGAATTCACGGAGATCGAGACCGGTGAGCTTCTTAATCTTTTCCAGACGGTAAACCAGCGTATTGCGGTGTACGAACAGCTTTCTGGATGTCTCCGAAACATTCAGGTTGTTCTCAAAGAAACGCTGAATCGTAAACAGGGTCTCATGGTCGAGGCTCTCGATGCTGCCGCGCTTAAAGACCTCATGCAGGAAGGTTTCGCAGAGGGTTGTCGGCAGATGATAGATCAGGCGAGCGATGCCCAGATTATCATAGCTGACGATAACCTTGTCCGTATCGAATACCTTGCCGACCTCAAGAGCAGTCTGAGTCTCCTTGAAGGAACGAGCCAGATCCTTGACACCGACAACACTGGTTCCGATACCGACATTGACGCGGGTATAGAACTCACTGGAAAGTGTATCGGCAATGGAGCGTGCCAGCTTTTCGAGATCCTTGCTCTCAACCGTGGATTTGATCTCCTTTACGAGCACAATATCCGTTTCTGTGATATTGAAGACGAAATCTTTGCTCTTATCCGGAAACAAGTTCTGAATGACATCGTAAGCGGAAATATCATTCGCAGAAACGATGCGGATCAGGAATACAACACGGCTGATCTCTGCATTGAAGTGCAGCTCGCGTGCCTTGACGACAATGTCGCCGGGCAGCACATTATCAAGCACAACATTTTTAATGAAATTGTTACGGTCATATTTTTCGTCGTAATACTGCTTGATGCTGGACATTGCGATTGCGAGGATGTCAGCATACTTGGCAGCATTCTCATCGGTTCCTTCAACAAATACTGCATAGTCCGGCGTTGTGCGAACACCGAACGGCTTATAGGTGTAGCCGTCGCGGATGAACAGGTCACCGGATTCGTTCATATCCATAGAAACGAATTCATTGGTCGTGCCGACCTTTGCCGGATCGCTGCAAGCGATGATGGTTGCGGTCTCATCAACAACGCCGATGGTTGCATGAATGGTGTCGTGCATCTGCACAACGAGTCCCTGAAACGGTCTGTTAGACATAATCTATCCCTTCGCTTTCTTCATGAATTTGGATTTGGGGAGTGCCATGATGACAGGCGCGGGATATGTCCGTTTGATTTCAGAAAGCAGATATACAGTTCTGAAACTATTACAAATTGTAACATATTTCCCGTCCTGATTTGTTAATAAACAATGAATGAAATGTTAATATTCCGTGAATTCAGCATTTTAAGCCGCCTTCATTTGTAAATTTTACCAATAGTTTGCATCAGATTATTGCATTTTCGCAATCATTCTATTACAAATTGGTTACATTTTCTCCGGCGCTGTTACTTTCAACAGTTCGAGCGTATTGCCGAGCACTTTGCAGACGGCATCGCAGAGCAGCAGTCTTGCATCGCGCAGCTCTGGCGTTTCCGCATCGCGTACCTTGCAGGCATCATAAAACTTATGGAACTGCGCTGCAAGATCAACAGAATATTTCGTCAGTCTGGAAGGATCAAGCTGTCGTGCGGCTGCTTCGACTTCCGCCGGCATCAGCGCGACCTGCCGGATCAGTTCCCGTTCGGCAGGGGTGCCGAGCAGATCAAGCGCTGCGGCATCTGCGGCCGGAACCGGCACACCGGATTCCGTCAGATTCCGGATCAGACTGCATATTCTTGCGTGTGCATACTGCACATAGTAAACCGGATTTGAGGAGGACTTCTCAACTGCGAGATCCAGATCAAATTCAAAGTGCGAATTTGCCTCGCGCAGATTGAAGAAGAATCTTGCAGCATCGACCGGAATATCCTCAAGCAGCGTCACGAGCGTCAGTGCCTTGCCGCTGCGCTTGGATTGCTTGACCGGCTGGCCGTCGCGCATAACAGCGACCATCTGCATCAGAACTACCGTCAGTCTGGATGCATCGACACCGAGTGCAGTGAGTGCTGCTTTCAGGCGCGGGACATAGCCGTGATGATCTGCGCCGAGAATGTCAATTGCACGGTCGAAGTTTCTTGTAACAAGTTTATTATAATGGTAGGCAATATCCGGCACAACATAGGTCGGAATACCGTTTGAGCGAACGATAACAAAATCCTTGTCCGCGCCAAGCTCCTCGGCCTTGAACCAGAGTGCGCCCTCTTTTTCGTAGGTATAGCCGCTGTCTCTGAGCTGCTGAATGATCTTTGCTACGCTGCCGTTTTCGTGAAGCGTACTTTCGGCAAACCATGTATCATAATGAATACGGTACTGTGCGAGATCATCCTTCAGTCCCTGAATATTCTTCGGGAGTGCGAAGCCGACAAGTGCTTTCCGGCGTTCTTCATCAGAAACGCCTTCCAGACTGCTGCCGTACTGATCGTAATAATTCTTGGCGTGCGCGATAATATCCTGTCCGAGATACACATCCTCCGGCATCGGAAAATCGGCCGTATTGCCGTTTTCGCCGTAGATTGCCTTGCAGACGGCTTCGGTATCCGCCGCTGCCTGATACACTGCCTGTCCTTTTTCGGAGCAGAGCTGCATATAGCGCAGGGAGAGGGATTTTCCGAATTTTTCGATCTGATTGCCGGCATCGTTGATATAAAACTCCCGTTCGGTTTCATATCCTGCTGCCTGAAGAACAGATGCGAGTGAATCTCCGATCGCGCCGCCGCGTGCATTGCCGACGTGCATCGGGCCGGTCGGATTTGCAGAAACAAATTCAACCAGCACGCGCTGTCCCTTTCCGATTTCCGATTTTCCGTAATCCTGCCCCTCTGCGATGACATTCCGGATTACGCCGGAATACCATTTCTGTGCAAGATAGAAATTCATGAAGCCCGGTCCCGCAATTTCGACCTTCTCAAATGATGAGCCGTTGAGAATCAGTGCGCTCTCAATCGCCTCAGCAATCTTTCGGGGCGGCATATGCAGCGCCTTTGCGGATGTCATTGCAGCATTGGATGCGAAATCGCCGTGCGAACGGTCTGCCGGAATTTCGATATTGAATGCCGGCAGCGGCTCGGCGGGAAAGGTTCCGTCAGCAACCAGCCGTCCGATTGCGTCCATGATCAGTGCCCTTGCTTCCGAAGCGGAAGCAGAAATATGATTCAAAAAGCAACACTCCTTTCGTTGTTCCGTGTTTACGCATCAGCGCAGGCTGACGCGGAGATCAATTGTATTCATCGCAGAATAGGTTTCGCCGATGTCTATGAGATAGCGCATCAGCAGTCTGCCGCCGTCCGAATGAAAATCAGCATGAATTTCCAGCGCACAGAGCATCATCTGCATAGAACCGACAACCGTATTATAGGTGATCGGATGCGTTTTGCCCTGTTCAAGAATCATCACGGCTTCGGTAAATCCGGTTTTCTGGATCGTGACCAGTCTGTCCGCCAGCACCGTAATAACGGTCTCGCCGCTTTCCTCGCCGTTTTCATCCAGCTCGGTATATTTGATCCTGACCTCCTGAGCGGAGCAGGAATAGCAGGCAGTGGAATTCAGCTCCGAGCGTTCCGTTTCGCCGTCCGCCGTCTGGGAGCTGAGAATTTGCAGGACTGCGTTTTCGTCTTTGCGGTTATCTTTTCGCTTGCGCTCTGACATAATACCTCCGTGGATTTGGATTCAGAAGCTGCGGTCGGCGTGCTCAACCGCCTGCTCGATCAGCTTTTCCAGCAGATAGGGATACCGCATTCCGAGATCCGCCATCAGCTCCGGATAGGCGTCGATTTCTGTCAGCTCCGGCATGGTATTGACCTCGCCGATCAGAATGTCGCCGCGTTCGGTGCAGTACACATCAAAAAGCGCCAGTGAGCAGCATTCCAGTATGCAGAAAGCCGAAATCGTCATTTCGCGGATAATCCGCACGGTTTCGTCATCAAGCTCTGCCGGAATAATCATTTTCCCGTCCGCACCGTCGATCAGCTCGCCTGCAAAGGAAGCAAACGGCAGATCGTAGCCGAATACGCCGACACGGAATTCCCTGCCGCGCACATATTCCTCAATGAGAACCGTACTGTCCTGCGTAAAGGCGCGTTTGATATGGGCGGAGAGCTGTGCGCGGTTTTCGGCAATGCCTGATGCAGCAGAGGAATTGCTGCCGGACGGTTTGACGAAGACCGGATAATCGAGATGCTCCTCCACGCGGTCATATTCGTGCTCAAGGCGATTCAGATTCCGCTGAGAAACAGAAATCCAGTTCGGCATCGGGATGCCGGCGGATGACAGCAGTGCATGGGTCATCGCTTTGTTGCGGCAGAGCGCCGAGCTGAGAATGCCGTTTCCGACATAGGGAATATGCGAAAGCTCACAAAGTCCCTGAATCGCGCCGTCCTCGCCGTACTGCCCCTGCAATACAGAGAAGATGACGTCGATACGTTTGAGCGTATAGGAACCGTCCTCAAGGATCAGAATGCCGCGGTGAGCGGGATCGGGAGAAAGCACAGCGGGTGCACAGTCGGGGTTTTCCGTCCATTTGTCCTCTGCGATTTCTTCGTAATCGCCGGGGAAATAAAGCCAGCGGCCTTTTTTATTGATTCCGACGGGCACAATCTCATACTGCTCGCTGTTCAGCGTGCGCAGAATGGATGCGGCGGAAGCGAGTGAATTCTGATATTCATTTGATGTGCCGCCAAACAGAACAAGCAGCTTCAGTTTTGCCAAGTTTGAGCAGCCCCTTTCGTAGTTATTAGTGCGTCAGATTTATGGATTCTGTGCGATTTGGGCATTTTGCCATTTGTGCATTATTCTGATAGCGTTTCGCAGAAACCAAAGAAAAAACGCTGAAAATCGAAAAACCGCGTGAACACGCAGAAGTGTTACCGGCGTTTCTTTTTTTCGTTCATCTCTATTTTAGCACACTTCACAAAAAAATGCAAGTGTTTTTTTGCAAAATCACAAATTTTTTTTTATTATTTTGCAGACGGCGGTCGATTGCGGTGAAACTTCTTGCTTTTTTATACAAATCAGCGTGAAAAACGCAGCATGGACAGCGCAGCTTCATCCGGCTCAACGACGATTCAGCCTGTCTGTGAAGCCGGTTATCTTTGAGATATCCGGTCAGCAGGCACAAAGGCAGGATAAACGGGAGGGAGGAAAAGCGCCTGCTTTTCCTCCCCCAAGCTGTCCGCAGTCCCCTCCGGCGATTCTGTCAGAGCTACTTTGCGGGCATCTGTAACTAATATCAGTGTTTTCTGCGCCGTTTTTTCCGCGGTGCATTTATTTTAGCCGGTACAGGTGCAGGAATTGCCGGCACAGGTTCCGCTGCAATTTCCGGCTGCTCCGGTTCAGGAACCGCAGGCTCGGTCTCTGCGGCACTGTCCGCCGTTTCAGATTCGGCAGCATCGTCCTCCGGCATACTGTCAATCGCCTCTTTCAGAAGCTGATAGAGAATCGCAAATACCGGAACCGTGAAGATGATACCGAAAATGCCGCCCAGACCGCCGCCGAGAATCACGGCGATCAATACCAGCACGCCGGGCAGTCCGATGGAATTGCCGACAACCTTCGGATAAATGAACTGTCCCTCAAGCTGCTGCAGGGCGAAAATAAACACCAGAAACCAGATCACGCGCTCCGGCGCTTCCACAAAAATCAGCAGTGCGCCGATACCGCCGCCTATCCATGCACCGATGATCGGGAGCAGCGCCGTCAGGCCGGTCAGCATTCCGATCGTAGCCGCGTAGGGAAACTGAAAAATCGTCAGGCCGATCGTGCAGAGCGTGCCGATAATGATTGCTTCGATGAACTGACCGGTCAGGAAATTTGCAAAGGATTTGTTCGCAAGATGCAGGATACGCGCAACACGCAAATGATAGCGTTCCGGCGTAATGAGCTGAACAAACTTGTGCGTGACAAAAAGCACACGCTTCTTCTGTGCAAGCAGATAGACCGCAATGATCGTGCCGAGCAGCAGATTTGTCGCAGCCGAAAGCACCGATGAAGTCGCGGAAAATGCCTTGCCAAGCACCGTTTCAACCTTTCCGTCCATGAAATCGCTGATCCAGTCAAATGCCGTATCCCAGTCCACATTAAACTGATCGAGCTTTTCCATAATGATCGGCGGTGCATTCCATGCCTTGAGCTTTTCGGTCACAATCGCATAGATCTGCTCCTGACTGCTCGGCATTTTCTCGGCCATCGCATAAATCGCCGTCCGCACCTGCGGGATAATCAGAAAAACGATCATGCAAACCAGAATCGCGGCAACAAGCGCCGTGCAAACCGCGCAGAGCACCGGACAGAGCTTCTGTTCAATTTTCCGCGAAGACCGTGACATCTGCCGGAAAACCTTTTCCTGAAAGAAAGTCAGGAACAGATTGATAATGAATGCGATGCTGATGCCGTAAGCAACGGGCCGCAGAATCGAAAACAGCCACACAAAGATGTTCTGTATGGATGAGAAATTCTGTAAGCCCATATAAAGCAGGATCCCGTAGGTAATCAGAAAAAAGGGCGATCTGAATAACGGTTTATGTTCCTTGTTCGTCATGAAGCACTATCCTCATTTTCCAGCTGTATGAGCTTTGAAGCACGTTCATAGGCAGCTCTGTGCAGCACTTCCTGTGAATTATCGGCAGGATTTCCGCCCTCCGGCAGATGATATTCGCCGTCAGAGGTGCGGATCCGCGCTTTGACCGGATCATTGAATTGCAGCTTGAATTCATCATAAAGCCGCTGTTTCAGGGCATCATCCTTGACCGGCGCACAGACTTCCACACGCTTGACGGTATTCCGCGGCATCATATCCGCAGAACCGAGATACACGCGCATTCTGTCCGGCGTACCGAAAATATAAACACGCCCGTGCTCCAGATACCTTCCGACAATGCTGCGCACAGCAATATGTTCTGTTTCATGCGGCACATCCGGAATCAGGCAGCAGACGCTCCGGACAAGCAGCTCGATTTTCACCCCTGCGCAGGATGCTTCAATCAGCTTCTCCATAATCTTCTTGTCGCAGAGTCCGTTGACGCGCAGACCGATATAAGCGTCTTTCCCCTCCTGCGCGTATGCAATCTCCGTGTCAATCATATCAAGCACCGGATTCAGCAGTCCGAACGGCGCAACCAGCAAATCCTGCTGCGCCTCCGGCAGACGGTTTTCCTTCAGTGCTGCAAAGACATTTCCGGCATCCTCAGCAATCTGTCTGTCCGTTGTCATCAGGCAGTAGTCGGTATAGAGCGCTGCTGTTTTTTCGTTATAGTTTCCGGTGCCGATCTGCGTAAAATATTCTGTTTTTCCGCGGTTTTTCCGCTCAATGAGAAGCAGCTTCGAGTGAACCTTGTATTCCTCCGGCCCGTAGATCACATGAACACCTGCACGCTCAAGCGCCTTCGACCATTCAATATTGCCCTGTTCATCAAACCGCGCGCGCAGCTCTGTCAGCGCCGTGACCTCCTTGCCGTGGCCGGCTGCCTCACAGAGCGCCGCAATCACGCGGCTGTCGCGCGCCATGCGGTAAAGCGTGATCTGAATACGCTGCACTGCGGGATCATCGGCTGCTTCATCCAGCAGCCGCAGAAACGGACGGATGCTTTCATAAGGATAACTCAGCAGGATGTCGTGCTTGCGGATCTGACTGAACATCGCACGGTGCTCCGTGACCATATCCGAACGCTGCGGCACCATGCGTGTATATTGCAGCTTCGGATTGGAAATCAGGTTCTTGCATTCATAAGCAAAGGAAAGATCCAGCGGCGCTTTGGCATAAAATACCTGATCGCTTTTGATCTCAAGCTGCTTCATCAGATAGTCCAGCGCCGGCTGATAGAACGGCTCGGAAAGCTCTACACGAACGACCGGCAGCCGGTTTCTTTCGGCAAGCATCATTTCCATATCCGCACGGCGGTCACCGGTTTTGAGCGCACCGATGTCCTCCGGCGTAATGCTTGCAGAGCGTGTGACACGGAGAATCGTGCGGTCAATGACACGGGAATTGCCGAATGCGGTATGCGCAAAGGCCAGAATCGCATCCTCAGCGAGGATGAATCTCCCGCCGCCCAGCCGGATCATGCGCTGACACTGATCCGAAACCGGCAAAATGCCCATGCGGATGCCGGATTTGGATACGAGACGCAGAACAGCATAGAGCGCACGGTCCCGCAGAAACGGAAATGGCTTACCCTTATCGACAATGACCGGCATGGAAACCGGACGGATCTCACGCTTGAACCAGTCGGCAATCAATGTCTGTTCGGCCGGCGTCGCGGTATGGATCGTGACCTGCTCGAGGCCTTCGCTGCGCAGCAGATCCATGATCTCATGAAATGCCGCATCCCGGGCAGAGGAGAGCGCACGCACCTGCTCATAGATCGCACGAAGCTGCGCCTGTGGTTTCATTTTGCTGACCGAATCCTTCTTTTTCGGATCCTCAGCCTGCTTTCTCAGCAGATTTCCGACTCTGACACGGAAGAATTCATCGAGATTACTCTGGAAGATCGCAGTAAAGCAAAGACGCTCCAGCAAGGGATTGCTGACGGTCGTTGCCTCCTCCAGCACACGCTGATTGAACCGAAGCCATGACAGCTCGCGGTTTTCAAAGCATTCTCTTTTCACGCGCAAATCACTCCTTTCACGGAACGTGATACTTTTTATTAAAAGTATATTTTCTATTATACTCCATTTTTCGCAAATCGTCAAGCATTCGTGTGCGGAATGATGAACCGTTCGCCGGTAAAATAAATCAAGTAGAGATTTGTATAATCTTCACAACATAAAATTATGATAATGAATAAATGATTTTCGGCAAAGTATCAATATTCTATTGAACTGCCCTCTGTTTTGTGTTATAATATCACTATAGAATCCCGTGAAATCATATTATAACGGGCGGAAAGGCGGATTTGAAATGAATGTGAAAATACTGAATGGCATCTCAGTCCCGAATATGCCTTGGCAGGAAAAACCGGCCGGATGCAAAGATGTCATCTGGCGCTATGCGCAGAATCCGGTGATCCGGCGCGATCACCTTGCAATGTCCAACAGCATCTTCAACAGCGCAGTTGTTCCGTTTGAGGGCGGCTTTGCAGGCGTGTTCCGCGTCGATGACAAAGCGCGCAATATGGAGCTGCACGCGGGCTTTTCTGAGGACGGCCTCAACTGGAATATCAGCGAACAGCGCATTGATTTTGTCAAAACGGATCCGGAGCT
The DNA here is from genome assembly GCA_017540225.1 of Oscillospiraceae bacterium. GTDB lineage: Bacteria > Bacillota > Clostridia > Oscillospirales > Ruminococcaceae > Firm-04. The sequence goes on along the minus strand of JAFYBM010000207.1, from coordinate 10,193 downwards.
TCAGGATTTCCAGTATGGCTATGATCCCCGTGTCTGCAAGATCGAAGACAAATACTATGTGACATGGTGCAATGCCTACGGCTGGAAGCCGACAATCGGCTGTGCCTATACATACGATTTCAAAACCTTTTATCAGACAGAAAACGCCTTTCTGCCCTTCAACCGCAACGGTGTGCTGTTCCCGCGCAGAATCGGCGGCAATTTCATGATGCTGAGCCGCCCCTCGGACAGCGGCCATACGCCGTTCGGAGATATTTACATCTCGCAGTCGCCGGATATGATCTACTGGGGAAAGCACCGTCATGTCATGGCACCGAGCATGGGCTGGGAATCAACCAAAATCGGCGCAGGCCCGATCCCGATTGAAACAGACCGCGGCTGGCTGATCTTCTATCACGGCGTTCTGACCTCCTGCAACGGATTTGTTTACAGCTTTTCGGCGGCGCTGCTGGATGCAGAGCAGCCGTGGAAGGTTCTGCGGCGCGGCCGTGAATATCTCATCAGCCCGCAGAAGGATTACGAATGTGTCGGAGATGTGCCGAATGTCACATTCCCGTGTGCAAATGTTGTAGATGCAGACACCGGACGCATTGCGATCTATTACGGCTGTGCGGATACCTGCACGAGCCTTTGCTTCACGACGGTTGACGATGTAATCGCATGGCTGGATACGCATTCACAGGTTTAAGATGCGCACCCGAAAGAAGCCGCACATTTTTATCATCATCAAATTGATACAAAACAGAGGAAGCCATACCGAAAAAACGGTATGGCTTCTTTTTTAGGGAACGTCCCATCTCAGTCCAGCAGATTATAGATTCCGTCCTCAGAAAGAACACCGCGTTTCAGTTCTTTCGGGAGCAGCCCCGCTTCATCTGCCGCAAAATCGCGCTTCCACGCAGCACTGCCGTAATAATCGGAGAGTTCTCGGAGCAGCTTTTTTCGTTCCGGTGTTTCTTCCGCAAGCTGCACAGCCTGCTGCATGATGCCTTCATAAAAAGTGATTCGCCTGATCTGCGCCTGTATCGCTTCGGGCGATACAGGCAGCACCTTTTCAAAACGGAACATTTCAAAAACCTCATCCTCGGTGTCCTGCGGGTCACGGTGATGCCCGTTATAGAATTCGACAATATGAAAGCCGCAGCGATTGACATAAAAATGGATATTCCGCTTCTCAAAATAAGGCGTGTTCGTTTCCCATACGGTCACTTCCGGATGCATCTCCTCAACCGCGCACCACGCGCCATATCCGATTCCCCTGCTGTGCACATTCGGTGAAACAAACAGCAGCTCCAGCTCCCCGCAGTCATATTCTGTTTTGATGACAACACCGCCGACAGGCTTCCCGTCCTGCATGATGCGGAAAGCTGCGCCTTCATCTATGCAGCGTTCGATCGTTTCGCGGGAAATGATCTCGCCGTCTTCTTCATACCGCTCGTTTCGCAGGCCGAATTCCTGCAAAGCGCCGAAATTGAATGCATCCTGATTGTCCCTGATAAACTGTTCTCTGTCCGCCGTTTCCAGCGGAACAAGCTGAATATCTGTCATAGTGCTCTCCTTATTTCAAAAACACAAACTCCTCCATGCCGCAGATGCTCCTGCCGCGGAAGAATTCTGCCATCCAATCGTTTTCCGGTTTGATCAGCTCCGCACGGAAATACAGGGAATGCCTGCCTGTCACCGCCTTGACTCTCGTCCGGCACTCGCCGTCTCCGAGGCCGGTTTCCAAAGTACCAATCTCCGTGCCGCCTTGCGCCGGATCCGGCGCGTCAATCATAATATGCAGTCTGCCGCGGCAGCCGGTTCCGCAGATTCTGACGGCAAGCTCCATTGTTTCGGTCGCGGCATCCTCCCCGAAATCGAAATATTTGTACCCGATGACACTGCCGTCCCCGATCTCGGTCACAATGCGGCAGAACAGGCTCTTTTCGGTCACAAAGCAACCGCCCGTCAGCACGCAGGCAATCTCGGCTTTTGTAATCTCATATGGCGACAGCGATTCCGCAAAGCCAAGAGAGGTCATCTCAACCGGCGGAATTGTCCCGTCCGGCAGGATGGCAACACGCTCCGCGCAGGCTCGGCGCGAAGTGATTGTATTATTTGTCATGCGATGATAGAAAATATACCACTGTCCGGCGATTTGACACAGGGAGCCGTGATTGTTTCCGCCGGGATAATCTGCACCGTTGTCAATGATATATCCACGATACCGGAAAGGCCCTGCCGGTGAATCAGAGGTCGCATAGGCAAGGCGGCTTCCTTTTCGCGGCGAATAGATCAGATAATAGGTGTCCCCGATCTTCCGCGGAGAGCTTGCCTCAAAGAAGCGCTGTTCCTCCGGCACGCTTTCGCTGTCGTCAATCAAATGCCGGCGCAAACTGCCCGGAAGCACCTGATACATGGATGTTCCGTCCAGCTCATTCATATAGGAATGCTCGAAGCCGTAGTAGCAATACACGCGCCCGTCATCATCAACCAGCACGCCGGCATCGTTGAAAATACCGTCATCACCGGCATCCTCCGGTGCATATTCGTATGTTGAGAGCAGCGTAAACGGGCCCTCCGGTCTGTCGCTGACACTGACGCATCCCTTGGAGCCGAGAATATAGGTGTAGAGATAATATTTTCCGTCCTTCTCTACAACATCCGGAGCATAGAGTTCTCTGCCCGTGTGCGTCACGCTTGCAGGATGATCGGTATCCGGCCGCGTATGAAAGCAATGCCCGTGACAGATCCAGCGGCTGAGATCATGCACCGAAGCGCTCCAGACCTTCAGCTTGTAATCGCAAAAATCTGACGCGCCGAAGCGGTCATGTGAACCGTAGATATAGACTCTGTCACCGAACTGCCGCGGCTCGCCGTCCGGTATGTATTCCCACAGCGGTAAAATCGGATTTGCCATAATGCATTTTCCTTTCGGTTACTGTTTAATTATAAGCAGTCTGTTCCCGCGGACGCTGCCCGATCCGGATGAATAGTCGCACAAACTGCTGCAATCCATACCCGAGCTGCACCCTGCCGTCGCAGCTCCTCCGTGCAGCGCCGGAGTGTATTGCCTGTTGTCAGGATGTCATCGACCAGCACAATGCTCAGGCCGTCTGTGCGTCGGTCAGTTGCCGTAAAACGTTCTGCATATTTCTTTCGCTCTGCCGCCGGAAGGTCATGCTGCCGGATCTTTCCGGCGTGTTCCGCAAGCAGATCACTGCGCAGCGGTCTGCCGAGTGCAGCAGCAGCCGCTCTTGCAAGCAGCTCGGTATGTGCATAACCCTGCTGCCGTTTCCGGCGCTTCGTGACCGGTACCCATGTGATACAGGAAATCTGTTCCGGCGGACAGCAGCTTTTCAACTCCTCTGCCAGCAGCACGCCCGCGTATTCCGCAAAACCGCGGTGTCCGTCCTTAACAGCAAGAATACCGGTCTTTGCTGCCTTTTCATAGGAGAACAGCACTGCACCGCCGTCCCACGGCATCGTGCTGTGATGCGTTGCCCAGTCTGTATATGTAATGCGCTGCGCCTGAAGCAATGCTTCGCATTCCGGACAGATCAGAAGGTCATAGGGGATCCGTTCCTCACAGCAGTCGCAGCGATTCGGCCAAAAAGTATCCAGCAGCAGCGCTGATGCTTTCCGTCGTGCAGCGTTCTGCATAAATTGCACCTCCCGTCAGCCTTCAGGTTCTTCGCGGCTGAGCATTTCGCACAGCATTTCTGAAAGGCAGGAATATCGCACGGCCGTCTGCTGATTCTGCACCATTTCATGTATCTTTCGCGGTGAACCAATGATAATCAGCAGTTTTTTTGCGCGTGTCACAGCCGTATAGAGCAGACTGCGGTAGCTCAGACGGTCACTGCCCTCCGGCAGCACAAGAATCACCGCCTCAAATTCACTGCCCTGACTTTTGTGAACCGTCACCGCATAGGAAAGCTCCAGCTGATCCAGCTGATCGGCGCGGTAGGTTACAATCCGGCCGTCAAAATCAACCTTCATCGTGTTGGTGCTTTTGTCAATGCCCGTGACTGTACCCATATCGCCGTTGAAGATGCCTGTGCCGCGCTCGCCGTCCTTTGTCCACTCTGTTTCATACTGATTCCGGATCTGCATGACCTTATCGCCCTCGCGGAAAGAAAACAGCAGGTTTTTCATGATGTGCTTGCCGTACTGCGGCGGGTTGACGGTCTCCTGAAGCATCTGATTGAGCGTTACCGTACCGAGAATGCCTTTGCGTGTCGGGGAGATGACCTGAATGTCATTCTGCGGCGTGAAGCCGTAGGCCTTCGGCAGACGGCGGGCATAAAGATCCCGCAGAAACCCTGCGGCATCCTGTGCGTCACGGCGGTCAAAAAAGAAGAAGTCACTGCTTTTTTCACGCAGATCCGGCATTTCGCCGTTCACGATCTGATGCGCACTGCGGATGATGCAGCTTTCCTGTGCCTGCCGGAAGATCTCAGTCAGGCGGACAACGGGAATCCGCTTACAGGCAATCAGCGTATGCAGCAGATGTCCGGCACCGACGGACGGGAGCTGATCTTCGTCACCGACAAGAATGATCCGTGCCGAGAGGCGGACAGCCCGCAGCAGTCCTTCAAAAAGCAGCGTATCGACCATTGAGACTTCATCGACAATGATGACATCTGCCTGCAACTGATTCTGTTCATTGTGAATAAATGAGAGCTGCCCGCTGTCGTTATATTCCATGCCAAGCAGCCGGTGAATGGTTTTTGCCTCGCGGCCGGTCAGCTCGGTCATGCGTTTCGCGGCACGGCCGGTCGGGGCGGCAAGCAGCACTCTGCTGCCCGCTCTCATACAGAGATGAATCACACCGTTGAGCGTGGTCGTCTTGCCGGTGCCGGGGCCTCCGGTCAGAACCATGATACCGCGGGAAAAGGCACTTGCAATAGCTCTTTTCTGCTGTTCAGCATATGTAATGCCGGAATCCTGCTCCTCCTGCGCGATGGCCTTTGCACAGTCGAACTCCTCCGGCGAGGAGAATGCGAGCTTCGCCGCAATGCGTGCAGCGATGAAATCCTCTGCCTGATAATAGCAGTCGAGATAGATAAAATCCTGCTCTGCGGCGTGATACACATAAATCACACGATCCTCCTGCGCATCGGCAAAACCGGTCTGAAAATCCTGTTCCGTGATGCCCAGCCCCTGCAAAGCGATCTCGTGAAACATTGCAAAGGGCAGACAGGTATGTCCCTCAAGCGCTGCATTTTCCAGCAGCCAGCGGAAACCGGCAAGCAGCCGTTTGGAGGAATTTGCAGGAATAGCCATTGCCGCAGCGATGCGCTCCGCTGCTTTGAATTCCAGTCCGATATACGGCGAGCAGAGCTGATAGGGGTTGTCCTGTATCATTTCCCATGCGGTTACGCCCCAGAAACGGTAGGCCTTCATGGCGACCGATGCCGGAATGCTGAATGCCTGTAATCTGCCCATCAGGGTACGCAGACCGAAGATCTGCTTTGCTGCTTCGGCAATCTCCTCACATTTCTGCGGCGAAATGCCCTTGATGCGGCAGAGCTTTTCCGGTTCCTTTTCGATCACCTGCAATGTAAATTCACCGAATTCTGCGACAATACGCTTTGCGAGTGCTCTGCCGATGCCGCGGATGACACCGCTTGCGAGATAGCGCTCAATATTAACGACAGTGGAAGGCAGTGCGCGCACGCAGCTTTCCGCACGAAACTGCTGCCCGAAGCGCGGATGCGTGACAAAGCTGCCGGTCAGCTCGATTTCTTCGCCCGGCTCCAGTACGCCCAGCTCACCGACAACGGTAACCATTGCATCTTCCGTTTCCAGATCCAGCACAATGTAGCCGTTTTCGTCATTGCAGAACAAAACGTCATCGACGGTTCCCTTCAGCGTCTGTATCATTTTCGGCTGCAAGGCATTGCCCTCCTTTCATATGTTTTTTTCTTTATTATAGCGCATTTCCGGAAAAAAATCAACTGCGTCCACAGATTCCGCGAAGAACAGACCGGTCAAGTCTTTTGCTGGGCTTGGCCGGTCTGGTGATTATTATAACGTTTTTTCGTGTGTCTTCTCCGGCGGAACGGCGGAGCGCTGTGCTTCGCTCCGGACAGTTCCGTTTGTTTTATCATTGCGCTGCAACCGTTCCCGTGCAAGCAGCCCGACTGTTTTCACCATATCCCCGATCAGGCGTGAAGATGCATGAGGCTTCTGCTTGGACAGTGCAGACAACGCGCGTTCAATCTGATCTTCATTCATTTGCTCTTCCTCCTTTGCCGTTGATTTTTGTCCGGTCTTATTTCATAAACCGCCTTTATTTATAATACCATTCAATCAGGCATTCCGGTGCACAGCATTTTGAAAATAGGCGTTTTTAACAAATATACGTTGTGCAAAGAGGAAACGTGCAGATCATGCATAAAAATCATACATAATCTGCACGCAAAATTTGTCTGCTCAGAATTTTCTGCCGTATCCGGCTTCACGGTTTATGTCTGCGGAAAAAGATGAGCAAAATAATTGGAATAGATCACGCCCTGACAGTAGGTAACCTTATTGCGGACAATTGTTTTGATGCGTTCAACATAGCCGTCCGGAATGTCGGCATTCTCATCGTTCGGGTAGAATGTCTGCGTTGCGGAGAGGTAATAGCCTTGCTCTGTTTTCCAGTTGTATTCACGGTCAAAATAGATCGCTTCCTCGTCCGAAAACACATCGCGCCCCGGCAGCAGACGGGAATCATATTCCAGTCCGAACAGGTTGGAGAGCGTCGGCAGCAGATCCAGCGAGGATACCGGTGCATCAATGACAATCGGATCCTGATCCTCCAGACAGCCGCACCAGAGAATTGCCGCATTGTGATCGCGCTGAAGGCTGTTGCGGACATCATATCCGTACAACTCCGATAGATAGAACATTCTTCCGAACGAAGCATTGTCATCCAGCCCGTAGGGGAAATGATCGGGCGACAGACAGATCACCGTATCATCTGCAATCCCCTTTTTTTCCAGTGCCTGAACCAGTGCGCCGAGCGCTTTGTCCAGCTCAATATTGCAGGCATAATAGGCTTTGACCGGCTCGGAGCAGTCCATATCAGCGACCTTGTCCCAGTTCTTTGCGGACATTGCATTGCCGTAGCGGCCGTAGCCGCTGTGTCCGCTGACGGTCATATAGTATACTTGAAAATGCTTTTGTCCGATAAATTCCGGAATCGTCCCCTCGATCATATCGAGATCGCTCTCCGGCCATTCATATTTTACATACTGCTCCATGCCGTTGCCGTAACCCATAAAGCCCTCGGAAAAGCCGAGCTTATTATGCGTGATATGGCGGGAATAGAATGTGTAGTCGTTATTATGATAGGCCTTGCCCCAGTAATGCTGTTTATTGAGCTGGGCAGACATTGTCAGTGCCGTGTTGCCGTTTCCGGCAAACATCGGGAAGGATGCACCGCCTGTCATCGGCAGCAGTCCGAACACATTTTGGAATTCGCCGCCCGTCGTTCCGGCACCGGTCGGCTGATAATAGTCTTTGAAGCGGATGCCTTTTGTATAAAGCCGGTACAGTGTCGGTGTCCGGTCTTTGTCGATTGCCTCCTTTGTAAATGCCTCCGCTGTGATAAAGATCAGGTTTTTCCCTTTGAACATACCGGTATATTCATTTTCGGATGCAGGCTCCAGAGAAGCGATATAGGCGGAAAGCGTACTGTATGTTCCGGATTCCTGCTCTGCCAGCGCAGCAAAATCAATGCCGCATTCATGTCTGCCGAAGGTCGTGACGGTCGTTTCGGTACAGGTTGTTTCACCGGAAGCCGCAGAAACCGTTGCTTCTGTGACAGCGGGACAGGTTGTTGTAACGACTGCAAACACAGGCTCCGCTGCTTCAAATTCATACGTCTGCGTATTGCCGGTACGGCTTAAATCCAGTCGAATACCGGTCAGCAGACCGAAATTACTGACCGCCGCCGGAAAGCTGTATTCCTTTTTATAAGACGCTGAAACGCGCTTGCTCATATGCGTCAGTCCGATTCCTGCCAGCAGACAGACTGCTGTCAGGATTGCAGCAGCGGTTCGCTGTAACGGTTCTGCTTTGTAGTCGCTGCCGAAGCGTTTGCCGAGAATGATGTAAAGTACGGCCGGCAGTGCCAGAAGAAGAAGATAGCCGATTCCGCTGAATGAAAATACAAGCCGCGCAATTTCATCCAGAAAACCGGTTGCAGCACCGCCTGCGCCGTTCCGGATGGTATTGATGTCATAAAAAAAATTGTATTCCTGAAAAACGAAGAATTCCACGCCGAACGGAATCATCAGCAGAAACAGCAATACCGTCCGGATGATGCGGTTGACACGCTCTCTGAAAAATGATGTCAGAAACGAAAGAAAGCCTGCAAACGATATCGAAAACAGCAGAATCAGAAGCAAATTGCCGCCGAAACCTGTGCGGACGGTCGCGCATTTGAATACCAGCTCCAAATAGCAGACAGCAGCCGCGAAAAACCATGTTTCAAATCGCGCAAAGCCCTGCAAAAGCCTGTGAAGTGCCGCATTCAGTCCATATCGAAAGGCACTTAAACTGTAAAACTGCATTTTGAACGAGCACCGGCTTTGCCGGTCATACTCCTTTCCGGTACCGCAGCCGTTCTTTTGGCAGCGTACCTGATTTCAGCAGTGTTCATTATAACATATTCAGGCAAAAAACGCAATGGGCGAAACAAAAAAAGCATCAGAAAGACCTTATGCTTATATAAGCCGGCAGTGCCTTTCATCTTTTTCTTCCTCTCCCATTGCGTTTTTCGGTATAATATGTTATAATTAGGACATTAGAAATTATATGGAGGAATTCATTTTGCGAACAACGGAAGAAGAAATCCGGCGCCGCAGAACATTTGCGATCATTTCGCATCCGGATGCCGGTAAAACCACATTAACCGAAAAGCTCCTGCTCTACGGCGGTGCCATTGCAATGGCGGGCGCCGTAAAGGGAAAGAAAAATGCGCGGCACGCTGTTTCCGACTGGATGGAAATTGAGAAGCAGCGCGGTATTTCGGTCACATCATCTGTCATGCAGTTTGAATATGACGGATGCTGCATCAATATTCTGGATACCCCCGGACATCAGGACTTCTCTGAGGACACCTACCGCACACTGATGGCCGCCGATGCAGCGATCATGGTCATTGATGCGGCAAAAGGTGTGGAGCCGCAGACGCGAAAGCTGTTCCATGTCTGCGTGATGCGGCATATCCCGATTTTCACGTTTATCAACAAAATGGACAGAGAAGCTCAGAATCCCTTTGATCTGACCGAGGAGATCGAACGGGAGCTTGGCATCAAGACCTATGCGGTCAACTGGCCGATCGGCTGCGGCAAGGATTTCCGCGGTGTATTTGATCTGGAAACGCGGCATATCATTTCCTTTGAAGGCACGGGCGGTATGCACACGGTTTCCGCAACTGAGGTGACACCGGATGACCCTGCGCTCGCGGATCTGATCGGAAAGGACAACCATGCGCAGCTTGCCGAGGATATTGAGCTGCTGGACGGCGCCTCTGAGGATTTTGATCCGGAGGCAATCTGTTCCGGACAGCTTTCGCCTGTATTTTTCGGCTCTGCGCTGACAAATTTCGGTGTTGAGCCGTTCCTGAAGCGGTTTCTGGAGCTGACACCGCCGCCGCTGGCGCGCAAAGTCGCAGACGGCGGAACCGTCTCGCCGTTCGACGAGAGCTTTTCTGCATTTGTTTTCAAAATTCAGGCTAATATGAACAAGGCGCACCGCGACCGCGTGACATTTTTGCGCATTTGCTCCGGAAAATTCACACGCGATATGGAAGTATATCATGTGCAGGGCGATAAGAAAATGCGTCTTTCGCAGCCGCAGATGATGATGGCAGAAAACCGCGAGATCATTGACGAAGCATATGCCGGTGATATCATCGGTGTGTTTGATCCGGGACTGTTCTCCATCGGTGATACGGTCTGTTCACCGAGCAAAAAGGTCAGGTTTGAGGGCATCCCGACATTTGCGCCGGAGCATTTTGCGCGTGTGCGCCACAAGGACACGATGAAGCGCAAGCAGTTTGTGAAGGGTGTTATGCAGATCGCACAGGAAGGTGCCATTCAGATTTTCCACGAACCGGAAACGGGTATGGAAGAAGTGATCGTGGGTGTGGTCGGCGTGCTGCAATTTGAGGTGTTTGAGCACCGCATGCGCACAGAATATAATGTGGA
>JAFYBM010000206.1 GCA_017540225.1 Oscillospiraceae bacterium | reverse complement strand
TATATTGATTTTGCAGCCGATAACGGCTGGGACAATGTCTGCGTAGACTTCGGCTGGGCACTCTGGGATGACAGCGGTACCAAGATCAAGGAGCTTTGCGATTACGGCGCTGAAAAGGGCGTCGGCATCTGGCTCTGGTACGGCGTCAACAACAGCGGCCACTCCGGCTATAAGGACAGTCAGGGGCACCCGGCATATCCCTATTATTCGCTGCTCGATGAGGAAACGATTGTCCGTGAATTTGAGCGCATCAGCGGCTATGGCGTCAAGGGCGTCAAGGTCGATTACTACGAGAGCGATACGCAGGAAACCATGCGGCAGATGTACCTCTGCGCGAAGATTGCCGCCGAGAACAAGCTGATGGTGTTGTTCCACGGTTGCACGATTCCGCGCGGCGAAAGCCGGACCTTCCCGAATATCGTTTCCTATGAGGCAATCAACGGCACCGAATACTACAAATGGTTTGATTCTCCCTCGCTCGCAAACCGCGTATCCTATACCTTTACGCGCTGTGTGGTCGGCTCTGCTGACTTCACCCCGACCGGCATTCCGGTGACCGGCATCAAGGCGACAGCGGGCTTTGCCCTCGCAGATGTTGTCACGATCGAATCCGGCGTGCAGCATTTTGCGCATTCCGTTTATACCTATGAAACCAACCCCGCACTCGCACTGCTCAATGATATTCCGGTTGTCTGGGATGATATGTATGTCATTGACGGCCGCCCGATGTCCTTCAATGTCACCGCAAGACGCAGCGGCAGCGACTGGTATATCGGTGCATCCACGCTGCAAAAGCGCACGGTGAATATTCCCCTTTCCGAGCTTGTGACCGATAACGGCAAATACAATGCCTATATCTTCGGAGACAATGCGGACGGAAGCGCACTGGAAGTCAAGGTCGTCACCGGCCTGACAAAGGATGATGTTATCAAACAGGATCTTCTGGAAAACGGCGGCTGTGTCATCAAGCTGACAAAGGGCAGCATGAAGCTGACAACGCCTTATTCCAACTACAAGACCTACGAAGCAGAGCACGCAAAGCTCGGCGGCGGCGCGAAAACAACAACCGGCAATGATGCAAAATACTGCTCGAACAACGGTTTTGTCGGCTATATCGGCGGCACCGGCGGCGGCAGCGTGACATTTGACAATGTGGAAGCGCCGGCAGACGGTGAATACACGCTCCGGATCTACTATCTTTCCGGTGAGACCAGAAAGATCAAGGCCGATGTCAACGGCAGCTTTGCAGGCTCTCTCGATTACTGTTACGCAAACCGCAATGACTGGAAGGGCGTCAGTGCCGGCAATATCAAAGTGAAGCTCAAGGCCGGAAAGAACACGGTCAAGCTATACAACGATCAGGGCAACGCGCCGAATATTGACCGCATTGCACTGGCCATTCCGGCAGATGAGGATGTGCTGCCCGGTGACATGAATTATGACGGCATACTGGATGCACGCGATCTGACGCTGCTCAAGCGGGATCTGATGACAGCATTTCCGGACAGCAAAGCAGAAAGAGCCGGAGATTTCAATCAGGACGGCAAGCGGAACGCAGAGGATGCTTCCGGTCTTGCACAGTATCTTCTCACATAAAACGCGAAGCCTTTGCAGAAGGTTCACGGTTATTCCTGCATCACCGAAACTTCTATTCCAATTTTCAATATGTTTCTTGGCAAACAGAAGCTCCCGTACAACCGGTACGGGAGCTTTTTTGTATCAGTATATGTCTGATTTCGGTTTAGCTTTCCATAATCAGCCGTTTGAGACAGGATGCATCTCTGCCGTCCAGAATTCCGTCTGCATTCATATCAAACAATGCAGCAGTCTCCGGTTCTTCAATGGGTTTTTGCGTGGTCAGATGCTTCAGCAATCGGTCGAGCTGTGCCTGTGTATAGACCTTTCCGGGCTTTGTGCCGTCCGGCTCTGTTCCGCCGACCAGTTTGCCGTCTGCATAGATGCAGACATTCGGGCAGCGTTCTGCCTTCTCGACACCGCTGACCAGATTATCGTATTCCTCGCCAAGCTCCTTCATGCCCTTCAGGCTCCAGTCATTCGACGGATCCCAGTTGTCGCCGTAGAACATTCCGATAATGAGCTGTATTTTCTTGTTTGAGTTTGCGATTGCGTACTCCGGCCATGAAATCTCGACATAGTAGATTTTGTCCTTATACTGCTTGGGCTTCGAGATTACGGCATGTTTGCCGGAGACCTCTGTCTGCACCTGATCATACGGACATTGCAGCACAAAAGAATCGGGAATCGCGGCGCTTGATTCAAATTCGCTGGTGTCGAAATAATACCGGAGCGAAAGATCCGTATGCGGTTCGAGGGCATCGGTATTGACGAAGAATGTCAGCTTTGTCACGCCGGCACCGGTTTTTTCCGGCGAATCCATGAAATAGCCGGATGCCCAGAAATCATTGCCGGAAAACAGTGCGGAATCATCCTGCTTCTCCTCCGGCGGAAAATCCGGCTCGGGCTTCATGGTGCCGTCGTTGTATCTGGCGTACAGTCCGGCTGCCGCGCCGACAAATGCCGCATTGTAGTCAATCGTGACTTCATTATCAACCCAGTCGTTCGTTGTATCGCTGTGCTGATCGTTTTTGCGGGGGCCGCCGACCAGTGCGCCCCAGAGAACGTGCTTGTGCACTGCGGGATCTTCGGCCATTGTCAGGCCGGAGGCAGCGCGGTGATGCGGGAATTTTGCGGAGTTTTCACTGAAGCCGACGACATAGCAGCGGTTGATCGGGTTGTCGCCGAGCAGATATTCCATCTGGCCGAGCGCCCATTCTGAAAAATGGTAATCCGGCTGCGAGGGATCGTAGATATCCTTGCCCTTCTGGTATTTATCATAAACCAGTGCACAGAACTGCGCAGCGGCATTGTACCGTGCGGAGCCCCATTCATTCAGGAAGAAGAAGCCGCCCGCTGTATCGTCTTCACCGGATGCATAGGTATTCAGCGCCTTTGCCTCCTGCTGCCAGAAGTCGAGCTTTTCGTACTGGCCTCTGCCGGTCGCCACGCGCGCTTCTTCACAGATCTCAGGATATTCGTCCTGGATGCGGCCGAAAATGATCGAGACACCGTTCCACATATCGTTCCAGCAGAGGACATATCCGGGCGGTGCGTAATAGTCATCATATTTCAGGCAGGCATCAAGATAGCTGTGATCCTTCGTAATCAGATACAGCCAGCCGCCTGCAAAGCAGTAGTCATCCTCCCACTTTTTGGATTCATAGAAAGATGCCGGACCGTCATCCGATTTCAGTACAGCCTTGTCGCAGTCTGTTGCAAACTGATACAGTGCTTTTGCATAATCAAGGCACTGCGCGGCATATTCCGGATCGCTCTTTTCAAAATTGCAGGAATTGATGGCAAGGCAGGCTGCTGCCTCAGAGACAACACAGGTCGCGGGCTTATCCGCCGTGACAAAGAATGCCGGCCGGTGCATCGCGTCAATCTCCGGAGACTGCCAGTATTTGTGATCCTCGGCGCCGTCTCCGACCTGATGGCAGAATGCAATGACCTCACCGGATTCCTTCCGGAAGGTGCAGCGCATAAAATAGTCGCAGAAATGCCGGATGATCGTTTCCGTATGCGCTGCCTCTCCGGCAGCCTCATAGGCATCGCGGAATTCATAATAGCCCCATGAAACAATTGAGCCTGCATAAGTTTCCGGCATACCGAATTTTACATGGTCGCCTGCATCGTGGAAGCCGCCTGATACATCAATGAAGCCGTCGCCGTCCGGATCGAGTATCTTCTGGTTTTCCTTCATGAAAGCTGCGCTCATGTTTGTGCCGGTCAGATCGTCGATCGGCTGCATTGGAACCTTTGCATCATAAATATGACAGTTTCCGCGCCATGCAAGGCGGCTTTGCGCCGTGACATCCGTTCCGCACATATTCGCATCGTAAAAATACAGCGAATATTGCAAAAGCCTTGCAAAATTGTTGTCCACTTCTTCGTAGTCCGCTTCGTGCGGCGTAGCTGCGGCAGAAGCCTGAACCGGCATTGCGGAAAAAGCAGCGGCAGCACTCAGCAGCAGCGCCGTCAGTCGTTTCATTTTCATAAGCAGTCATCCTTTCTCTCCGGAGTATCCGTCCTGCGTCATTGTTTTTATTTTACCGCATCCGGTGCGCTTTGTCAATAGTATATCTGCAATTCTGCTGTTTTTTCCAAGATACTTGATTTCCTGCGGGAAATATGATAATATAAATGATCAGAGAAATGTTCTTGATTGTTTTGAAGGAGTTGTTGAAATATGAGAAGATTCAAATACGGTGCATTGCTTGCGGCATTTGCATTGCTGCTGACAGGCTGTGCAGGCGGTGCGGAATCGCAGACGGATTCTGTCCGGTATGCAGATAAATATATTGACCTGCATCTGCATCTGGACGGCTCGGTTACGGTTGATATTGCGAAAAAGCTCGCAGAAATGCAGGGCATTGCACTGCCGGCGGACGAAAAAGAGCTGGAATCCATGTTCACCGTTCCGGCGGACTGCACCGATCTGAACGATTTTCTGGCCTGCTTTGACAAGCCGCTGAGCCTGATGCAGACACCGGAGGGACTGAGCGAATCAGTCTATCTCGTAGCGGAAAATATCCGTTCGCAGGGTGTGATTTATGCCGAGATCCGGTATGCCCCGCAGCTTCATACGTCAAACGGTATGACACAGGAGGATGCGATCAAGGCGGCTCTCGACGGCCTGAAACGCACGCAGCTCAAGGCAAACCTGATCCTCTGCTGTATGCGCGGCGAGGGCAACGACGCTGCCAATGACGAAACTGTTGAGCTGGCTAAGAAATATCTTGTCGAAGACGGCGGTGTCGTTGCAATTGATATTGCGGGCGCAGAGGCGCTGTATCCGACGGAAAACTATGAGGCACTCTTTGCAAAGGCGAGTGAATACGGTATTCCGTTCACGATCCATGCCGGAGAGGCAGACGGGCCGCAGAGTGTCGCAGATGCAATCCGATTCGGTGCAAATCGCATCGGGCACGGTGTCCGGATCTTTGAAGATCCGGAGGTTGCAGAACTCGTCAAGGAAAAGGGCGTGACACTTGAAATGTGTCCGACCAGTAACCGGCAGACGCACGCTGTGGATGACATGACAAAATATCCGTTTACCGATTATCTTTCGCAGGGGATCCGTGTTACGCTCAATACCGATGATATGGGTATTGAGCAGACAACACTTGCAGATGAATTTCGCTACATGGAAAAAAACTTTGCGCTGACGCCTGAGCAGGAGAAGCTGATCCTCGGCAATGCCGTCGATGCGGCGTTCACGAGTGAGACAGTCAAAAAGGAGCTGCGGGAGCAGCTTGGATTATGAGAAAAGTGCCGGTATACGAAGACAGGAAATATACATGATAATATGAAACTGCGGAAATTATTATGGAAACAGCGTTGAAAGCATTATTTCCTTTATACGAAGCTGTCTGCTATCCTGAAAATGATATCATTGAAACGCCTTATCCGCAGCTTTATCTGTATATTTATAAAATCACAGACAAAACAAATGAAAAGCCTCAGATAAACAATTTTACTCCAATTGAAAGACTGCCGGAAGGCAAAAACATTGTCCGTTTTGTCATGCGGAACGGTCATGCCGAAGTCACGGCAGAAAACGCTCGCAGAGCACGGCTGCTTTACAATGATCGGTATGTGATGGAAGGAACAGGGCGTGAGATTTATGATAATCTCACGCCCTGTCTTTTATCTCATGCAATCAATGAACAGTCTCCGGCATCAGTGCAAATCCATATTATTTTGCCGGCAGTTCTTTTTTCGGCAGTTTTGACACATACAGCAGATAAGCGCCTGCGATTGCCAGCTGAATCCCGACAAATATCATCGCTGCATTTGTTTCTCCGATTCTGTCAATCAGGATCTTTCCGGTGGCGAAAGCTGTCATGCAGTTGTTGAGCGCATGAAAAACAATACACGCAATCAGACTCGATGTTCGCATGAAAATGAAAACCATCAGAAATCCGACCGCAACAGCATAGATCACCTGTATAGTATTGCCGAACAAATCACTGCCGTTGAGCAGATTCACAAAGTGTCCGATCGCAAATGTCAGCGATGAGATCACAACTGCCCGCGTCAGGTTTTCTTTCGCAATGCCCCTGAAAAGGAATCCGCGGAAAATCACTTCTTCCAGAAAACCGACACAGATCATCATGACAGTTCGCAGAACGGAAACAGCGGGTGAATATTCCATTCCCATACCAAAAAAGGCTGCTGCCGACGCAATCAGAATCAGCGGAATGTAAAACAGCATTTTCGATGCGGCTGTCTCCGGCTTTTTCAATCCGAGATAGGCTGAAAGCCTGTTTTTTCTGATAATCAGGAGCAACACCGCAGACATTGCCGCAGTGAATATCATCTCTGCAACAAATTCGATTCCGACTGCATCGGAAACCCTTTGCATCACGGAGCTTCCGACCACATATATGACGATCAGAACAACAGCAAAAGCAATCTCATTTTTTTGAAACAGTTTCATTCTTTTCATCCTTTCATCGCGGCTATGGAGGCATCAAATGTATTGCCCAGCTTTTTTTTCAGATGTTCCTTATCGTAGCTGACGGAGTTGTTGGCAATCAGGCTCGCGGCGCCGTGTACGCAGAAAAACAGCACTTTAAAAATCTCCTGCGCCTGCGTTTCCGTGATATTTACCGCCGCGCACATCGGAGCTATGATGGGCGTAAGCTCATCCGAATGCATCAGATCCTGAAAGCTGACATTCTGAAAGCTGTCAGACTGGAAAAGGAATCGGAACAGGTGCTTTTCATCAGCGGCAAACTGAATATACCGAAGGCCGATGGAAAGGAACGGATCTTCTGCATCCGGATCCGGCGTCATGATATACGCTGTATGCAGTTCGTTCGCGGCTTCATACACGGCGGCTTTCAGATCGCTGACTGCTTTGAAATGATACATCACAGGCTGCGTTGAGCATTCCAGTTCTGCGGCAACACGCCGGACATTCAGATTCTCCGCACCCTCATTGCGAACGATCTTCAAACTCGCTTCGATGACCATTTCTCTTGTGATTTTTGCTTTTGGCGGCATAACACTTCTCCCTTTATAGAACAGCAGTTATATAACATATGTATTATAACATATACTGTTGTTTTTGTCAAGACCAAGATAATATCAGTTTTCAGATGTTCCGCTTAGCCTGTTTTTTCAGCAAGGTATCCTTTCTCTTGACCTGATAAAAAGTGTTTTGCGTTATTATACAAAAAGTTAGTGCGCATAGGGCGCTGTTCTACAGTATTGGCCTCGCTAAACAGTGACCCCGCGAGTTTTTGAAAAAGCTCGACGAAATAATAGTATTTAGCCTTTGCAGTATCCGCGCTTCGGCGGCTGATTCTGTCTGCGCCATAGAATAAGCTGCACCCGAAGGAGCAGCCGAAAGCAAATATAAAAGTGTAAGTAGTAATTACGCAGTGATTTTATATATTGACAAAACCATTACGAAATGCTACAATTCAAACAAAAGCTATTTTTCCAGATAAAAAAGAACAGGAGGGATTACAATGAAAAAGCGTATGAGATTAGCAGCGATACTTGCAGGCGCAATGATGCTTTGCAGCGCGATTCCTGCTGCACCGGTTTCCGCGCTATACTGCTGGGGAACTGCTGGCGAAGGGGAATTCGCCGATATGCAGCAGCTCGATGACAAAGGAATGTTCAAATGGATCGGGTACGGCGGTATTCCCGGCACGCCGCGCGATTATCAGGTGTATACGCAGCATTACTCGCGGGATGTGGAAGCCGAAGTAACTTATTCTGACACCGGTGAAACCAAAATCGAAACAACGCACTATGAGGGAGACAACTTGTATGTCGTAATGCCGCGCAGCAATATCCTTCGCATGGTGATCCGACCTGATCTTGACGAAACAGAGACAAAGCAAAAGGCTGTGACAATTCTGAGAAAGTATTATCCGGAAATGCTGGTCGATGCCAATAGCTACGGCTTCCCCGCATCGTTCCACAAGTGTGCGCCCTGCACCTATGAGCTTTGCGACAGAAGCGAAACAGCCGGTTCCGAAGAAGTATCTGCTGCTATCATGAAAGATATGGCACAAGCCGGACTGATTACCGAGTTCTACACTTGGGGTCAATACGGATGATTCCGATGTCATCTGGATTGTCCGGTTTATCGTCGGACTGATTAAATAATTGTTCCGGTTGAGAGCGGAAAGCAGGAAAGGCTGCATATTACGGGAGCCTTTCCACGATAAATGAATGGACGCGTTCATGTCTTTCGGCATGGACGCGCCAGGTTTTTCCGGAAATTGAGCCATAGTATTGTACAGATAATCATTTCAGGATGTTACTTTTTTGCACGGATTCCCGTCAGATAGAGTGAAGGGGCAAGACGAAAGGAGGGATTCCCGATGACCGAAGACAGGCTTCTGCGGCTGTTTCAGGCACGCGATGAACGGGCACTCACCGCGGCCGCCGCGCAGTACGGCACGCTTTGCCGCACCATTGCCTACCGGATTCTGGGCGATCGACAGGATGCGGAGGAATGCGTCAATGATGTGCTGATGAAGCTCTGGAATGCGATTCCGCCCGCAGAGCCGCGCTCCCTGACGGCGTTTGTCTCCGGCATCACGCGGAATCTCGCCCTCGACAGGCTCTCTGCGAGCCGCGCCGAAAAACGCGGCGGCGGAGAGGCGGCCGCGGCACTCGATGAGCTTGCGCCCTATCTCAAATCGGAGGAGGATCTGGAAGCACACGCCGATGTAATCGCTTTGCAGGAGGCAATGGAGCGGTTTCTGCGGTCGCTGCCGAAGGAGCAGCGTATGGTCTTTCTTTCGCGCTATTATTCCATGCAGCCGATCGCAGAGATCGCAAAGGCACACGCTACCACAACCGGACGAGTGAAAATGATCTTAAAGCGCACCAAGGAAAAGCTGCGCGTTTATCTCAAGGAGGAGGGTTTCTTATGAAAGAGCAGGATATCATCAAAGCGCTCGGAAATCTGCCGCAGGATATGCTCGATGAGCTGACCGAATGGCAGCAGAGCGGCGCACCGCTGACCGATGCGCT
>JAFYBM010000205.1 GCA_017540225.1 Oscillospiraceae bacterium | reverse complement strand
TATATATTAAAATAGTATTTTGTCAACAGATACCGCATAAAAGCATCCGCGGCTCGGCAGGTAAATCGGTTGCCTCGGCTGTCCGCTTCAGATAAAATTCATATTGTCTTGAAAAACGAACAGGTATATTCCCCCTGATCTGCACATACACCTATACTACAAAAATCATATTCAGAGGTGGTATGTATGAAACCAGAAATCAGGAAGATCATCAGCCGGAGCGTTTTGTTTTTCGGTGTTCTGGCCGTCAGCGTGGCCGGTATGAAGCTGGCTGTCCTGCGCAATGAGCAAAACGCACCGGATGTGCTTCCGGTCTCATCCGCGCAGACTCCGGTGATCGTGCTGGACGCGGGACACGGCGGGATCGACGGTGGCTGTTCGACACAGGACGGCATACCGGAGAAGGGGATAAACCTTAATATACTGCTGGATCTGCGCAGCCTGCTGGAAATTTCAGGCTATGAGGTACAGGTTACACGCGATACAGACCGCTCGATCCACGATCAGGGGATCGAGGGCATTGCAAATCAGAAAAGCTCCGATATGGACAACAGACTGAAAATCCTGAATGCACCCGAAAACGCTGTGTGCATCAGTATTCATCAGAATCAGTTTACCGACGCGAAATACAGCGGTGCACAGATGTTTTATTCCCCGACAAACAGCGGCAGCGAGAGTCTTGCACAAACCATGCAGACGCAGTTCCGGACGCTGCTTCAGCCTCAAAACACGCGGGAAATCAAATGCTGCGGAAAAGAGCTGTTTCTCTGCTATTTCTGTGAGCATCCGATGGTCATGGCAGAATGCGGCTTTCTTTCTAATCCGGAGGAGGGGCGTCTGCTGACAGATGAGGAATATCAGCACAAGGTCGCAATGGTGCTCTTTTCCGGCCTGACACAATGGCTTTCCGGACAGCAAACAGCATAGCAAATGATGTCCGCTCCCTGAAATCAGGGGGCGGACACTGCATTTTCTGCTTTTTTACATACGGCAGCGCATCATTTGACCGAAACATTGAAAAATACATTATTATTTGTCGAAACTGTTCACGGATTTGTATACCGTATATGATTGACGGTCAGAATCAGTTGTGATATAATATATATGCACAATTATATATTCATTTAATCATGTATTATACATACAGAAAGGATGATTCATTTGAACAAACTGAAAGCGGCTGCCATGCTGAGTGCATTCTGCATCGCAGTATCGGGTCTCCCGATACCGGAGTGTCTGTCAGCCGGTACTGTTTTTGCAGCAGAAGCAGCGGAGGAAACCGCAGATCTGCTCAAATATACAGTATCGGACGGACAGGTCACGATCACCGGCACAACAGGAAATCTGCCGGAGGAATACACAATACCGGCTGAAATCGAAGGACTGCCGGTTACTGTGCTCGGCAAGCAGGCATTCCAGAAGCAGCCGACGCTTGCAAAGCTGACACTGCCGGACAGCCTTGTTAGGATTGATCAGGCCGTGTTCTATGATTGCGATGCGCTGACTGCGGCGGTCATTCCGTCCTCCGTCACGGAGATCGGTAATTCCGCATTCGCTTCCTGTGGCAGTCTTGCAGAAATTACGCTGAATAACGGCCTGAAAACGATCGGCTCCGGCGCTTTTACCGGCGCAAAGGAAACCGAGCTGACGATCCCCGCGACTGTTGAAACCATCGGGGACAAGGCATTCAGCAGCAATTATACGCTCAAAAGCGTAACGGTTCCGGATTCTGTGACAAGCCTCGGTTCAGGCGTCTTTTCAAACTGCTCGAAGCTTGAAAGCTACGCGCTCCCGCAAGGAATGACAGAGATTCCCGCCTCGTCATTCAGCGGATGCAGCGCCCTGACCGCGATCACAATGCCGGACAGTGTGACGGTGATCGGCGAATCTGCTTTTGCTGAATGCGAAGGGCTTACGGAATTAAATATTCCCGCACAGATCACAACAATCGGTGATAAAGCCTTTTACAAATGCGAATCACTGGCAGTGCTGACACTCAATGAGGGATTAGAGCGCATCGGTGAAAATGCATTTGCAAAATGTGCTGCCCTCACTGCCGTGACCTTCCCGTCCTCGCTGACAGCACTCGGCAGCCATGCGTTCTCGGAGACCGGCCTGACCGCCGCTACCATTCCCGCGACTGTGACCGAGATCGGCAGCGGACTGTTTGACGAATGCAAAGAGCTGACGCAACTCTCTCTGCCTGACAATATGACGGTCATTCCGGCGCACCTTGCTGGAAGCTGCAACAAGCTCGAATCCGTCGTCATTCCGGACGGCGTGACCGAGATCGGCAAAGGCGCATTCGGCTTTTGCAGCAAGCTGGCCGATGTGCAGATCCCTGCTTCTGTCAAAGAGATCGGCGGCTATGCCTTCTCCGGAACTGCATTTGTTGATAACCTGCACAAGGATAACTGCTTTGTCATCATCAATGATATTCTCATCAGTGCGGAAGGCTGCGTCGGTGATGTGACCGTTCCGGACGGTGTCCGTATCGTTGCGGAGGAAGCATTCAATGATTATCGGAACGATGAGCTGACCGGCGTGACCTTCCCGGACAGTGTCATCCGCATCGACGGCTCTGCACTTTCCAGCATCCGGACGCTGGAGCGCGTGACGCTCCCGAAGAATCTCCAGTCAATCGGCATGATGGCCTTCTGGGGCTGCGCAAAGCTGCAATCCGTTGAGATTCCGGAGAGCGTCGGGAACAATATCGGCAACTCTGCATTCGGCGACTGCCATGCATTGGAATCTGCGAAGCTGCCGTCTGATATGACAGTAATTCCGGATGATATGTTCGCATCCTGCAACAGCCTGAAGGAAATCAGTTTCCCGAAGGGCATCAAGTCGATCGGTAATTTTGCATTCAGCAGATGCGAGGGCCTGACCGCGCTGAATCTGCCGGACGGTCTTGAAACGATCGGAACCAATGCATTCTACAAGTGCAACAGTCTCACAGAAGTCACGCTGCCGGAAAGTGTCACCAGCATCGGAACCGGCTGCTTCGGTGAATGCCTGACCCTCGGCAGCCTCACTGTGCTCAATCCGTACTGTGAGATTCCGGATAATAAAGATGTGATCTATACCTCTGACAAATCTGCAAAGCCGCCTTTCAGCGGCATCATCCACGGCTATGACAATTCGACTGCGCAGAAGCACGCCGAGAAATACGGCATTGTATTCGAGTCGCTCGGCGCTGCACCTGCATATATCACGACTGCACCGCCTGTCACCACGACTGCTGCAACGACAACGACCGTCACGACCGCTGCCGCAACGACGAAAGCAGCCGCTGTGACTACGACCGTCCGTATAACCGCACCGAAGCCCGTCATTACTACTGCTCCGGCAGTAAAAACAACTGCCGCGCCCGCTGCAACAACAGCAAAACTGACATCTGCCGTGACTGCATCTGCCGTTTCGACCACAACGGTCACAACAACGACTGTTCAGAATTACAACGGCCTGCGCTATTCGGTTCATTATGACTGGAACGACAAGGAAAAAGAACACCCGACCATCAGCATCAACGGATTTATTGATTCGATGCCGCATGATGTCGAGGTTCCTTCTGAGATCGACGGTATTCCTGTCACAGATATCGGCGGCTTTTATAAATGCGACCGCCTGCATTCGATTTATATTCCGGACGGCGTGACGATTTCCAGCCGGACTTTTGAGGACTGCCATTATCTGGAATCTGTCAGACTGCCTGCCGACCTGAAAAAGATCGATCAGGATACCTTCAAAAACTGCTATTCGCTCAAACAGGTGAATATTCCGGAAACCGTAACGGAAATCGAAAGCTATGCATTCTGGAATTGCCATGTGCTTTCCTCTATGACATTGCCAAAAAATCTGGAAAAACTGAGTTCTCTTGCCTTCGTCGGCTGCTGGGAGCTGACACCGATTGCAGTTCCGGAAGGCGTCAAGGACAAGGAATACGGCGAAGTCAACCCGCTCTATATGGGTAACTATTATTCCAAGAGCGTTATCTGCAACAACGGCAAGCTCGCACGCTCCAACGCCTCCATGCAGGAATTCATAAATCTGGAGGAGCTGATCTTTACTGATAAAGTTACAGATGTCGAAGCAGCAATGATTGCGCAGAACGCGACGCTCCGCCGCGTTGTATTCCTTAATCCGGAATGCACGATCAAGGTCAAGGGCGATGAAAAATACCGTTCTCTGAATGAAATCTGCGGTTATGCAGGCTCTCCTGCGGAGGAATACGCAAAAGAACTGAATATCAAATTCACCGCAATTACGGATGACGGCAAGGTGCCTGCACTGGCCGACAGAACTGATGACTATAATCTGCAATATCTCAGTTATGTGACCAGAGGAGACGAGATTGTTATCAGTAACATCAGCGAATCATGGCCGTATCCGCGTGAGATCACGATTCCGGAAAAGATCGAAGGCAAGCCGGTTGTGGAAATAGCCCTGTCAAGCTCCACTTCGATCCCGAGAGATCTTTTCGTCCTTAACATCCCGAAAACTGTGAATAAGATCGACCTCAAATGGTTTCCGTATAATGAAAGCTTGCAGCAGATCAATGTCGATCCTGCAAACGAAACCTTCTGCTCTGTGGACGGCGTGCTTTTCAATAAGGACAAGACTGAGCTGATCTACTATCCGAGCGATAGAGTCTGCTCCGTATATGAGATTCCGGATACCGTAAAGGCAATCGGGGAAATGGCCTTCGCACACAATTCCTACCCTGCATACGTCAAATTCCCGACAGGACTGGAAAAGATTGACAAGTTTGCCTTCATGGACAGCCCGCTGTTCAGCGCAGACCTTTCTGCAACAAAGGTTACTGAAATGGGACAGAATACCTTTGAGGTGTGTGCGAATCTGGAGGAGCTGCAGCTTCCGGCAACGCTCGAAAAGGTTCCGTATGCCATGTGCAAGAAGACAAACCTGAAATCCATTGTGCTTCCGGACAGCGTGAAATCTATCGGAGACGGTGCATTTTCGACCTGCAAAAACCTGACGAGCGTCACGCTGAACAAAGATCTTGAGAAAATCGACAACGGCGCATTTGCAAACTGCATTTCGCTGGAGAAAATCGTGCTGCCGGAGAAGGTTGAGTACATCGAAAATTCGCTGTTCTACTGCTGCACGAATCTGAAATCCGTCACGGCGCTGAATCCGCAGTGCAGAATTGCGGATGATCCGGATGCAATCTGCAACGAAGAGAAGCGCAATGAGACAACGAGAGAGAATGAGGCTTATTTCTACGGTGTCATTCGCGGTTACACCGGCACAAAGCTGGAGGAATTTGCAAACAAGTACGGTTATCGTTTCGAGTCAATCGGCGGGATTCCGGCTGCAGGCACGACCGCAACGATTGCGGACGTAACGGCTGTAAATGTGACGACCGCAACAACAGCAAAGGTTACACAGGCACCTCTCGCTACAAAATCTCCGAATCCTTATACAACGGAAGCTCCTGTCACAACAAAGGCTGTTACTGCAACGGCTGCCGTACCGAAAACGGCTGCTCCTTCGGTAACAACGACTGCCGTACCGAAAACAGCTACTCCTTCGGTAACAACAACTGCCGTACCGAAAACAGCCGCTCCTCCGGTAACAACGGTTGCCGTTCCGGAAACAACGTTCGTTGCTCTGAAGACTACGGCTGTTCCGGCAACAACGACTGCCGTGCCGGTCACCACAACTGCTGCTTCGCCTGCAACTACCACAACCTCTGCCGCATCGGTTCCGCCGAAAACAACTGCCGGCGATATGAACGGCGACGGAGTTGTCAAAATTGATGACGTTGTGCTGTTCACAAAGCTGATCGGTGAGGTTCTGCCTGATACAGATATTCCTTCAGCGGAAGCACTGGAAGCCGCCGATCTTGACGGCGACGGCCTGCTGACGTTAATGGACATCCGTTTGATTCTGAAAAAAATCTTTTCATAACAGCATAAAACCATAAAAAAGGAAGCTCTCCGCTGCGGAGGGCTTCCTTTCTGTTATTATTTTTCCTTTAATCTCGCACGGATTCCCTTCATGATCTGCACTTTTGCCGCAGCAGCCGTTTCCGCGGAAACCGGTTTTGTTTCCGCAAGCGGATACGGTAAATGCAGTGCTTCATATTTCGGCTTGCCGAGATCATGATAGGGGAGTACATCAAGTCCTTTCAGTGTCCGCAGTCCGCCGATAAAGTATCCGAGCTGATACTGCTCATCCGGAGAATCCGTCCATTCCGGTACGATCACATGACGGATCCAGAGCGGTACGTCTTTTTCACTGATATATTCCGCGAAGCGCAGAATATTTCCGTTTCCGTGCCCTGTCAGATCGCGGTGCCGACTGTCATCCATGTGCTTAATATCAAGCATCACAAGATCAGTTGCAGCAAGCAGTGCGCCGAACGGCTCAGGCTGCTCCGGCCGGAAGCAGATGCCGGAGGTATCCAGACAGGTGTGGATTCCCCGTTCATGCGCCTCCGTAAACAATTCCGTAAGAAATTGCAGCTGCCGCATCGGCTCGCCGCCGGTTGCCGTAATGCCGCCGTTTGTATAAAAGGCCTTGTTTTTTTCATAGAGTGTGAGCAGCTCCTGCACGGTCATTTCCGTGCCGCCGGTCGTCTGCCATGTATCGGGATTATGGCAGTAAAGGCAGCGCATCGGGCAGCCCTGAAAGAAGATTACCAGCCGGATGCCGGGGCCGCACTCGACAATCAGCTCATTCCTGCCGATCTTTTTGAGATGGTG
>JAFYBM010000204.1 GCA_017540225.1 Oscillospiraceae bacterium | reverse complement strand
TGTATGCTCCCGCTGATACGCCGCACTTCTGCGGAACACCTCAGCCTGGAATTCCTCATTCGTCATTCTCATACTGCAAGCTCACCGTCCTTTCCGATCAGATCCCGCAGCGTGTTCTTTGCGCGGTAGAGCAGATTGTCCACCTGCTTGCGGGTCTTTTTCATGATTCGCGCTGCATCCGCGTAGGAGTATTCCTCAAAATACACCAGATGCACCGCGAGCTGCTGATCCTCCGGGAGCCTGCGCAGCGCCTCATTGACTTTGCGCTTCTCCTCGCTGCGGATCGCCTGTTCCTCCAGATTTGTCTCGTCAGACAGGAAAGGCTCCGCTTCGTCAAGCGGGACCTGTGCCGCACGCTTCCGCTTGCGCAGATAGTCCAGCGCTCTGCTGCGTGCGATCACGAACAGAAAGGTTTTGAAGGAATCCTTGAAGTTGTACTTGCGCGGGTGGACGACAAGATACATGAACACATCCGCGGCGATATCCTCCGCGGCACAGATATCGTGCACGTATCTCTGGATGAAAAAGGTCACCGGATCGCGGTATTCCTCAATGATCCCGGCAAACGCCGATTCATCCCCGTCCAGCCAGCGGCGGTAATAGCTTGCGCCGTTGTCCATAGTGTTCTCCATTCTGCTGAAAGCTGCTTTCATATACCGGTACGTTTCAGGCGGGGGGTTTTCCTTATGCAGATACAGAAATTCGTGATTTTGCACAATAAAAATACGCGCACATTAGCAAATATGGAGAACTATGTCTCATTTGCTTGCAATTTTGACGATATTGTGCTATAATCGAATCAAACTTCTTCACACGGATCCCGGATTCCCTCATCCGGGCGTCCGAAAAACCCTCTCCACAGAAAGCCGTCCGTTCCGGGCGGTTTTCCTTTTTATAGAAGTATTATACAATATTGCGGAAAAAAAAGCAAGCTTCCCGTGCAGGAGTTTTTGCGTTTTCACTTGACAGTACGGCGCAGTTGTGCTATAATCATTTTATTAGGGAAAGGCAATCTGCACCTGAATCATCATTTACTCGCCGCGGCCGCATCGCACCGATGCACCGCATTGGTACGGTGGCTTCGTGCAGGATGCTTTTTTCTCTTTATCCGTCAGTTTTTAACCGTGCAGGGCTCCGGCATTCTGCACCGGAATATGCAAAAAGGATCGGTCAAGCAGAACATGGATCTTGAACAGCAGAAGCGCGCCCCCGTCTACGAGGCGCTGGAACGGCTCCGCAGACAGCGGGTCGTCCCGTTTGATGTACCCGGACACAAACGCGGCAGAGGAAACCCGGAGCTCGTGCGGCTCCTCGGGGAACAGTGCGTCGGCATCGACGTCAATTCCATGAAGCCGCTGGATAATCTCTGTCATCCTGTCTCTGTCATCCGCGACGCCGAGGATCTGGCCGCGGATGCCTTCGGTGCGGCACATGCATTTTTCATGGTCGGCGGCACGACCTCTGCGGTGCAGAGCATGATCCTTTCCGCGTGCAAGGCCGGGCAGAAGCTCATCGTTCCGCGCAATGTCCACAAGAGCGTCATCAATGCGCTGGTGCTCTGCGGCGCGATCCCGGTCTATGTCAACCCGGATGTGGAACCGCGCATCGGCATTTCGCTCGGCATGGAGCTTTCACAGGTCGAGCAGGCAATCCGGGATAACCCCGATGCCGTTGCCGTGCTGGTCAACAACCCGACCTATTACGGCATCTGCTCCGATATCCGCGGCATCGTGAAGCTCGCACATGCGCACGGAATGCTCGTGCTGGCCGATGAGGCACACGGCACACATTTTTATTTCAATGATGACCTGCCGGTCTCTGCAATGGCCGCCGGTGCCGATATGGCAGCGGTTTCCATGCACAAATCCGGCTGCAGCCTGACACAGAGCTCGCTGCTGCTGCTGAATACCGGCGTCAATGAGGGCTATGTC
>JAFYBM010000203.1 GCA_017540225.1 Oscillospiraceae bacterium | reverse complement strand
GGACAAAGATATTTGCAGAACCACGGATCACCTGTTCCGAGCGGACCGGTCACTGCCGCCGGCAGGATCACCACCATCAGCGCAAGAATCACATATTTCAGATATCGCAAAACATGATCCGCCTTTACAGGAACAGTGATTTTCCGCAGCGGAATTTTCGCGATCAGATCCTGAATCAAACCGAACGGACAGATAACCCCGCAGAGCAATCTGCCGAACAATGAGCCGAACAGCATCAGAACGCCCAGTACATAAAACGAGAAGCTGCGTTCTTTTCCGCCCGCAACTGCCTGCATCGCTCCAATCGGACATGCGCCGAGTGCGCCTGGGCAGGAATAGCAGTTCAGCACCGGAACGCAGAACAGTTTGGTCTTTCCGGTGAAGATTTTGCCTTTTGCAAATCCGGCAGCATATCCATTCAAAAGTGCCGCCGCACACAGCTGCAAGATCAGACGAAAACGCCCGTTCCGCTTCACCCGATCCCGATGCATTCGAGACATAGCTTCACCGCCTTTTGCAGAACAGTATCCGGTTCTCCGCGCGCCGTACCGAGCACGATCAATGCGCAGCCGATCACCAGACAGACTGCCCGAATGATATTTTTCCGTTTCAATACGGTCACCTCTCACACCTTGATTGAAACTATTATACCATAACAATTCCGGTTTTGCAATATGATTCCGGAAAAGAAGTCAAACATTCTGTTTATAAGGCAGGTTGTCCTTAACATCTGCAAAAATTCCATATTTTCTGGGGAATGTGTCTTGTGATGTCCGTACATCTGTGATAAAATAAAATCGGGAAAACGTACAGTCCGGAACATGTACGATCCTTTGACTTCCGGTTCATCCGGACATGATTTAGAATGGGGGTTCTAATGATGAAAACAGAAACACAGAAAAACAGATTCCGGCGAATCACGTCAGCAGTCTGCGGCATTTTGCTTGCAGCTGCACCGGCACAGCTTCCCTCTGGGATCGCTGTCAAGGCAAATGCAGCGACGTATGCGGAGCTCTATGTTTCGCCGGACGGTGATGACGGCAATGCCGGCACACTGGATGCACCGCTCCGGACACTTGCAGGTGCCCGCGATGCGGTTCGCAAACGCAAAAGCGGAATGACCGGCGACATTGTGGTCAATTTCCGCGGCGGTATCTACCGCATGACCGAACCGGTCACGTTTGATATCCGCGACTCTGCACCGGACGGATGCCGCATCATCTATCAGGCGTATGCGGATGAAACACCTGTATTCAGCGGCGCGCAGCAGGTCACAGGCTGGAAAAAATACAACGATCAGCTTTATGTCGCTCCGCTCGAACGCGATTACAAGCTCCGCAATCTCTATGTCAATGACCACCGCGCAAACATGGGCAGTGCCGCTGCCGGTGCGCAGGGCGGCTACGGCGAATACAGCATCCGTGCGGGGCAGGCAGACTGGGCTTGGGACTCCGGCATCAAAAGCGACGGCATCAAGTACAAAGCCGGCGACCTGCCGCGCATCGAGGGCAATCTCGATGATCTCGAAGTCGTCAACGGCACAACTTGGAATGAAAATATCGTCTGCTCACGCGATGTGAAATACGAGAACGGGACGCTTGTCCTGCTGATGCAGCAGCCATACGGCGCGATCGCGCAGACACCCGGCTGGGGCGCAGGATTCTCGTGCTCGGGCTGGCATACCCTCTACAACGCATTCAGCTTTGTCGATTCGCCCGGCGAATTTTATTTCGATAAAACCGCCCATCAGCTTTATTATTATCCGTATGAGTGGGAAGACATGTCTGATGCAGATGTAGAAGCGCCGGTCGCGGAACAGCTCATCGTGATCGCCGGAGAATCCGCATCAAACCGTGTACAGAATCTTACATTCAGCGGCATCACGTTCGCACACACGGATTATCAGCTGACCAATGTGGACGGCTCACACGGCAAAACGACCTGTC
>JAFYBM010000202.1 GCA_017540225.1 Oscillospiraceae bacterium | reverse complement strand
TGCACGATCATTTCATCATAGATGAACTCATCCTTCTCCGAGAAGATGACGCTGCCGTTTGACACGAGAAAACGCCCGAATTCCGCGGAATCAAAGACGTCAATGCGCTGAAAATCGCTCTGTCCGCTGTATAATTGCTTCTCGCACCGGATCGACGCCTTGACGTTGTCCGTGTGCATTTCGGAAAACCAGAATTCCATCTGTGCCCTCCTTATAATTTGAATTTTGGCATCCCGTCAAAGATGTGGATGCGCGAAAGATTTTTTGCACGTTCAAGGATTGCGTTCACACCGTTCTGCACGGTGAAGTCATACTCCTGCTGCGTGACCGGCACTGCCCAGAGCAGGTTCACGGGGTCGCCGAGAAATTCACCGTATTCCGGTGCCTCAAGGCCGCGGAGCGCACGCGCATTGATGAAGAGAAACGCAGGAAATCCCGGAATTCCCTCCCATGTATTCGTGTGACCGTGTGCAAAGAACGTGCGGTCCTGATAGATGTATTTTGCGAGCGCCATAAAGCAGTTATACGCCTGCATTTTCACATGCTCCGCGAGCTCTGACCGTGCCGCAAAGCCGAATTCAATGCGTCTGTGCTGCTCTGCACCGCGGATATGCACCTCGATCTGCGGCTGTGTAAAGATGCTGAGGAACGCGGTGATGCCGTAGGTGACGCCGTTTTTCTGTCCCTCGATGACAGCCCGCATCGGATATTTGTTGTCGTCGATCGCGTAGTAGCCCGTATGCTGCCCGAAGAATTCTTCCAGCTTCTGCAAATGCTGCCGCTGCATCTGCTCCCAGAATCCCCGGATATGAGTGCTCTCAAAGAGGCGGTCGCTCTCGGCGATCCTTTCCATCCAGTACATGCGCTGCTTCGCATCCAACTCCCACGCATAGCGGTTCTGCCCGACGGCATAGCGCGCAAAGCCCGGGAAATCATAGAGTCCGGCTTTCGGCGGAATGATCGCCATGATATTGCCGCCGCAGAGAAGCGCAGCGGAATCGCCGTCCGGAAACCACGAGATCATGAGCTTTTCCGGATCGAGTGTGATGCCCTGCGGGTCATGTGAAAAGCAGCCCTTGGGCATCATCGAGATCTTTTCGCCTGCATCAAGCTGATCGGGTGCCTCGCGACAGTTGCAGACCCAGCAGGCGCGGAGGTTTTTGCCCTTGTCGCCGAATATATAAAACAGATAAAAATAAATTGCATTCTCCGTCTGCTCGACAAATGCCTGCACGGGGCAGAGCGGGGAATCGCTTGTCAGCAGTGTTTTTCGTTCGTTCATGCGCGTTTTCTCCTGTGTGCTCTGAAAATGTACCCGCACGGTCAGTAGCAGTCTGTATCAAGCAGCTTCGTCCCGCGGACAAACCAGTTCCGGTATTCGTAGTAATAGTCTGTGTAATCCTCAAAAGCCTGTTCCGTTTCGACGATGCATTTGGTGCCGTTCCATTCTCTGACGGCTTCGTCCGGATGCAGAAAGGCATATAGTACATAACCATAGATGCCGAAAGCGATGACTGCCGGAACCCACAGCATCGCACAGATCAACTTTGCAGTTTTATTCGGAATATGCAGAACGAGCTGCAAAATTCCGATTGCCGCACCTGCCGCGATCAGAATGGTCGCGGATTCCCGCAGCCAGACGCGCATTTTCAGTTCGCAGAACTGTTCCAGCACGAATGTCACGGCAAGGAACAGTGCGGCAAGGCACGCGGACCAGAGTAGAATGCTTTTTTTCGGGTTCATGTGATCACCTCAGTTCTGTATTATGGTGCATCATTTCGGTTTTTGGGGCTGTGGATTCGGATCCTTCAATATGATATCATTCAAACGCAGTGCTGGGGTCAGCGCACCTTCCTTTGTCACGATGCGGTAGCTGCTGCCGAGCTCCAGCAAAAGCTGACAGGCGACCGGAACCAGACTGTTCTCCCTGAGCGTGCCATAGCCCAGTCTGCCATAGGAAACAAACTGTTTGGTATGATCGCCGAAGGTGAGGCACAGCCTGC
>JAFYBM010000201.1 GCA_017540225.1 Oscillospiraceae bacterium | reverse complement strand
TCTCAGGTATATGCCGAATTTCGTCAAGATCGACCGTTCTCTGCTGACGGATATTCAAAACAGCCCCAAAAAACGCCATTTTGTCCGCGAGATCATTCAGTTCTGCCATGATAACGATATTCTCGCACTGGCGGAGGGTGTCGAGACGGCAGAGGAGCTGCATACCGTGATTCAGCTCGGCGCCGATCTCATTCAGGGATATTTCACTGCAAGACCGTCACCGCAGATCATTGAATCCATCCCCGAGGAAATCAAGCAGCTGATCCGGCGCTACCATCAGGAGCGTGAGGAAGGCATCGGTCAGCAGATTTATCTGGCAGACTGTGCCGAGCGCATCCTGCTTGAACGCCTCACACAGTCAAACGTAAAATGCGTCGTTGCCGGTGCAAACGGAAACGGTGACATTACACTGGAGGGCGATCCGAATCTTGATACACAGATCCGCGTGGAGACCAAAAAAGGCTTCACCGGCCGGATCACACTGGAAAATGCATGGCTTGCAGCCATTAAAAACAAGCCCTGCATTGATATCGGCGAAGAAAATGACGTTACGATTGTACTGACAGGCGAAAACAGACTCGATATGGGCGGCATCCGCGTTCCGGAGTCGTCAAAGCTGACCGTGACCGGTGAGGGTTCGCTGGAAATCACTGTCGATGAGACAGAATATTACGGCATCGGAAACGGCATCGGCCTTCTGCACGGTGAGCTGATCTTCGAGCATTCCGGCCGCATCACAGTCAACGCCCGCGGACAGAACGGCGTTGCAATCGGTTCGGGCAGCGGCGGCATCATCCGGATCAATTCCGGCCAGTACCGACTCAATATTCAGGGAGATGTCGGACTCGGCATCGGCTCCATGTATTCCGAGAGCAATCTGGTCATTCACGACTGCGACATCGGCATGGAAATGACCTCCGCCCGCGGCACGGCAATCGGTTCAATCGGCCGAAGCAGCGATATAAGCATTCAGAAAACATCCATTAAACTGTTTATGTCCGGCATTGATCTGGCGGGCATCGGTTCACTCGGCGGCGAGCGCACGAAACTGCTGCTTCAGGAAGCAAGCTGCATCATCACGCTCAAGGGTGAACACTGCTCGGCACTCGCTGCACTGGAAGGACACAGTGATATTCTGATCCGGCAGGCGTCCGTTCGCCTGACCTCAACAGGCAGACAGGCACTCGGCATCGGCGGCTTCACGGGAGACACCGTCCTGCGGCAGGAGACGGCGGATACGCACATTACGCTGGATACTCCGCTCAACATTCAGGAGTATGTCGATCAGGTTCAGCCGTCGTTCTATCAGGGACAGTTTATTCTTACGCATAACGGAGAGGATATTTTCCTTTATCCTTAAAAGAGAGCGCCTTTCTATGAGGCAAAGCAAGGGAAAAAGTTTCATCCGCAGCGGAATCGCAAATAAAACAGGAAGACACTTCATTTAAGAGGTATCTTCCTGTTTTTTGTTTGTATGCGACACCCTTACGGCACACAGATTCTTTGGAATCCTTTATCATTGCGCCTGACAGGCTCGTTTTCCGCTGAAATGCCGCCCGTAAATCGAGTTGTAAAAACATTGTAACCGCACTGTTGTTGAAATCTCCGCAATTGCGTGCTATAATGGCATCATACCACACCGGAGGTGATCGGATATGATGACAGCAAAGCAGAAAATTTCCGCGGCATTCATGCTGCTTTCAGTGCCGTACCTGTTTCTGACAGCCTGCGACAGCGCCGAGCAAAAGGCGCAGAATGCCAAATGGGAGGAGCAGGCAACATGGAACGCGCTTGCCTATATTCAGCACAAATACGGCTTTGTCGCCGAGGTTACAGAGGCAAATGTTGACCGCAGACAAGGCTGGATCGGTACGCAGCCGCTTTCTGATGTGTTTGTGGATATGACTTATGAAGGCCGCGAATTCACGGTTTTCATCACCGGCGAGCAGGCGTCCGATGCAGGTGCCGACAACTATCAGGCGGCCGAGATCGAGCAGACGGTTTTCGATACGGTCAATGCAGATATTCCCGGCTTGCAGGTGCTCGATCTATACGCTGTCCGCAAGACCGAACGCAGATATGATATGGCATTGTATGAGACAAAATTTGATGGCAGCAATCTCGCGGAGGTCATCACAGGCAGCATCGCTTCCATGCAGTGCTTTTATCAGGACACCGACCTCTCGCAAAAAAAGGATTTCGCGGCGCTGGAAAAGCTCCTCGGCAAGCAATGCGGCATCAAAACGGAGTTTTTCTCCTGCCGCAATGCAGATGTGTTTTCTATGGAAAAAGCGAAGCACTGGTGCGCCTCTCATCCGGTTTACTGCAAACAGTTTCGCAGTCTTGCGTATTCAGACGGCGATACCGTAATACAGTCGGAA
Organism: Oscillospiraceae bacterium; assembly: GCA_017540225.1. GTDB lineage: Bacteria > Bacillota > Clostridia > Oscillospirales > Ruminococcaceae > Firm-04. The sequence goes on along the minus strand of JAFYBM010000201.1, from coordinate 1,389 downwards.
TATCAGTCCTATGATCTGCGGAAATACGGCGATTTTTATTATGCCGTATCCTATAACAAAGACCAGAAGGAGAAAAGCGATCCGGTTTTTCAGGAGGTCACACCGGTCGATCCGGCGGCGTTCAACGGCCGCGGCGTAAGGGGTGCCGGGACTGCATCCAAGACATATCAGCTTACGGCAGATGTCCCGATGAAGGTGCAGATTTATTATCCGTGCAGTGCGATCGAAATTTTTGATTATGACGGCTATATGCACAGCAAAACCAAATTCGGCCGCTGCACACGCGGAGACGGGGAGCCGCGCGATCAGGCCGACGGCGTGACGCTTGTCGGCGAGTATGCCTATGAGGAGCTCAGTCTCCGCGAGGGCATTGAAATAACCTTTGAATATTTGTACGATCCCGACTGAAAGAAGCCGGTATTATCCAGACGGCTCATGCATTTTTGTCCGGGATATGCCAAAAGACGATCATGACAAACAACGAGCACAACCGAAATCCGGCTGTGCTCGTTGCTGTTATCGAAATCCTGTCAGCAGATAATAAAATACGCCGTAGATCACAGAGGCCGCCGTGCCGTAAAGCAGCACCGGTCCCGCAATCGTGAAAATCTTTGTGCCGACACCGAGCACAAAGCCCTCCGTTTTCGCCTCAACCGCCGCCGAAGCAACCGCATTTGCAAAGCCCGTGATCGGAACAAGCGTGCCGGCACCGCCGTGCTTCGCCAGCTTCTGATACCAGCCGAGACCGGTCAGCAGCGCCGAGCAGAACACGAGAATCACCGATGTCCATGCCGACGCATGATCGCTGTCTGCGCCGCTGCGCAGCAGCATCTGCCGGATGAATTCCCCGATCAGACAGATACTCCCGCCGATCAGAAAGGCTTTCAGCGTTGTCGCGGCAACGTCCGTTTTGCGTGAGGCGTGCGCAACCATCTCAAGATACGCCTCCGGCGAAGGCTCCTTTGCGCCCTGCGAATGAATGATTTTTGTCATGTGCATCCCTCCGTTTTCTGCTAGGATGCGCATTTTTTTGTTTTTTATTCATCAGCTGTTGCAGATCTGGCAGCCGAGCCATGTCAGATAGATGCCGTGATGCGGACATTTCGGGAAGCCGCAGCGCGCGGGGTCATCCTCCTCCATCTGCGCAAGCCAGTTTCTGAGGCTGTTCGGATCAATGTCTGTCGGCTTCAGGCGCACAAAGCATTTCCGGAACCAGCCGAGCATCGGCATGAGATGTTCCGCGTTCGGTCGGTAGCTGAGCTTTTCCCATCCTGTTTTCTGTGAGGCAGCATCCGTCACGCGCACCATGAAACGCTTGTCCTCCTCAAAGGTCGCCGCATCCCACGGCATATTCGCAATGCAAAATCCCACAACGCCGTCACCGACCTT
>JAFYBM010000022.1 GCA_017540225.1 Oscillospiraceae bacterium | reverse complement strand
TCCTGCAAAGCTCTTTGAGGAGGGCAAGTGGGACTGGAAGGCATTTCAGGATTCGCTCCAGCAGTTCGTTGATCCGGACAACGGTCAGTTCGGCATTGACGGCTGGTGGTTCGAGGCGGGTCTCTCCGCAACCTGCGGCGTGCCGTATATCGGTCTCGAGGACGGCAAGCTCGTCAATAACCTCAAGGATCCTGAAATTGAGCGCCTCCAGAACTGGATGTATGAGCTTGGCACAACAAACTGTGTTGCAATCGGTGTCGGTGATTTCGGCTGGACGGCAATGCCTTCCTATATCGGTGAGGGCAAAGAGCTGTTCTATCCCTGCGGCGCATGGGCAATGTATAACGATACATGGAAAAACGACTTCGGCGAGAACGCTATGTTTGTCCCGATGCCGAAGGATCCGAACGCGAATGAATACTACATCCCCTGCGGTCTTGACGGCTATGTCATGGTCAAGGGCGGCCAGAATCCGGAAGGCGTTGCAAAGTTTGCAGCCTGCAAGCGCGTGACCATTACCAACGAGCGTGCAGACGAGATCGCAACCGAGCAGCTCTATTCCGACTACGGCTGGACTGAGGAAATGGTCAATATGCTGCATAAGTGCCACGAGCTGGCAAAAGCAAACCCGCATTATGACTTCTACACCGCAGTTTCAACGGATATTACCAGCATTCTTGATTCCAACGAAAACGGTATCCGTGCAGCCTCCAAGGGTCAGACCCAGTGGAGCGAATCCGTCGGCGTAATCTATTCCGCAATTGATGCATATATCGCAGACTGCAACGGCTGAACTGAATAGTCACTTCGGACGCCCCGACGATTGTCGGGGCGTTTCTGTTTATCAAAACGCACTCCCCCGTGTAAAATCAGGGTTGACATAAGAATGGAAGCTGTGGTATCATGATAATGCGCACAAATATTATTCTTCTTAAACGAAAGGAACAGATCATGCTGAATGAGTTTTCCCGCACAGAACTGATACTCGGCGCCGCACGCATGGAAAAGCTGCGGAAAAGCCGTGTTGCCGTATTCGGTGTCGGCGGCGTGGGCAGCTACGCGGTTGAGGCACTGGCACGCTGCGGCATCGGTACACTGGAGCTGATCGACAACGACACGGTTTCTCTTACGAATATCAACCGGCAGCTCATTGCACTGCACAGCACAGTCGGTCTCGCAAAGGTTGATGCCGCTGCGGCGCGGATTCACGATATTTGTCCGGAAACCGAGGTCATCACGCACAAATGCTTCTTTTTGCCGGAAACAGCAGATGAATTTGATTTTTCGCAGTATGACTATGTGATTGATGCGATTGACACCGTCAAGGGCAAAATCGGAATCATCATGCAGTCGCAGGCGGCCGGAGTACCGGTAATTTCCAGCATGGGAACAGGCAATAAGCTGGATCCTTCCGCACTGCGTGTCACGGATATATATAAAACAAATGTCTGTCCGCTCGCAAGAGTGATGCGTTATGAGCTGCGCCGGCGCGGTGTCCGTTCGCTGAAGGTTGTATATTCAGAGGAGCTGCCGCAGACACCGGATCCGGCTGCATACGCAGCACTGACAGCGGAGGAGACTGGGAATATGAAGCGGAACATTCCCGGTTCCGTATCATTTGTTCCGTCTGCTGCGGGGCTGCTGCTGGCGCGGGAGGTTATCATGCATCTGACGCAGACAGTGTCCGCACCTGAATGTGCCGGCGAAGCTGCAACATAAGTTCCTGCTTTTTCAGGTTCTGATCCGCGTAATTATTGTTCAGTTTGCTGAAAGATCCCCGAAAGAAATGCGGCTCGATTGTTCAAAGATACAAAGTGCAAAAAATCATAAGGAAAACAAAGCCGCCGGGACGTATTCAGTTACAAAGGAGGGGATCACCCATGAAAACAACAAACAAAAATATTGCACTGACTCTGATGCTTCTGATGACCGCAAGCGCACTCGGCGGCTGCGGCAATGCCGCCAAAGATGCTGCCATGACAGCCGATGCACCCGCACTGAACGGCGAAATCGCAATGGATGCCGCAAAAGATGCGAAAGCAGATGATGCAGGCGGTGCGGAGGCCGAAGCTGCTCCCGCTGCCGTATACGAAGGCGCGGATTATGCAGAAGGCGCTGCGGAAGCCGGCGATGCCTTTTCTGCAAAGAAATCTGATGCCATGTTGGCAATAGAGCCGGCAGCTGTTGATGGCGCCGCGGCTGCTGCGGGCGCAGTGCCGGACGGGGATCCGGATGATACGTCTTCGGTCCTTGACCGCGGCGAGCCGTTTGTGCTGACAGCCGGTGAATGGAATGACAACGAGAACTGGGGCTTCTTCGCCAATCTTATCCACAGCGGCACAATCGAATTTCCGGCCTACGGACTCAACCCCGTGAACCGCATTGCCGTGACCGTGACACATGACGGCACGCCGGTGCAGAATCAGACCGTTACACTGAATGCCGATGACATCCTCTGGACAGCGAAAACAGACAAAAACGGCAATGCCTATCTGTTCTACGGCGATGCATTTGCCGGAAAAGAACTGACCGTCAAGACCGCCGATGCAGAACCGGTTTCGCTGACGGCTCCCGCCGCAGAGGACGGACAGGGCGGCAGCGGCATCCGGACACTCGAATACACCGTTGAAACCGGTGCAGAATCACGCAAATATGAGAAAACCGAGGTCATGTTCATTCTCGATACGACCGGCTCGATGGGCGATGAGATCAGCTATCTGCAAAAGGATTTTGCGTCGATTGCTGAGGAGGTTTCCGACGGAAATATGACTTTTTCCGTGAATTTCTACCGTGACAAGGGCGATGTCTATGTGACGCGCTGCAATCCGTTCACGGATGACATCGCTGCAATCAAAAAGAAGCTGAACGCAGAATATGCAGACGGCGGCGGCGATGCACCGGAGGCTGTTGCAGAGATTCTTGAGGAAACCATGTGCCGCGGCGATTGGCATGACGATACAAACAAAATCGCATTCCTGATTTTCGATGCACCGCCCCACGGCGACCCGAATGATAATGCATCGGCTCAGCCGATGATTGCGGCAGCAATTGCAGCAGCCGCAGAGCAGGGTGTGCATCTGGTGCCGGTCGTTGCCTCCAATGCAGACCGCACAACAGAGCTGTTCGGCCGCGCCGCAGCAATCATGACAAACAGCAATTATGTATTCCTGACGGATGATTCCGGTGTCGGGGACTCTCATCTTGAACCGATTATCGGCGATTACGATGTTGAGCTGCTGCATGATATTATCGTGCGGAACATCCGCGAAATTACGGCATAAATAAAAATGCGGCGCCTTCCTTCAAAAGGAGGGCGCCGTATTATCGGTTTATGAATCGGCTTCTTTCGTTTCCGGTGCGATCAGCTTCCGCATCTGCGGAATCTTGAACAGAATCACTGTCACGATCACGGTCAGAACAATCTCCGGAACCATATATGCGCCGTTATAGGCCGCGCTGTAGATGTATTTGTTATCCGCGATAAAATCAAGGTCATCCCAGATCTTTCCGGTCGAGGCGAATACATAAACGCCGCTGATAAAGTGGCTGATAAACCGCAGAAGCAGTGCAAATACAACGCCGCCGATCCAGCCGCCCAGTCCCTTCTGACGGAACAAGCCTGCCAGACCGAGCACCGTGTAAGCGATGATATAATCAAACAGAATACAGGCAACCAGCATACCGGCGGTCAGGCCCCAGCCGAACAGTCCTTCTTTGATGATACCCTGTGCAAGCTGAAACAGCGAAAACACGAATGAAACGCCAAGTCCCTTTCCGATGCCGTATTTGATGCTGAAAAGACAGATCGGCAGCATGGAGACCAGTGTGATCGAGCCGCCGAACGGCAGGATCTTCTGGAACGGTGTGATGAGGCTGAGCACGATCGCCAGAGCCAGCATCATGGCGCCCTCAACGAGCATTTTGGTGGTGTTTTTCATAAATCATACTTCCTTTGCAATCATTTGCAACCAAACAGAAAAAAAAAACGCCGCAGACATTCCTGTGGCGTTTTTGTCGTGTTTGACATTCTCCCTACGGCGGCATTATCCGCATCAGGTTTCGGGTCGGTGCGTCTACACACCCTCTCAGCCTGCCACACAAGCTCCCCTGTTTGATTGTGTATCTATCATAACACTGCGGCAGACAATTTGTCAAGTACAGGGAAACAGCTTTGTCGCTTTATACAAAAAAAGCAACTTGTGCTCATTCCGAGAGATAATTCCGCACAAGAACCTGCATCAGCTCATCGCGGTCAATATGCCGGATCAGGCTGCGCGCATTCTTATGAACGGTGATGTATGTCGGATCCTCTGAAAGAATATATCCGACGATCTGATTGATCGGATTATAGCCTTTTTCATTCAGCGCATCATAGACCGTGCGCAGGATTTGCAGCATTTCCTTTTCGCGTTCCTCACTGAGGGAAAACGTAATCGTCTTATCGGACATGATACAGACTCCTTTCTGTGCTGTTGTCTGACGGTTTCCGCGACAGCTTTATTATACCCGAAAACAGAAGAATCTTCAAGCGTTTCGGGCGAAAATTGGCACAATGCCGATTTTTTATTCATAATTTTAGTGAAACCCCACAACAGAGCACAAAGGCAGTGCCGGCAGTGCCGGCCTCCGTTTTTGCTCCCATGCGGTTCCTCTTGCGTCTTTTTTCACTTCGCCCATTGCGTTTTCCGATATAATATGATATATCCGGCAGTGCCGGCCTCCGTTTTTACTCCCATGCGGTTCCTCTTGCGTCTTTTTTCGCTTCGCCCATTGCGTTTTCCGATATAATATGATATAATATTGCTGGCAGAAACATAGGATAAAGCGTGCGGCAGCTTCCGCACAGAATGGAGAATGCATATGCTTGAACTGAAAACCTACCGCGGTCATATCCGCAACTGGGAAGACATCTGCGAAAAGCTGGACATTGACAAGCGCCTTTCCCGCAGCGAACGTGAGAAAGTGATTCTGCTGAAAGGCTATGAAGCATGGGGCAACGCCCTGCCCGATCACCTTTACGGAATGTTTGCCTTTGCGCTCTGGGATTCCGATGCGCAAAAACTGATTTGCATCCGCGATCAGTTCGGTACAAAGCCGTTTTATTATTTTCAGACCGCAGACGGCCGTCTGCTTTACGGTACGATGATCCGTGAAATCATGGAACAGGACGGCTTTGTCAAAGAGCTGAATGAAAAAATGCTGCAAATTTATCTCACGCTGACCTATGTGGCCGGCGAGGAGACCTTCTTCAAGGGCGTGAAAAAGCTGATGCCGGGCTGTCTGCTTGAATGGCAGAACGGCAAATATACCGTTACGCGCTACTGGAAACCGGAATTTCATCCCGACCGCAGCAAATCACTCGAAGCCTACGCCGATGAGATTCACGAGACATTGCAGCAGATGATGCACGAGGTCAAAACACCGGATGAAACTGCGGAATCATTCCTGTCCGGCGGCGTGGATTCCTCTTATGTTCTGGCGATGTCCGATGCAAAGCGTGCAGATTCCTGCGGCTATGACGAGGAGCGCTTCGATGAATCCCGCATTGCTGCAAAGACTGCGGAGCTGCTCGGTGTCGAGCACAGCGTTGCAAAAATCACGCCGGAGCAGTATTTTGAGATCGTGCCGTATGTGATGTATCACATGGAGCAGCCGCTCGGTGACGCTTCCGCGATTGTTTTTACGCTTGGCTGCCTTGCAACCGCGCAGCATACAAAGCTCTGCTATTCCGGCGAGGGCGCGGATGAATTTTTCGGCGGCTACAATATGTACCGCAATGCGGAGCGCTACGGCGACAACCTCAAAACCTTCTATGTCGGCAATACCAATATCATGAAGGAGGAGGAAAAGCAACAGCTCTTGCAGCATTATGATCCCGAAGTTTTGCCGATCAAGCTCGTTTCGCAGATTTATGAGGAAACAGAGGGGCTTGATCCGCTGACCAAAATGTCCGATGTGGATATTCAGATCTGGCTGGAAGGCGATATTTACCTGAACGTGGACAAAATGAGCACTGCCGCCGGCCTTGAAATCCGGATGCCGCTGACCGACCGCCGCATTTTTGACATTGCATCACGGATGCCGTCGGAATACAAGGTCACGGAGGAGCAGAACAAGGTTGCGTTCCGGACAGCCGCTGCAAAGGTGCTGCCGAAGGAGATCGCATTCCGCAAGAAGCTCGGCTTTATCGTGCCGATTCGTCTGTGGCTTGCGGATGAACGCTATAATGCGGATGTCCGCAGACTGCTCGGCAGTGAGATCTGCGCAAAATTCTTCAAGCCGGAGGCTGTTCAGGCGATCTATGACGAATATATCGGCGGAAACTCTGATCTCTGGCGCAAAATCTGGACGATTTACACATTCCTTGTGTGGTATGAGGAATATTTTGTCAAGCGCGATGCCGCTTCCCAGCCGGTTCTCAATGAACGCTAAAAACAAAGGCACCCGATGCATTTCGGGTGCCTTTGCTGCTTTATTGCAATTCTGCTTTCAAAGCCTCATAATCCTTTATGATGCCGCTGCGTTCTGAAAATTCATTTAACCGAACTGTCATACCGGTATAGCTGCCGTCACGGAAAAGATAGTAATTGTTTTCTTCTTTTTCGCAGAAGGTCAGCTCGGCAGTGTGCCCGTCCAGATAGGTGTAAAGAATCCGTATTGCCGGTTCTTCATCCGGTTCAGGCTTCGCATCCAGATCGAGCGCTGTGAACGAAAGCTGCGTAACAGCGCGGTAATATGCAGTAAAGAGACTCGTGAGCGTTTCATCATTCATCGCAGTGATGTCGGTATCGCCGAGCGCATACTGCTTATTCTCATAGTCAAGATGCAGCACCTCGTGCATATCGTACACCTCGCCCATGTCGATCTCGACAGACTCCAATTCCTCGATGCTGACACTGATGCAATTCGGAAGAATATAACGGTCGGCAGGCGCTTCAATAAAGGAAACCGTATTTTTGATGATGCGGAAAACCTGCTCGGACTCCTTGACATAGCCGTAGATTTCCGTACCGGAGTTATCCGTCTCGCTGCCGAACCAGATCTCCCTTTTGAGGGAGCTGCCGTTTGAATTGCCCTCAAGGAAAATTTTGGAATGCGGCTTGTCAAGGCCGTATTTTGCAAGATCCTGCGGATGCTCCTCCACAAAGCCGGAAACCTGCATTCGCGTCAGGGTGTCAACCAGATCGTCAATCCGGACCTTATAAAGCGTAAAGCCCGAAGGCACCCGCAGATCCCATGAGGCATCCTCGGTGCGGCCGAATTCCGTCACGGTTTTGCCGTCATGCTCCAGCCGGTAGTAATTGAACTGAGAGGAGGTTACATCCATCAGATAGGTGTTTTTGAGCATATCCTTTGCGCTGCAGAAAACCGTTCCGCTGTTGTAGTCGATCGTATAGACGTCATCGGAGTTTTCCAGCATGACATAATATGCGTCATAGGTCGGCGTCGCATCACCGACAAACAGCACATAGGGCTGCTCCGGATCGGATTCGGTCGTATACACCTTAATCGTAATCGGTGCATCAAAGCCGTAAACGGAAGTATCCTTGCAGTCAAAGGCGACGGTTTTCAGCGAGCTCAGATTGCAGATATAATTGCACATTGCGGAGACTGCATAGCTGTTGATCTCAAACTGCTCCGAACTGACAAGCTGCCAGCCCTTAAGCTGATCCCAGTCGAAAGCAAAATGACCGTCCTCATTATCAACCGTGATACGGGAAATCTGCGAGGAATCAATCAGCAGAAGCTGCTGCGGCTCACCGATACGCTGTTCTTCTTCCTTTTTCTTTGTGTAATGATCGACAACGAGAAACACCCCGAACAGCACCAGTACTGTTATGCCGAGAATCAGAACCCATCGGAGCTGCTTCATGCGTTTTTCCTCCTCAGCCAGATAATAACACCGGTCAGTGCAATCAGCAGGGGGAATGCGATAAAGAGCGCGATGAAGCTGCTTGCCGTTGCGGAGCTGTTGATGTCAATGCTGTCATAGGTGCGCGCTTTGTTCGCAATATTCATATCCACATCCGAATCGTACATCCATGTGATCGTGGAGAGGAAGAGCTGGAGCGGATTGATGAAATAGGCATTGCCCGAACCGGTATTCGAGATAATATCCGCAGAACCGAAAACGACGAGCTTGGAATCAGAACGCTGTGTATCCATCGAATACATGGCCAGCGGCAGCGCCTTGCCGGTCACAGTCAGCGGGTCAAGCTGCTTGCCGCCCCACGGCTCGGACTGTGCAGTCGGATCGGTCACGATCAGCGAATCAATTTTCATTGCGCCGTAATTTGTCCCGTAGGTCGTATAGAAGCTGCGGGAATACGGCATATAGGTGCCGATATTGTTGACGGTCGGCAGCAGATCGGCGGTCAGATTGATTCCCGACTCCGAATTTGCCTCTGCAATATTGCACATCATCGCATAGGTATCGTTATGCGAATGACGGTTCTCGTCCGTTTCTGAAACGCGGTCATAATTCATGCCGAGACAGTAGCTGCTCATCAGGCGTTCGATGTTTGTATAATTGCTCTTGGCCTCGTTCGGGCCGATCAGCAGACTGACATTTCCGCCTTTCTGCGTGTAGTCGTAGATCTTTTTGTATTCATCCTCGTTGATGTCAAACTGCGGTCCCGCGATTACGAGAATGCAGCAGTCATCCGGAACCGCGGCGGCCGTTGTCAGATTCAGGGCTTTTGCTCCGTAATTGTAGTTTCCGAGATTGGCAGCAAGCTGCGACATATCATCCAGCGAAAGCTCATTGTGTCCCTCAAGGAAATACACAATCGGCAGCTCTCCGTCCACGACCGTCTTGATATAGCCCGTAAAATAGTTTTCTGCGCGGAATTCCGCATTGACGACCTTTCCGTTGTCATCGGTCTCGTAGGTATACATCAGTGTACCGGGCAGACGCTTGACCATATCGTCGTGAACAAAAAGGAAATCTGCCTCGCTGAGATTGAATACGCCGTCCGGATTGATCCGCCGCAGCGTTTCCGGATCGGAATCGGGATCAAAGTCGATCAGATTGAAGCATTTGTGTGCATCATACGCCAGCAGTGTGCGGTAAAGCGCAAGCCATTCCAGATCGCCTGCGAGATTATCCATCTCTGTCAGAAAATAGACATCAACAACCTCGCCGCGGGCATCCAGCTCATCCAGATAATCCTCAGTCGTTTTGGAAAGGGTGTAAAGATTATTCGGTGTCATGTCAAAATGGATGTTCAGACGCTCCACAATCAGGTTGACGGGAATTGCCACGGCGAGCACAAGCACTGCCAGCAGCAATGCAAGCGCCTTATAGCGCTTGTTCTTTGCAAAAATTGAGTTATCCATTGCGTTTTCCTCCGGTCAGGCGCGGCTCCAGCGGCGCTTTTCGATGATAATGACAGTCCAGATCAGTACAACGATCGTGATAGAGACAAAAAATACCAGATCGGCCAGTGTGAACAGACCCTGCGAAAAGGCACCGAAACGAACCTCTGTCGAAAACCATGTCAGGATCTTTGCGGCAGCCGGAATGGACTGTATCAGAGCACTCTTGGTAAAATTATCAAGAAACAGCAGCAGCAGCATGGCTGCTTCGCCGAGCACCGCCGCGATGATCGGGTTATCGGTCAGCGCAGACATCATAATGCCGATGGCGATGCAGACAAGGCTCCAGAGGAAAAAGCCGAGATAGCCGCAGATCAGGCTTGAAACAACCACGGAACCGTGCAGAAACGCGACCAGCGGGAAGATCAGGGAAAGCACCATCATGGTCAGAAAGACCGTCGCGGCAGCAAGAAACTTTGCAAATACGACCTGCGGCACCGTGATCGGCGCCGAGAGCCAGAGCGTTTCCGTATGTGATTTGCGTTCCTCGGCAAAGGTGCGCATGGTCAGCAGCGGAATCAGGAATATAAAATAGTAGAAGCTGTTATAGAAGATATTGGAAAACGAGAATTTCAGGAGATTGGAATCCATCGTTGAGATGCCGTTGATAAAGCTCAGGGAGAACACCAGCAGGAACAGTGCGCTGATGACATAAGCGAACGGCGAGCAGAAATAGGACTGCACTTCCTTTTTATAAAGAGAAAACATCAGTCATCAGCCTCCTTTTCCGGATCCGCTGTTTCGGCAGCAGCCGTATCATCGCCGGCTGTTTCTGCTTTCTTTGCAGCCTCCTCCGCCTCGCGCTGTGCATCCATTTCCTTTCCAAGCTCCTCGAAGGCTGCTTCGCGGTCCTGTTTTGCCGTCGTGTCTGTCAGCTTGATGAACACATCCTCAAGGCTCGAACGGACCGAATTGATCTCCAGCACCATGCAGTCTTCCGCAATGAGCTTTGTCATCAGCGGCTTGCGGATCTCATCGGATGTCACACTGACCGTATACGCATTGACGCCGACCGATTCAAATTCCATTTCATCAACAGAGAGCACGCCTTCAACGGAGCGGAGCAGCTCTGTGACCTTTGCGGGATCGCCCTCGATCTTCATGCGCAGCTGCAAATTGCCGCCGACGCTGTTTTCGAGATTCGCGATCGTATCCACTGCTCGGATCCTGCCCTTATTGATGATGACAACACGCTCGCAGACGGCCGTGACCTCTGCAAGAATATGTGTGGAAAATATAATAGTATGCTCCTTTGCAAGATCCTGAATCAGGCGGCGCACCTCCATGACCTGCTTCGGATCGAGTCCGACGGTCGGCTCGTCCAGAATCAGGATCTTCGGGGAACCGAGCAGTGCCTGTGCAAAGCCGACACGCTGCCGGTAGCCTTTTGAGAGATTGCCGATCACGCGCTTCTGCACATCGGTGATGCGCAGGCGTTCCATCGCCTTGTCAACCTGCTTTTTGCGGTCATTGCGCGGAACCTTTTTCAGTCCCGCTGCAAACATCAGATAATCCCTGACGCGCATATCCGGATAGACCGGCGGCAGCTCCGGCAGATAGCCGATCCGCCGTTTGGCCTCCATCGGATCCTTCGCAATGTCATAGCCGTCAACGAGCACGGTGCCTGCCGTGGAAGGCAGACATCCCGTGATCATATTCATGGTTGTGGATTTTCCGGCACCGTTCGGACCGAGAAAACCGAGCACCTCATGATCGCCGACCGTGAAGGAAATATCCTGCACAGCCGGATGGGTGCCGTAGTATTTGGTCAGATTTTTGATCTCTACCATAGTGCGGTCATAAGCCCCTTTCAGCCTGCCCGACAGGCAGACAGTATTCATTTTATTATCGCAGAATAAGGTGAACAAACTGTGAACAGTTTTTATACAATCGGTGAAACATACAACTTTTCAGCGAAATCTGACAGGATACGGCCGGAACAGGGGTGAAAGCGGGAAAAGTTGGATGGCAAGTTGCACAAAATACGGAAGCCATATTTGTAGAAGTCTCCGAAAAGTGTAACGCCGGCCGTACGAATTGCCGCAAAGCCTTGACAAACTTCCTGAAAATAATTATAATGGATTCAGGTACTGTATTGGTGTATCTGTATCGTTTTGCGAGTGATGGAATGGATGCCGTACTCAAAAAACAGCCGGATACCGGATACAGAATCAAGGCGAAGGTGCTCCGGCACGGGAGCAGCACCTCCTGCACAACGTACCATGATTCAGTCCGCCCACGCTTCACGGACTGACCGTGCAAAACACTGAAGCGAATCACCAAATTTCACGAGAGGGGAAAAAAGAATGCAATTCAAGAAAAACAGAGCGATTCTCTCCGCTGTTCTCGCAGCGGGCATGGCATCCAGCGCACTGATGTCCGTGACTGCATCCGCAGCACGTACAAAGGAAGAAGCATACGGCACCGACACCTATGCCGCACGTTTCATGTCGCTGTATGATGATGTCATCAACAAGGGCGTTGAAAACGGCTACCTCGATGAAAAGACCGGTTCTCCGTATCACTCCGTTGAGGAGCTGATCTGCGAGGCTCCGGACTACGGTCATGAGACAACATCCGAGGCTATGTCCTACATCGTCTGGGTCTCCGCGATGCACGATCACATCCTTGACAAGGGCGCTGTACCCGCAGCTACTTCCAAAGAAAAGATGAACCTCGACAACGCCTGGAGTGTCCTTGAAAACATGATCCCGTCTGACAACCAGCAGAAGGGCTTCTGGGCAAAGAGCGAGCTGAGCGCACAGGCTTGTGCTGAGTATCCGTATGATGTGAAGAAGTATCCGTCTGAGGGCAGCTCCTCCAATACCGGTGTCAACCCGCTGCACAGCAAGCTGACTTCCGCTTACAAGAGCGAGGGCAGAGAGTATCTGCTCCACTGGCTCGCAGACGTCAACGACTGGTATGGCTTCGGCGGTTCTGCACGCGGCACGAAGGGCGAATTCACCTTCATCAACACCTTCAACCGCGGCGACCAGGAATCCTGCTTCGAGACCATTCCGCATCCGTCCATCGAAGATATGAAGTGGGGCAATGAGAAGCAGGGCATGAAGTTCGCATTCCAGTCTTCTACTTCCGAGTCCTGGTCCTACACCAACGCTCCGGACGCTGAAGACCGTG
>JAFYBM010000021.1 GCA_017540225.1 Oscillospiraceae bacterium | reverse complement strand
AACTACGACAATCACCTGATTTTTGAAACCCTGAACGAGCCGCGTATGATCGGTCACAGGAATCAGTGGTGGATCGACCCGAACAACAACGACTGCAAGGATGCAATGGATTGCGTCAACAAGCTCAATGCAGCAGGTCTTGCAGCAATCCGCAAGTCCGGCGGCCAGAATGAAAAGCGCTTTGTCATGCTGCCTTCCTATGCGGCATCTCCCGACAAGGCAAACCTCAACGGCGTTGTGCTGCCGAACGACGATCACATCATCGCTTCTGCACACGCCTACAACCCGCAGCCCTTCGCACTTCAGACACAGGGCACGAACAAGTGGAGCGCAGACAACGGTCAGGATACCGGCGCGATCATGGATGCATTCTCCAACCTCAAGTCGAGATATCTCGACAAGGGTATTCCGTTCATCATGGGCGAATTCGGCGCCATGAACAAGAACAACGAGGATGACCGTGCGGCATGGGCAAAATACTATGTCAGCAACGCAAATAAACTCGGCATCGCGTGCGTCTGGTGGGATAACAACTACTTTGAGGCACCGACAGGCCCGGACAGCGGCGAGAGCTTCGGACTGCTGCGCCGCAGCTCCTGCCAGATCGAATATCCGAAGCTGATGCAGGCAATGGTGGAAGCAACCGCAGACCGTGGCTGATCCGCATTCCGCAAACAAGAAAAACCTGAATTGAGTGAGGGCGTGATAAAGAAATTTATCACGCCCTCTCGTATCTCTTTTTTTGTTTGGGCTGCACCCGTTTGTATGATTACAGGGTATTTATGTTAGGAGCAAATCCGCAGAAAACTGAACGCAAATAAGAAACCGGACTTCCTCAGGAAGCCCGGTTTCTGCATGATTCGCTGATATAAGCTTCAATCAACGCAGCCGCATCACCCACGGTGCTGCCGGAAACGTATGCTCATTCTGCGGGAAGGTAGACTCTGCCGCCGTATTCGATCTCTGCAATGTCTGCAACGTCAATCAGGCCGCAGTAGCTCGCCGGGTCCGATTCATCAAACGCCATGCCCTCGACCTCGCCGTAGAGCTTTGCATAGGTCTTACCGAATTTCTCTCCGTTTTCAAGAGATCCGGCGCTTGCCATAAACGATGGGATATGCACCGCTGCCTGCGTGCCGTCCTGATAGGTGACGCTCATCTCTGTCGGGTCAAACGGCGCAATATATGCGCGGTCGGCGTACAGCCCAAATGCCGAGAGCCGCATGGAATCGCCGTCCCCGGCCGTAAATGTGACAACATCGACATTCGGTGTGAGCGGCAGCGTGAATTCGAGGCCGTCCGTCCACTCGTTGAAGTATTTTTCATGATGTCCGACCTGCTCCGGCCTTTCATAAAGATCGCCCGGATCGCCTTGATAAGCTTCGAGCTCTTCCTCGGACGGGAAATCGGTTTCCTGCTTTTCATAGCAGAAGGTGACAGAATCCTGCTCTGAGAGATCGTAAATATCAACCCACATGGTCATCCAAAGACTGCCGTCCCGCATATTT
>JAFYBM010000200.1 GCA_017540225.1 Oscillospiraceae bacterium | reverse complement strand
GCGTATCCGCCGACACAGTGATGCAGGCGCTTGCCTTCATACACAATCTCGGCCATATTCTTCGGCTGACGGATGAACAAACCGCCGTGCGCAAATTCGAGCTTCTTGCGGTATTCCATGTTCTCTTTGAATTTTCTCCGGGCTTCCTGTGACTCATTGTACTTGATCATTTCCGAAAGCCGCGTGTGCATCGCTATGAAGTCATGCGGCATTGAGATCGCGGTGTCATGCAGGTCATACCGAAGCTGTGCGCATTGCCGGAGATAGTCGTCATAATCGTGCGGCTCCGCATCATACTCATTGAGATATCGTGCAATGCGCTGTGGCTTCAGACCGGTTGCATGAATGAACCGCTCCATTGTTCCGTATTCATGCCCGAACACGCTGCCGATCAGCAGCAAGTCCTCCGGTTTTGTTTTCGGATAATGCTCCCGCCACATGACATATTCATCATACAGTTCCTCATGCCCTGCGAGCAGCTTGAACTCATCGCGGTTCAGACCGAGCATTTTCAGAAGATTGTTCGACTTCCAGTTGATGTTCCGGTTTGCTGCGATATGCTGAATGCCGCCCCAGTAGCCCGTGTAATATTCGCCGATCAGGTCGCCGTATCCGGCTTTCATCAGGTATTCCACATTCGGGTGACGGCAGTACAGATGCAGGTACTCCATCAGAAGATTACCTTTGTAGAGCTCATGGCAGCAGTATTTCATGCAGGATTGCCCGATTGCTTCCATGTTCAGCCCCTTGTAGGTATTGTTGAAGTTGTAGCCGTAGCAGCTCTGGCAGAATACCGGCTCGCGAAATTCCTTGCGAACCGTCCACGGCGCCCCGTCATCCTTGCCCCAGCGCACCGAGCCGTCCTTTGTGAATACATAGCGCTGCCGCTCGATCAGCTTGCCGTCTGAATAGCGATGATAGCAGCGGACAAACAGCTCATTCCCGTTCGTCAGGAACACCGCAAAATTGTCTGCAAGCCTGCCTTTCATCTTCTCCATGATGCTCTGCGGAACTGCCGGAAAGCGCCGCAGCAGCTCCTCTTTTCTCGCCTGTCTCATGCGATCACCTCAGAAGTCCAGCAGGGAGTCAAGCGAAAGCTGCATTGCATCCGGCTTGTCATGCTTATGCTGCGTGATCGGCGGATCGACAGCGCCGTTATCGCCGCAGAGGTCAATCGTCATGTGGAACCGCACCGCCGCCACAGGAAAGTAAAACTTGACCGCCCGGCTGTAAACTTCCAGATCGGAAATCGAGCTGCCGATGCCCTTTGTGATCGCAGTCAGACAGTCGTCAAATGTCTTGCCGCTCTGCTCGATCGCCTGCTCGAACTCCGGCTCCTGCCGGCAGAACTCCATGAGCGCATTGGCCGTCGGCTTGGCAAGCACCTGCGCGTGCCTGCCTTTTGGCTTCACATCAAAATAACTCTTATCCATTGACATTCTCCTGATTCCGTGCTATACTAGCACTGTAAGTGTTTTGCTTGCAGCCGTATCCACCGTGCCAGCGGGGATGCGGCTTTTCTTATTTCTTCCGGATATT
>JAFYBM010000199.1 GCA_017540225.1 Oscillospiraceae bacterium | reverse complement strand
TGATCGAATGCATCCTTGTGCAGCAGCTTCCGCAGATAGGAAGCGACTTCCTCCTCGTCCTTCCAGTCGCGGACGCGCTCCTTCATATCATCGAACATCTGCACGACCTTGATATTGGCACCGCCGTGCTTGGGACCTTTCAGAGAGCCGAGCGCTGCTGCCATAGTTGAATAGGTATCCGTGCCGGAGGAGGACACAACATGAACCGTAAAGGTTGAGTTATTGCCGCCGCCGTGCTCTGCGTGCAGAACCATTGCCAGATCAAGGATCTTTGCTTCGAGCGCAGTATATTTCTGATCTGCACGGAGCAGACTCAGCAGGTTTTCCGCAGCCGAGAGATTCGGATCCGGCTGATGCAGGAACAGGCTCTGGTCATTTTTATAATAGCGGTATGCCTGATAGCCGTATACCGCGATTGACGGGAACTGTGCGATCAGCTGGATGCACTGACGCAGCACATTTGCAATCGAGGTATCATTCGGGTTGTGGTCATAGGAATAGAGAGCGAGCACACTTTTTGCAAGCGTATTCATCATATCCTCGCTCGGTGATTTCATGATGACATCGCGTGTAAAAGAGGGCGGAAGCGTGCGGCAGCTCCGCATCAGCGCGCTGAAATCCTCCAGCTCACTGCTGGTCGGAAGCTGACCGAACAACAGCAGATATACGGTTTCCTCATAGCCGAAGCGCTGATCCCGAATAAAGCCGTTAACCAGATCCTCGATATGATAACCGCGAAACAGCAGCTGACCTTCGCCGAGCTTGGTTTCGCCGTTTTCTTCGGTACCCGGAATAATCTGGCTGATATTGGTCAGACCGGCGCATACACCTTTTCCGTTGATGTCGCGGAGACCGCGCTTGACATCATATTTGGAATACAGCTCCGAATCAATCTTATAATTCGACCGGCAGAGCTTTGACAGCTCTTCAATTTTTGTCTGTGTGGTATAGCGGTTCCATTCTCCCATGATGCAAGCTCCTTTCTTTCTGTTATGTGACGCAGGATAATATCCTCGCAGTAATACTTTTATCTTTTATAAATACCAGTATATCATATTTTCCTGCAAATGTCAAGCTGTTCCGCGGTGCGGAAGAAAGCAGGGTTGCATTTTCAGAGGCTTTGTGATATACTTATTACAGAAGCGAAAAAAAATCGCATCATTCTCTGCGCAGCTTACGCAGAGAACGATACGCAATTGGGTTTGTGCCCCCCAATGCAGTGCAGCGGGGAGCAACATGAAAAAAGGGGGATTTTGGGAGCAGCATATGTCTCCCGAAAAGAAATTGGCTTTTGAAACCGGTTCCGGATCAGTGAACCGGATGGAAAAGGAATCTGCCGATTGCCTGATTGAGCTTTTCAATCTGTGCTTCATCGGAAACCTCTGCTTCAAGCTGAAGCGGCTGCTCACGGTCAAGCGTGAAAATGCCCATAATCGACTTTGCATCGACGGCGTAATTGCCGACATGAAGCTGTGCTTCAAAGCGGAACTGGCTCATGATGTTGACAAATTCGGCAACATCAGCGATCTCCGGAAGAAAAACCGTCGTAACATACATCGTAATTACCTCACTTTTCAGGGGTTCGGCAGATGGAATTGTAAAAAATCAAGCGGTGTACGGGTCGCCGCATCGCTGCGTGACGAGAGGGGGAAGCACGCATTCTGGCGTGTCCCGCGCACCGGAGTTTTGGAGGGCTGTCATGAATCACCCTATGCACAATATACACCAGATAGGTAAAAAAGTCAAGCAAAACTGCGCTGATTTGTACACCTGACCGATTTTTTCAACACGAGTTGCATTTCTTTTTGACAATCCAAATAAACTGTAATTAGTGTACAAGTGCGATATGTTGAAATTGTGCAACATAAACAAGGAGGGCGATGAATCTGAAATTCAAGATCCTGACACTCGGCTGCAAGGTCAATCAGGCGGAAAGCTCCGGAATTGCGGCAGTTCTGCGCGAGGAGGGCTGCACCGAGACCGAAACGCCCGCAGAGGCGGATGTCTGCATTGTCAACAGCTGTGCCGTAACGGCGGAATCCGTCCGCAAAACAAAACAGCTTCTGCGCAGTCTGCGGCGGAAAAATCCGCAGATCAGGCTGATCCTGACGGGCTGCTGGCCGCAGGCGTTTCCGGAGGACGATTTTTCTGAGGCGGATTTTGTCACCGGAACCAAAAACCGTGAGGCGCTGCTCGGCTGGCTGCATGATATGCAGGGGGCAGGGGCGCAGCAGGCAATTTCCCCGTATCAGAGCGGGGATGCGTTTTCGGCACTGCCCTGCGCCGATACGACGCGCACACGCGCTTTTCTTAAAATTCAGGACGGCTGCAACCAGTTTTGCAGCTATTGCATCATTCCCTATGCGCGGGGGCGGTGCCGCTCCATGCCGCCTGACCGGCTGGAGACGGAGATCAGGACGCTTGCTGCCGCCGGATACCGTGAGATCGTGCTGACAGGCATCAATCTGGGCTTTTTCGGTGTCGATACGGGCCAGTCGCTGGCTGATGCCGTTGATCTCTGTGCAGCACAGGAGGGCTTTTTGCGTGTGCGGCTCGGCTCGCTGGAGCCGGAGCGGATGGACACTGAAACACTCATGCGCTTCGCGCAGTGTCCGAAATTCTGCCCGCAGTTTCATCTTTCACTGCAAAGCGGCTGCGATGCGGTGCTGAAGCGCATGAACCGTCGCTATGACACCGCACAGTACCGCGCACTCGCACAGGAAATCCACAGGCTCTTTCCCGATGCCGCGCTGACGACCGATGTGATTGTCGGGTTTCCCGGCGAAACAGAGGCGCAATTTGAGGAAACACTCGCATTTGTGCAGGAAATGGGCTTTGCAAAGATTCATGTGTTCCCTTATTCGCAGCGGGAGGGCACAAAAGCCGCTGCTTTTCCCGATCAGGTGCCGCAGGATGTGAAAAACCGCCGCGCTGCCCGTCTGAGCGCTGCCGCAAATCAAATCCGCGAAGCGCATTTCGCAAAAATGATTGGCCGGAATGTCGAGGTGCTCGTTGAAGGAGAGAAACAGCAAAATGCACAGCGGTTTTACCAAGGGCATACACCGGATGGTACACTTGTGAAAATTTTTCCGGAAAATGCAGAAAAGGGTTTGCAGAATTCCGTAATTTGTGTTACAATAGAAAGGTATGAGGATGAGTGTGTCATCGGTGTGATCTGACGGCACGCCCGATCCGAACCCTCAACATATTATATGTAAATGGAGGCTGATCTGTTCATGGCTGTTTATCGTATTTACACCGAAAAAAAGCCGCAATATGCCGTAGAAGCACAATCCGTGCTCTCTGACCTGCGCACCGCGCTGCGTCTTGATGTGCAGGGCATCCGTGTGCTCAACCGCTACGATGCCGATCATATTGACGAGGAGGATTTCCGCAAGGCAATCGCAACAGTTTTCTCGGAGCCTGCTGTCGATTATGTTTATGAGAAGCTGCCGCTGCTCTCCAATGTCGAGCGCGTGTTTGCCGTGGAATATCTGCCGGGACAATTTGACCAGCGTGCGGATTCCTGCGAGCAGTGCATTCAGATCCTCAACGGAAAGGAACGCTGCCGCGTCCGCAATGCACGCATCTATATCGTTTCCGGAATGCTGAGCGACAAGGATTTTGACAAGCTCAAAAAATATCTCATCAACCCTGTCGAGAGCCGTGAAGCTTCGCTGGAAACGGTTGATTCGCTGGATATGAACTATGCACTGCCGGAAACTGTCGAGACACTGGACGGCTTCTGCAAGCTCGATGAAAAGGGCAGAGAGAAATTCCTCAAAAAATATGCACTGGCAATGGATTATGATGATATTACCTTCTGTCAGGAGTATTTCCGCGACACCGAGCACCGTGACCCGACCATTACTGAGATCCGCATGATCGACACCTACTGGAGCGATCACTGCCGTCATACCACATTCCTCACGACTGTGGATAAGGTGAAGATCGACACACCTTATATAAAGGATGCATATGACGATTATCTTTCAGTGCGCAGAGAGCTTGGCCGCGGCGACAAGCCCGTGACCCTGATGGATATGGCTACAATGGCTATGCGCAAGCTGAAAGCAGACGGCAAGATCCCTGCACTTGACGAGAGCGAGGAGATCAATGCCTGCTCGGTCAAGATCAAGGTCGATACCGACAAGGGCAAAGAGGACTGGATCCTCATGTTCAAGAACGAGACACACAATCATCCGACCGAAATTGAGCCGTTCGGCGGCGCTGCGACCTGTCTGGGCGGCGCAATCCGTGATCCGCTCTCCGGCAGAAGCTATGTCTATCAGGCCATGCGCGTGACCGGTGCGGCCAATCCGCTGGTTCCGGTCGCAGATACCATTCCCGGAAAGCTGCCGCAGCGCAAGATCACAGTCGGTGCCGCAAACGGCTACAGCTCCTACGGCAACCAGATCGGCCTTGCAACCGGCCATGTTTCCGAGGTGTATCATCCGGGCTATGTTGCAAAGCGCCTTGAAATCGGTGCGGTTGTCGGCGCGGCACCCGCTGAGAATATCCGCAGAGAGCGCCCTGTTCCGGGCGATGTCATCATCCTGCTCGGCGGAAAGACCGGACGTGACGGCTGCGGCGGTGCAACAGGTTCCTCCAAATCCCACACGCTCGAATCCCTCACACACTGCGGCGCAGAGGTGCAGAAGGGCAATCCGCCCGAGGAGCGCAAGCTCCAGCGTCTGTTCCGCGATCCGGAGGTCACAAAGCTCATCAAGCGCTGCAATGACTTCGGTGCGGGCGGTGTTTCCGTTGCAATCGGTGAGCTGACAGACGGCCTTGACATTGACCTCAATGCGGTGCCGAAAAAATATGACGGTCTTGACGGCACGGAGCTTGCAATCTCCGAATCGCAGGAGAGAATGGCTGTTGTGGTTGCACCGGAGGATGTGGACAAGTTCATGGCGGCAGCCGCAAAGGAAAATCTGCTGGCAACCGTTGTTGCAAAGGCGACTGACACGAACCGCCTCCGCATGAACTGGAACGGCAAAACAATTGTTGATCTTTCGCGCGAATTTCTTAACTCGAACGGCGCGGAGAAGCATACCAATATTATTGCTGCGGCTCCGACACCGATGCCGAAGCGCGATGAGCGTTTTGAGGATACGCCGGACGGCTGGCGCGAGCTGATGAGCAGCCTGAATATCTGCTCACAGAAAGGGCTTGTCGAGAAGTTTGATTCCACCATCGGCGCAGGCACGGTGCTCATGCCCTACGGCGGTGTCTATCAGCTTACGCCCGCACAGGCAATGGCTGCGAAAATTCCGGTGCTCACGGGCGAAACCTCGACCTGCTCCATCATGGGCTGGGGCTTCAACCCGGTGATCTCAGAGCATTCACCCTATCACGGCGCGATCTATGCCGTTGTCGAATCCGTTGCAAAGGTTATTGCGGCGGGCGGCTCATGGCATCAGTGCTGGCTCACGTTCCAGGAATACTTTGAGCGCACACAGAACAATCCCAGACGCTGGGGCAAACCGTTCTCCGCGCTGCTCGGCGCCTACCGTGCGCAGCTTGAGCTTTCCTGCGCTTCCATCGGCGGCAAGGATTCCATGTCCGGCACCTTTGAAAATATTGATGTTCCGCCGACGCTCGTTTCCTTCGCCGTATCCACAGCCGATACCAAGCGTGTTGTTTCAACGGAATTCAAGGAGTCCGGCAGCACGGTGATCCGTATTGCGCCGGAGTATTCGAGCAGCGGCCTGCCGAACTGGAGCAGCATCCGCGGTGTGTTCGATTATGTCGAAAAGCTGATTTCCGAAGGCCGTGCGAAGGCAATCTGGACCGTTGAGAACGGCGGCGTTGCGGAAGGTCTTGCAAAAATGGCATTCGGCAACCACATCGGCTTTGAATTTACAAAGAGACTGCCGGAGCGTGTGCTCTTTGATCCGTGTGCCGGCTCGTTTATCATTGAGCTGAACGGCCCCGCAAAGAAAAACGAGGAAGTCATCGGCCGCACAACGGCACAGTACAAGATCTTCAGTGATGCACAAACCATCAGTCTTGACACGCTGCAAAAGGCATGGGAGGGCAAGCTCGAATCGGTGTTCCCGTGCCGCATCAAGAGCGCATTTGCAACGATTGAGGCATATTCCCACAAGGCGGCAAGCCGTCCTGCACCGGCAGTGAAGGTTGCCAAACCGCGTGTGCTGATTCCGGTATTCCCCGGTACAAACTGTGAATATGACACTGCGCGTGCATTTGAGCGCGCAGGTGCCGTGCCGGAGGTGCTGGTCATCCGCAATCTTTCCGCATCTGACATTGAGGAATCGGTCGAGGCAGCAGTGAAGCTGATCGACAATTCGCAGATGATTATGATACCGGGCGGCTTCTCCGGCGGCGATGAGCCGGACGGCTCCGGCAAGTTCATTACAGCATTCTTCCGCAATCCGAAGGTCACGGAGGCAGTGCATGAGCTGCTGAAAAAGCGCGACGGTCTGATGCTCGGCATCTGCAACGGCTTCCAGGCGCTCGTCAAGCTCGGTCTTGTGCCCTACGGCGAGATCACGGAAATGAGCGAGAACTCGCCGACACTGACCTTCAATACAATCGCACGGCACCAGAGCATGATGGTCACAACGCGCATTGCATCGAACAAATCGCCGTGGCTTTCGGCCTGCAAGGTCGGCGAGCTGCACACGATCCCGATTTCGCACGGCGAGGGCAGATTCATTGCGTCCGGTTCCCTGCTGCAGCGTATGGCGGGCAACGGCCAGATCGCAACGCAGTATGTAGATCTTTCCGGCCGGCCGACTATGGACATCCGCTTTAATCCGAACGGTTCGGTTGATGCGATTGAGGGCATTACCTCGCCGGACGGCAGAGTGCTCGGAAAAATGGGGCACAGCGAGCGTATCGGCAATGAGGTCTGCAAAAATGTACCGGGCGAAAAGGATCAGAAGATCTTTGAAAGCGGCGTCAGATATTTCGCAGACTGAAAAATCTTATCCATCTGAAACGGTCACCTGCTTCGGTGACCGTTTTGCTTTGTCAGAATGCACAAAAACTATTTTTTCTTTCTGTCCCTATTGAATTATCTGCTGATTTATGTTATACTGTCAATGTATCTTGCGCACGCAAATCTGAATCAACAGGAGGTAAAAATATGCTCACTGACATTGAAATCGCACAATCCGTTCCCATGCGGCCGATCACCGAGATCGCGCAGACAGCCGGCATCCCCGATGACGCGCTGGAACAGTACGGACGCTACAAGGCCAAGATCGACCTTGCAAAGCTGCCGAAAACCGGAAAAACCGGCAAGCTCATCCTCGTGACGGCAATCAATCCGACCGCTGCCGGTGAGGGAAAAACCACAACGACAATCGGCCTTGCGGACGGTATGCGCCGGATCGGCAAAAATGTCATGGTCGCACTGCGGGAGCCTTCTCTCGGTCCCGTCTTCGGCATTAAGGGCGGCGCTGCCGGCGGCGGCTATGCACAGGTCGTCCCGATGGAGGACATCAACCTGCATTTCACCGGCGATTTTCACGCCATCGGTGCTGCAAACAATCTGCTCGCTGCGATGCTCGACAATCACATTTATCAGGGCAATGCGCTGAATATCGACCCGCGCCGCATCACATGGAAGCGCTGCGTCGATATGAATGACCGCCAGCTCCGCTATATTACAGACGGACTCGGCGGACGCATCAACGGCGTACCGCGGGAGGACGGCTATGACATTACGGTTGCATCCGAGATCATGGCGGTTTTCTGTCTCGCTACGTCGATCACCGACCTGAAAGAGCGCCTTGCGCGCATTGTCGTTGCATATACCTATGATGAAAAACCGGTCACGGCGGGTGATCTGAATGCAGTCGGCGCAATGACCGCACTGCTCAAAGATGCGCTCAAGCCGAACCTTGTGCAGACGCTTGAAGGAACGCCGGCACTCGTCCACGGCGGCCCGTTTGCAAATATTGCGCACGGATGCAACTCTGTGCTCGCAACAAAAACAGCAATGCAGCTCGGTGATTATGCCGTGACGGAGGCAGGCTTCGGAGCCGATCTCGGCGCGGAGAAGTTTCTTGATATTAAGTGCCGCATGGCCGGTCTGACACCCTCTGCGGTCGTCATTGTTGCAACGATCCGTGCGCTGAAGCTGCACGGCGGTCTTGCAAAGACCGAACTCGGCACAGAAAATCTCGCAGCACTCGAAGCAGGTCTGCCGAATCTGCTGCGCCATGTTGCCAACATCAAAGAAGTCTATAAACTGCCGTCCGTTGTGGCGATCAACCGCTTCCCGACTGACACGGATGCAGAGGTCGCGCTGATTATTGAAAAATGCAAGGCGCTCGGCGTGAATGTCGTGCTCTCGAATGTCTGGGCAGAGGGCGGAAAAGGCGGCGAAGACCTTGCCCGTGAGGTTGTCCGTCTCTGCGAGGAGGAAAAGGGCGATTTCTCGTTCTCCTATGAACTCGACGGCACGATTGAGGAGAAAATCGAAGCCATTGTCAAGCGCGTGTACCGCGGCGACGGCATCAACATTCTTCCCGCAGCCCAGAAGCAGATCGCACAGCTCACCGCACTCGGCTTCGACAAGCTGCCCGTCTGTATGGCGAAAACACAGTACAGCTTCACCGATGACAAGGATGTGCTCGGTGCGCCGGAGGGCTTCACCGTCACGATCCGCAATGTCAAGGTGTCTGCGGGCGCGGGCTTCATTGTTGCGCTGACCGGCGACATTATGACGATGCCGGGACTGCCGAAAAAGCCTGCCGCAGAAAACATCGACGTCGATGCGGACGGGAAAATTTCCGGTCTGTTCTGATGCGCGGTATCAGTCTTTGGCTGTATCTTCCGCGCAAAGAGATTTCCACTGCGAATATTCTCGCGCTGCTGCATGAGCTGATGCGCTTTCAGCCGACCGGATTCCGTTCCAGCCGTAAGGCACGGCAGTTCCGGCGGCTCGGCAGCAAAGGTCCATATCTTTGAGCGCGGCACAGACAGAAAGGCCGTTTCTCAAAACATAATCCCCATTGATAAGCTGTAAAAAGGAGGGCCTGAATATGGTTCCGACATTATCAATTGTTTTCATGGGATGCACACTGGTTTTCGTTGTGCTTGCAGCGATCATCCTGCCGGTCATCATCAAAAAGAAAGGAAATACGGCGATTGCGCCCTATTTCATCGGCTGGGCGGTGTTTCTGGTATTTGCGTTGATTCTGGAAAGCATCGTTCACATGATCGTGCTCGGTGCAGCCGGCGATGCCATTCTGAACAACAAATGGCTCTATGCGCTCTACGGCGGCTTCGCGGCCGGCATTTTCGAGGAAACAGGCCGGTTCTGTGCCATGAAGCTGCTCATGAAAAAGTATTACGGCAATCCGCACAATGCACTGATGTACGGTGCCGGACACGGCTGCTTTGAAGCGCTTGCACTGATCGGAACGGGGATGCTGGCAAACATTGCCCTTTCGGTTATGATCAATGCGGGAAAGGAGGATATGCTCCTCTCCACTGTGCCGGACACGCAGAAGGAAGCGCTGCAAACCATGTTTACGCAGCTCAAGGAGACAGCCTCCTATACAATCCTGCTGAGCAGCTTGGAGCGCGTTACTGCGATCATGCTGCATATTGCGCTCTCTGTTCTGGTCTGGACTGCGGTTGTGAAGAAAAAGCCGCTGTTCTTCGTGCTGGCCGTGCTTCTGCACGCAGCGCCGGACGGTCTGCTTGTCATTTTGCAGAAGAGCGGCGTCAATATAATTCTTCTGGAGGTAATCCTCTTTGCAGTATCTGCGGCGATAGCAGTTTTTTCCTATACAGTCTGGAAAAAGCATCTCCGCACCGCACCGCAGACTGCCGCGGCAGATGCATCCGCAGCCGTTTAGTACCTATTATCATTTGAAAAAGGAGAAAGCATTTCATGGAAAGCAATATCATCGGCATTCTTGTGACGATCATCGTCTATTTAGGCGGCATGATCGCAATCGGTGCCGTATTCACAAAGAAAAACAAGAACGTCAGTGACTTCTATCTCGGCGGCAGAAAGCTCGGCCCGCTGGTTTCGGCTATGAGTGCGGAGGCCTCAGACATGAGCTCCTGGCTGCTGATGGGTCTGCCGGGCGTTGCCTATCTCTGCGGCATAGCAGAAGCCGGATGGACGGCAATCGGCCTTGCGGTCGGCACCTACCTCAACTGGCTGTTCGTTGCAAAACGTCTGCGTGTCTATTCGCAGAAAACCAATTCGATCACGATTCCGGATTTCTTCTCTGACCGTTATCATGACAACAGTCACCTGCTCTCCGGCGTTGCTGCGGTCATCATTCTGGTGTTTTTCGTGCCGTATACTGCCTCCGGCTTCTCCGCCTGCGGCAAGCTGTTCGGTACACTGTTCGGCATGGATTACCACACTGCGATGATCCTTGCAGCCGTCATCATTATTGCGTATACGAGCATGGGCGGCTTCCTCGCTGCGAGCTTCACCGATCTGCTCCAGAGCATCATCATGACGACCGCGCTGGTCATTATCGTCTGCTTCGGCATCAGCACTGCGGGCGGCTGGAATGCTGTTGTGGACAATGCAAAGGCGCTGCCGGATTACCTGCACATGACCGTCACGCGCTCACTGAATGAGGACGGCAGCTTTTCGCAGACCGGTTACGGCTTCCTGCCGATCGTTTCCACGCTGGCATGGGGTCTCGGATACTTCGGAATG
This sequence comes from Oscillospiraceae bacterium, assembly GCA_017540225.1. Classification (GTDB taxonomy): domain Bacteria; phylum Bacillota; class Clostridia; order Oscillospirales; family Ruminococcaceae; genus Firm-04. The sequence continues at coordinate 13,907 of JAFYBM010000199.1, read as the reverse complement.
CCGCACATTCTGCTGCGCTTCATGGCGATTGAAAATGAGCACAAGATCAAGCTCTCCCGCCGCATTGCAAGCATCTGGGTCGTCATCGCAATGACAGTTGCAATCCTGATCGGTATGATCGGCAACCGGCTCTCTGCAAACGGCAGCATTGACACGCTCTTCGGCGCAGGCAGCAACAACTCCGAAACAATCGTCATGGAAATTGCGAAGCTGCTCTCGAAGCACAGCTTCCTCGCTGCACTGGTCGCCGGACTGATCTTCGCCGGCATCCTCGCCTGTACGATGTCCACATCGGATTCTCAGCTGCTTGCAGCATCCTCCTCCATGTCCGAGAACATCATGAAGGGTGTTTTCAAGATGAAGCTGAATGAAAAGCAGTCGATGCTCGCGGCACGCGGTGTACTGATCGTCATTGCGGTGCTGGGCGTCATCCTTGCATGGAATCCGAACAGCTCGGTCTTCCGCGTTGTTTCGTTTGCATGGGCAGGCTTCGGCGCAACCTTCGGTCCGGTCATGCTGACTGCACTGTTCTGGAAGCGTTCCAATAAATGGGGCGCGGCGGCAGGTCTTGTGGTCGGCGGCATCATGATCTTTGTCTGGAAATTCCTTGTGCGGCCGCTGGGCGGTGCATGGGATATTTATGAGCTTCTGCCGGCATTTCTCTGCGCGCTGACTGCGATCATTGTGGTATCGCTGGTAACGGCTGCACCGGAAAAAGAAGTGACCGACGAATACGATGAAGTAGCGAAGCTGATTCATACATAAACCTGATTCCGCGAAACTGTATTTACCAATCACAGCACCAAACGACACCCAGAAGACGAAAATAAACATGATAAAAGCTTCTTTTGTCATAGTATATTGTGACAGGCAGCATCTGTCAGGCAACGATGATTTATGCTATAATAAGGATAAGATACAGGACGAGAAAACAATGCAGAAATGACAGGTGCATGAAGAAAACGCAGATGCAAAACAGAGAAAACTGATTGAGAAGCGGCTTCTTCGGTGTTCAACGGAAAGGAGAAGACTATGAAAATGAATCATATTATGGTAATCTCAGTTTTATTAGCTGGAATTCTAATGTGCATGGGTTGTACTATACGGGAAGATCCTGAGACAGCATTGATCAATTACATGAAAGAACGCTATCCAAACGACACGATCACATTGTCTCCTTATCAATTACACTGGGGAAATCCTTATGAATGCTACTGTCTTTACTTTACCAGTGAAAAGATTCCCGAACGGACAATTTACGCTTCAAGAAGTTTGGAGGACGGAGATTACATATATGCTGATAATTACATAAAATACTATCTTGAAGATGCTACAAATGCGTATATTAGTGAGATAGCAGGGAAATATTTCGGGGAATGTAAATCTTTTGTTCATTACAATCCTGGTGTAGGAACATTACCTTCATCTTTTCCAACGGACGCAACGGCAGAGGATATTCTGCATAGCGGTCTGCACAGCCAGTTTCTTGTCTATGCCTCACCCGAAAATATAACAATTGAAGAAGCAAAGGAGAATTTCAATCATTTCAAATCAGAGTTTGAAGAATATCAGTTTGAAAATGTTGAAGCAGTTGTGTATCTTCAGCCTGATGCAGAATCATATAAAAAGACAAATTCGGCGAGCGGTCCGAGCGGTGAACATGACTTCTTAAAAAAATGTAACCGCGTGGGCTGCACTTCAGACTGATAGGAAACTCCTGTAGAAGAATCAGGAGTAACCTGATTCCGCAAAGTTCACGCTTGAAAAATATTAAATTTTAGGCTACATATAGCTAAGAATTAAACATTTTTGAGGTCTAAGTTTTTTCACCCGATGGGTGAAGAAAATTCTAAGCCAAAAACAACTGATTTTTTGCAATAATTAGGCAAATATCGGTCATAACAGCAGATTGAGTTTTGCGGATTCAGGATAAATCCAAAAGCGGGGGGAAGGAGCAATCCTTCCCCCATTCTGTTGAAAACCGATATAAGGATCACAGAAAAAGGTTAAGCTGAGCTTTTGAAATTTCCCTGATATGAATTGTGTTTCTGCGGCGAATCATTTTTAACGGAAGAAACACACCCAATCAAATAAAAACACAAGCATCATTTTCCCAAAGTTTCGCGGGAATCCAAAGCGCATTGCAGACAGATTGACAGCCGCGGAAATATCTGATATAATGAATACACTGAAAAAAAGAGGAGATGAGCTTTATGCCCGACAAACTGATTTTGAAAACGCCCGCAAAAATCAACCTGTCACTGGACATCACCGGCAAGCGGCCGGACGGCTATCACACAATGCGCAGTGTTTTTCAGACGGTCGGCATTTACGATACACTGACTTTTACAAAAACGGCACCCGATCAGCCGCTCCTGCTGACCGCGGATGTACCGTGGATACCGTGTGATGCATCCAATCTGGTCTGGAAAGCGGCTGCAAGTCTGCTCGGTGACAATCCCTGCGGCGTACATATTCATCTGGAAAAGCGCATTCCTGCACAGGCAGGCATGGGCGGCGGCAGCTCAGACTGCGCCGCAGCACTGCAAGGACTTCGGACACTGTTCGATCTGCCTGTTTCTGATGAAGCACTGCACGAAACTGCCGCCTCGCTCGGCGCAGACTGTGCATTTTTCCTTTACGGCGGCACCTGTCTGGCGGGCGGTATCGGAGAACAGCTGACAAAGCTGCCTTCGCTTCCGGCATATCCGCTGGTCATCGCCAAAGGCAGTGCGGGCATTTCCACACCGGAGGCGTACCGCCGTCTGGACGGGCTTCCGCAGATGCCGCCGGAGGATACGGACAATGTGCTGCGCAATCTGGAAAAGGATGCAGACTCGCTGTTTTCTGTCTGCGGGAATCATTTTGACGCGATCACCGATCTGCCGGAGGTCGAAACGATCCGGCAGATCATGCGGAAAAACGGGCTGAATCCCGTACTTTCCGGCAGCGGCGCTGCTGTCTTTGCGGGGTGTGCCGATCCCGCACGCGCCGAGAACTGTGCCGCGGCGCTGCGCGCAGCAGGACTGCCGTTTGTCACGGTCACGGAAACAGCTTCCGAATTATAATATATCAGGGAATACGCCTGAAAAAAGCATCGGTTTTGCTTGTGCAGCCGATGCTTTTTGATTTGTATATTCTCAGCCGGCGGCGAATATACTGAACCGAAGGAGCTGATCGCATGGAGAAACCGAACCTGTTTCGTGACCGCATGGAGCTTTGCGGCAACCGCGAAATGTATTTCGACCGCTGCCGCCGCCTGCTGGAATGCAGCGAAATGCTGATGCTGCTGGAGCTGGACGGTCATCGCGTTGCGGTCTGGGGACACGGACTCACCGCCTCCGATTACAGCGACGGCGGACTGCATATTTCCGGCGAGATCCGTTCTGTCGAATTTGACGGCGGACTTTGAACGAAACGGGGTTTTGATATGGGATGGATCACTTTTTCTGCGGAAGGCACACAGCTTTCCGCTTTCCGTGAAGCGCTGCGGAAAAACGGCATTGCCTGCCGCGCACAGCAGATCCGCAGCAATATCTTCTATGCACAGACTGCTGCAAAAAATATGCGCCGCCTCACCGGCATCGCTGCGGAAACAGATATGGCACTCTGCATTACGGCGCGGCACGGTCTGCGTTTTCAGCTGCTCCCCTTTCGCAAACGCTTCGGGCTGCTCTGCGGATTGCTCTGCGGTGCGGCTTTTTTGTATTGGTGCAACGCGACTGTCCGCAGCATTGAAATCAGCGGCAATGTGCGCGTGCAGGACGCGGAGATCTTGTCGGCACTGGAATCCCTCGGTGTCGGGCGCGGGAGCCGCTTCCGTGATCTGCCCTATACCTATCTTGAGCAGCAGATGCGTCTGTGCATCAGCGACATCGAGTGGATCACCATGCGGCAGGAAGGCGGACGCCTGATTGTCGATCTGACGGAGGAGCGCGAACCGCCTGCGCTGGAAAACGACCGCTTCCCGACGAATGTGACGGCAGCGGTGCCGGCACAGATCACAAAAATGGATATTCACGGCGGCCACGCTGTTAAAAAAGTCGGAGATACGGTGAAGGCGGGCGAGCTGCTGATCTCCGGCGTCCATGAGGATCCGCCCGGCGTTTCACATTATTCCCATGCTGACGGCATTGTCGAGGGCATCTATCCGGCTGAATTTACGGTACATCAGGCCTTTGTCGAAGAACTGCCCGTGCGCGGCACAACCGTAACCGAAACAGTGCTGGATCTGTTCGGCAAACGCTTCTCGCTGACGCTCGGCTTTACGCCGCCCGAAGACAGCGCATCCTTCATTTACGAGGAGGACGCCGAGCCGCTGATCCTCTGCGGACAAAGGCTGCCCGTCACACTGCTGCGCTGCCGGTATACGCAGCGCGAGACCGCAATCACCGTCTTTTCAGAGGCGGAGGTGCGGGCTATGCTGGAGGAGGCAGCCGCTCATTTTGAGCAGAATTTTCATGCAGCAGATACCGTCATCAGCAAAAAAGCCGAATTTTTACGCGATGATTTGGGCATTTCGCTGAATATCAACTATGTTTTTGAGGGGGTCATCGGGAAAACTAGTGAAATTTTTGTGAAATTATCCTAAAACTATTCCATTTTTATTCGGTTTGTGATATAATAGAGATAGAATTTGAATGGGGTGCTGCGGACTGCTTCGCAGCAGACCCGAAAAGAGGCGAATCAATACATACACATGGCAGAACAGATTTGGAATGCAGCGAATCCGGATGAGGTCGCTGCGGTATTCGGCAGCTATGACAGCAACCTGAATATGACCCAGAAGAAATTTCAGGTTGTCATCATTAACCGCGGTTCCGGTGTGAAAATCACCGGCACAGAAGAAAATGTGCAGAAGGCAGCCGCCGCAATGGATGTGTTGCTGGATAATGTGCGCAAAGGCTCCGGCCTCAGTGACCAGACCGTGCGCTATGTTGTTTCGATGGTTGCGGACGATGCAGAATGAGGTCAGAACCCTCAGCAAGGATGCGGTCAGCATCACTGTAACGGGCAAACCGATCCGCCCGCGCACCGTCGGACAGAAGCAGTATCTTGATGCGATCAATTCCAATACGATCGTGCTTGGCATCGGCCCTGCCGGCACCGGCAAAACCTACCTTGCAGTCGCTATGGCGGTCAAGGCACTGAAAGCACATGAGATCACCCGTATCATCCTGACGCGGCCGGCTGTTGAAGCGGGCGAAAAGCTCGGCTTTCTGCCCGGCGATTTGCAGGATAAGGTTGACCCGTATCTGCGGCCGCTCTATGATGCGCTGTTTGAAATGCTCGGCGCAGAAACCGTAGAGCGTGATCTGGAAAAGAATATCATTGAAATCGCGCCGCTTGCTTATATGCGCGGACGAACCCTCGATCATGCCTTCATTATCCTTGATGAGGCGCAGAACACAACCTCGGAACAGATCAAAATGTTCCTGACGCGCCTCGGAGAGGGCAGCAAAATGGTCATCACCGGCGATATTACGCAGATTGACCTGCCCGATGCAAAGCGTTCAGGTCTGATCGAGGCAATGCACGTTCTCAAATCGGTCGATGATATTGTAATTCACCAGTTCTCGGAAAAGGACGTTGTCCGTCACAAGCTGGTGCAGGATATTATCACCGCATATGCAAATTACGATAAAAACAAAACGCATACTCAAAACCATAATGAAAGGAAAAGAAACAAAAATGGCTAAGCTCAAGGTTTATATCAAGGACTCTCAGCATGAGGTCAAAATTCCGGTCGGTATCCGTCTGCTGATCCGCCGCTGCTGTCAGGCAGTCCTGACGACAGAGGGCTTCGGTCACGATACCGAGGTCAGCGTTTCCTTCGTCAACAACGAGGAAATCCGCAAGCTCAATGCGCAGTACCGCAACAAGGATGTCGAGACAGATGTGCTCTCCTTCCCGCTCTGTGAGGGAGATCATCTCGAAATCAATGCCGAAAACGGTTTTGTCCTGCTCGGCGATATTGTGATCTCGATGGAAATGGCTGTCAAGCAGGCAAAAATGTACGGCCATGTGCTGGAGCGCGAGGTCGCTTTCCTGACAGTTCACTCGATGCTGCATCTGCTCGGCTACGATCATGAGAAATCGCCGCTCGAAACACGCCAGATGCGCGAAAAGGAGGAATCTGTGCTCGAAAAGCTCGGTTTCTCCCGTGATACAAGCTATATTGTTCCGGAGGATCAGGAGTAATTCATGCAGGAAAACGGAAAGACGAAAATTCTGTTTGCGGCGATTGCCGGCCATACGAATGCAGGAAAATCCTCGCTGCTCAATGCAATGATCGGTGAGAAGATTGCATCCGTCAGTCCGAAACCGCAGACGACCCGTACCCGCATCACCGGTATCCGCAATATCGGAGAAACGCAGCTCGTATTTACCGATACGCCCGGCCTGCACCGCGCTCAGACAAAGCTCGGGGATCAGATGCTGAAGGCGGCCAGAGAGGCTGTCTCGGATATTGACTGCGTGATCTTCATGCAGGACTGCACAAAACCGCTCGGCGAGCAGGAACAGCTGATGCTCGATAATCTGACAAAGCAGGGCACACCTGTCATTTTCCTCTATAACAAAATCGACCTGCTGAAGGATAAGTCTGCGCTGGCGCCGCTGCTCGTTTCGGCGGAGGAGCGCTGGCATCCGGCGGCACTGATTCCGGTTTCGGTCACGAAGCAGGACGGGATTCAGGCTGTGCTGGATGAGCTGCTCAGCCGCGCCGTCGAGGGGCCGCATTATTTTCCGGAAGATATGATTACCGATCAGCCGGAGCGTGTGCTCGCGGCGGAGCTGGTGCGTGAGCAGCTCCTCTATCTGATGCAGGACGAGGTGCCGCACGGCATCGCTGTTGTGACGGAATCCTTCTCGGAGCGTGAGGACAAGGATATTCTCAATATCTCGGTGCTCATTTACTGTGAAAAGGAATCGCACAAGCGCATGATTATCGGCAAAAAGGGCGCTATGCTCAAAAAAGTCGGCGAAAATGCACGTCGGGAGCTGGAAAAATTCTTCCGGATTCAGGTCAATTTGCAGACATGGGTCAAGGTCAAAGAGGACTGGCGCAACCGCGATATGATGATTGAGCAATTCGGGCTGCATTTCAACCAGTGATTTATAAACAGACGAACGGAGTATAACATGGCACAGCATTCAAACTGGAAATGCCCGCAGTGTGGCAATCCGGACATCAGCGGTGATCTCATCAAATGCCCGAAATGCGGCAAAAAACGAAACCGCTGGGGCTACTGGGACTGCGCAAGCTGCGCAACCAAAAGCATCCGCGCCGACCATAAGGAATGCCCGAACTGCGGCAGACCGCGTGCGCGGAATGTCAAATTTTATCTGCGCGATGATCTGATCGAATTTGTTGATGAAGTCTCCGGCGAGAGCGCCGTGCGCATCGGCCGCGCAAACTGGATCTGCCCCTACTGCAATCAGCAGAACGATGATGCCGTCGATGTCTGCGCTTATTGCAGTGCCGCACGGACGGAAAGCAAGGAGCGCTATCACGATGTCGAGCCGCCGAAGCCAAGCACGCCTGCAAAGCCCGCAGTAAAGCGGAAAAAGCAGCTATCCGGCTGTGCCCTCGGCCTGATCGGATGCGGCGGAATGCTTGCAATCTTGTTTATTATTGCAATTATTTCGGTTCTGATCGACAACGCTGCCAGCAAGAAGGTGCGGCAGGCGGAGAGCTTTGCGATCAGCTGGCAGTGTGATGTGTTTCTTGAAGAATACAAAACCCTGACCGACAATGGCTGGGAGCTGCCGGCGGATGCCCGTCTGCTGGAAGAAAAGCAGGAGGAATATTCCTACATAGATCACTACGAGCAGCGTTCACGCGAGGTCTGGGTCGATGATGACAACGATTACGACTGGGACGATGATGATGACTGGGGCGGCGGCTGGGATGACGGCGGCTGGGATGACGGCGGCTGGGACGACTACGGCGACGGTCAGTTCGGCGCGTTCCGCATCCCGCAGATTGCTTTCGGTCAGCAGGGACCGGAGATCATCCCGCTTTACTACAAAACGGAATATTACGAAGAACCGGTCTATAAGACCGAAATGCGCACAAAATACTACTACGAGTATGATGCATGGGTTGACGGAAGAACACTGACGAGCAAGGGCAATTCTGATACTGAACCGTATTTCGAGGACTTCACGCTCGGCGACAAGGAACGGGAACGGGAACGTACAAAGGTTTTCTATGTTGATTTCACCGATAAAGACAATCCGCTGCATCTTGCGATTCCGGAGGAAGCCTACAATCAGCTGAAAAATGAAAGTGTGCTTCAGTACCGGCGCGATGTCACAGAGAACCGTACCTATCCGACTTATTATCTCATCTGCAACGGACAGGAATATTGTCTCGGCGATCAACAGCCGGATCTAATTGACGACGATTCCAATTGATACCATGTAAATGAAAGCTGATTCCGCATATACTAGCTTCTGTGAAGGAGGCTTGTCATATGCGGAATCAGAATGCTTATTGGACGGAAAAAATGGCGGAAAAGCGGCAGCAGCAATGCTGGGACGCCTTCTGTCAGAGCGGCAGTGTCGCGGATTATCTGGAATACCGCAGCTGCTGCACCGGTGAGGATGGAAATTATGCAAACGCATCTGACGCTCAGGGGTCTGGTCATTCGGGAAACTGCATTTCATGATGCGGACAAGATGATCGACCTGCTGACTGAGGACGGTATCCGCGCTGTACAGGTTCGATCAGCACGAAAGGCCGGAAGTAAATTTGCCGCACAGACACAGCTTTTTACCTACGGCGAATACTGTCTGCGCTGCTCCGGCGAGCGATACTATCTGGACAGTGCGGTATCCCTGAATCAGTTTTACGGACTGCGCACGGATCTGGAAGCACTAGCGCTCGCCTCCTATTTTTCGGAGCTGATCCGCAAAACGGCGACCGATCAGCCGCAGCCGCAGCTTTTGCGGCTGTTTCTGCTGTCGCTGCATTATCTTTCTGCACACAGCCGGCCGGTGCTGCTGGTTAAGGCTGTTTTCGAGCTGCGGCTCATGGCGGAGCTTGGCATGATGCCGAATCTGGTCTGCTGTCCGGTCTGTCTGCAATATCTGCCGGCGCATCCCGTGCTGCGGCTGCGGGAGGCGGATATGCTCTGCGATTACTGTTTCCAGTTCGCTGAGGATAAGGGAACGGCGATTCCGGTAAAGCAGAGTGTTCTGCTGGCGGCGCGTCATGTGATATATGTGGACATGGAACGACTGTTTCTGTTCCGGCTGAAGGGCGAAAGTGCCGGCGAATTTTATGCTTATGCGGAACAGTATTTGCTGAACCGTCTGCGAATGTTCTTCCCGACACTCAAATTTTTCCGTGAACTGAACGGTCCAGAAACCGAACAGGACTTCATTTTGCCTGAATAAACAGAATCATTGCTGTGATTTGACATACAAAGACTCCGGATACGTTTTGTACCCGGAGTCTTTCATATATACTGTTACGGCCGTTCGCTCAGCGGGTCATCACTGCTGGAGCAGTAAAACCGCTGATAGCTGGACGGTGTGCAGTGCTTGATCTCCTTGAAAATGCGGTTGAAGGAGGATAAGCTCGAAAAACCTGAGCGCATTGCAACCTCCGTAATCGCAATATTCGGATCCAGCAGCAGCATTTCGGCAGCGCGCGTCCGCCGCAGATTGATATACTGAATATATGACATCGAGTGATACTGCTTAAAGATACGCGAAAAGTGGTATTTGCTGTAGCCAGCGATCTCCGCCAGCGTGTCCAGCGAAATATTGTGCATATAGTTCTGATCTATATATTTCAGCACCAGCTTGAATTTCTCATTATACTGAAACAGCTTGTCCCTGCCGTTCAGCAAAAATTGCTGTGTCTGCTCGATCTGATGCTCACGCAGCGCAACAAGCAGGTTGAGCAGATTCATATAAATGCGGACATTGGAGATTTCCGTATTCGCATAGTATTCCGAATAAATATCCAGAATCTGTTTCTTGGCAAGCAGATAAAGATTGCGCTCGGTCTCAGGCGTAATATACTGCGGTTCCTGAAAGACGGGCATCACATCGGCCAGCGCCGTGATATTGCTGAGCACATTGTTGTCGCACTGAAAAATAATGCGCCGTCCCTGCTGCGGCGGGAGCGTATGCAGCTCGCCGGGCGGGATAATGATAATCTCTCGCTCACGCAGTACATATTCTTTTGAACCGGTCTGAACCGTAAACGAATTTTCGACCGGCATGATTATTTCAACGGAATTATGCCAGTGTGTCGGATACAGCTCATACTCGCTGTTGTCATACAGCATGACAAACCGCTTGTTTTCGTACTCGACGATTTCATATTCTCCGGATAAATTCTTGATCATATTATCACCTTAACTAAATGTGAACAGTCGAAAAAGGTATTTTTTGCGGAGCGTTCGGGGGCTATCAGAGGAATGTGTAAATTTCTTCGCTTTATATTGTAGCATAAAGTGCCAAATTTGTAAAGACGTTTTTCCGATTTTGTTGCAGATGAGCAAGAATCGGTATGCAGAGCGCAATATTTGACTAGCCTTTTTCATATTCTTGCGCTATAATACAGATAACGAGCGGAAAGGAGCTAAAAATGGCTATTCAGTATTCCGAGATCGAATACGGTAATTTCGGCAAGTGCGTCTGTCTGGAAAACGGAATCATCCGGCTGATCGCATCGCTGGAATTCGGACCGCGCATTCTCAGCTTCAGCACCTGCGGAAACCGCAACATCCTGTTTGAAGATGTCAACCGCGATTTCTGCGAGCTGAATAAAGGGTACGGTACATGGTATGCCTACGGCGGTCATCGCCTCTGGACAGCTCCGGAGGTCATGCCGGAAACATACTATCCCGATAATAAAAGCGTCCTCAGTGAATTTGTGGACGGCGTGCTGACACTGCGCACAAATCCGACGCCCTTCGGCAAGGAATTCACGGTTTCCGTCCGGATGTCGGATTCCGGCACCGTGACAATCCGCAACTCTGTTCTGAATCTTTCGGAGCAGCCGGCTGTCTTTGCACCGTGGTCCATCACAAGCCTTGCTGCCGGCGGTCTGGAATTCATCCCGCTTTCCAAAAAGCAGGCGGGCTTTCTCCCGAACCGGGCAATGGCGCTCTGGACCTATTCCGATATTGCAGACAAGCGTTTCCGCCTCGATGATGCCTATGCTGTTCTGCGGCAGGATCCGGAGGCTGCAAAAGCATTCAAAACCGGCTTCAATGTCTGTGACGGCTATGCGGTCTATGCGCTGGGCAACCAGATCTTCCGAAAAAAATTCGGCCCCTATTCCGAGGTCAGGTATCCTGATTTCGGCTGCAATTTTGAAACCTACACAAATAAACACTTCATAGAATGCGAGATTCTCGGTGAAATGCGTGAATATGCATCCGGCGAAGCAGCAGTCATTGAGGAAACATGGGAAATCAGTGAGACAAAGCAGAGTCCGGAGGAAGTTGTCGCAGAGCTGATTGCAACACATACTGCACAGTAAGTCCGGCGAAATAAAGAATAAACGGAGGAATCAGCTTGGAAAAATTCAGAGACCCCTCCTGCTCTCCGCAGGAACGTGCTGAGGATCTGACTGACCGCCTGACGGTCGAGGAGCAGGCAGCACAGCTGATTTATGACGCACCTGCCATCGAACGGCTCGGCATTCCCGCCTATAACTGGTGGAACGAGGGATTGCACGGTGCGGCACGCGCCGGCACGGCAACCATGTTCCCGCAGGCCATTGCAATGGCCGCAATGTTCGATCAGAAGGCTGTGCATAAAATGGGCGAAATCGTCTCAACGGAAGCACGCGCCAAATATAACGGCTTTTCCAAACACGGTGACCGTGACATTTATAAAGGTCTTTCGATCTGGTCACCGAATATCAATATTTTCCGCGATCCGCGCTGGGGCAGAGGACAGGAAACCTACGGCGAAGATCCGTTCCTGACCGCGGAGCTCGGCAAGGCATTTGTACGCGGACTTCAGGGCGATGAAACATATCTTCGCACCGCCGCCTGCGCAAAGCATTTTGCAGTTCACAGCGGACCGGAAGCAACAAGACACGGCTTTGATGCACAGGCAGATGCACATGATCTTGAGGATACATATCTCCCCGCATTCAAAGCACTCGTCGAGGAAGGCGTAGAGATCGTGATGGGTGCCTATAACCGTGTGAACGGCGAATGCGCCTGTGCAAGCGATTTTCTGCAAAGCAAGCTGCGCGAATGGAAATTTGACGGACATTTTGTTTCGGATTACGGCGCGCTTGATGATGTTCACAACAATCACAAGGTCACAGCGAATGCACTGGAAACAACAGCGCTTTCACTGAAATCCGGCTGCGATCTTAACGCCGGAAGAACCTACGACAATCTGATGGATGCGCTGAAGGCGGGTATGGTCACGAAGGAAGAAATCCGCAGTGCCTGCATCAAGGTGATGCGGACACGGATCCGCCTCGGTATGCTCGATGAAAAGACTGCCTTTGACGAGATCCCGTATTCGGTAGTCTCCTGCCAGAAGCACAAGGACAAGGCGCTGGAATATGCGCGGAAATCCATGGTGCTCCTGAAAAACAACGGCATTCTCCCGATTGTCTCCGAGAAATACAGCACGATCGGCGTGATCGGTCCTGTCGCAAACAACAGACAGGTGCTGGAAGGCAATTACTGCGGCACGCCTGACCGCTACATCACATTCCTTGAGGGCATTCAGAATGCCTTTGCGGGCAGAGTGCTTTATGCAGAGGGCTGTCACCTCTACAAAGACCGCGTCAGCGGACTCGCACGGGAAAATGACCGCCTCGCTGAAGCAGAAACGGTCGCGGAGGAATCCGATCTTGTGATTCTCTGCGTCGGTCTGACTGCCGACATTGAGGGCGAGGAGGGCGACGCCGGCAATGAGTTTGCATCCGGCGACAAGATTGACCTCCGGCTTCCGGCTCCGCAGCGTCTGCTTGCAGAGCGTGTCATGAGCAAGGGCAAGCCCGTTATTATCGTGACAGCAGCCGGCAGCGCGATCAATACCGAATGCGATGCCGATGCGATCCTTCATGCATGGTATCCCGGACAGAGCGGCGGCAGAGCACTTGCCGACATTCTGTTTGGTGCAGTCTCCCCGAGCGGCAAGCTCCCTGTTACATTCTATAAGGATGCAGCGCTTCTGCCGGATTTTGAAGATTACAGCATGAAAAACCGCACCTACCGCTACACCAGAGATAATATTCTTTATCCGTTCGGCTACGGACTGACCTATTCGAGAACTGTTTGCCGCGATCTCAGAATCACAGGCGAATCCGCAACCGTGATGATCGAAAACACCGGCGATACGGAAACTGATGATGTTGTGCAGCTTTATATCAAAAGCGACAGCGAGAGCGCCGGCCCGTATCCGAAGCTCTGCGGCTTCTGCCGCGTCAATCTGAAGCCGGGCGAATCCGAAACTGTCGCAATCAGCATTCCGCAGAGTGCCTTTGAAACAGTGGACAGCAGCGGCACACGCGCCGTGCGCGGCACGAATTTCACATTGTACGCAGGAACCTGTCAGCCGGATCCGCTGAGCGAACAGCTCACGGGAACCAGATGCATTTCTGCTTCGATGATATATCAGTAAACTGATTACGGAGGAAAAAAGTATGAGTGAGTTTTTCAGCAGCATTCCGAAGATTAAGTATGAAGGCAAGGATAGCACCAATCCGCTTGCGTTCAAATACTACAATCCCGATGAGATCATCGACGGAAAACCAATGCGGGAGCATCTGAAATTTGCGCTGAGTTGGTGGCACACCATGGGCGGCGACGGCACAGATATGTTCGGTGTCGGAACGGCTGACAAGAGCTGGGGCGAGACCGATCCTGCCAAGCGCGCAATCGCAAAGGTCGATGCCGCATTCGAGA